>NZ_JAHLZY020000001.1:2477226-2786880 GCF_018967865.2 Hymenobacter siberiensis
CGGCCCCGTTGTCCACGCCGGTTTCGTTCGTTGGTCGTGAACATGGCCAGTACGTGCGGGTCCTTGGTTTTGGGCTTGAGGTGCAGCGGGCCATTGGACCTTTTCAGCTCATCGAGGGTGAAGCGCAGGATGGCACTGCCCTTGTCGTTGCCGGGCATATCCCATTGGCTATCGGTGATATACAGCAAATTGCCCTTCCACACCAGGCCGTTGGATAGCGCGAAGCTGTCCACCACGGTTTCGATGTTGCCAGGCTTGCCGTTTTTCATGTTGATGCGCATAAGGCGCGACACGAATTTCTTGCTGTTTTCGTACTGGTTTTCGGTGTAGTACACGTTGCCATCGGGGCCGAAAGCCAGGTCCATCGGGGCGGCTTTTTTGGTGATGGGCTCCAGGGGGAGGTTGGGGGCGAAAGGCTGGTAGGCATTGCCCACAATCTCGATAATGGCGGCTGGCTGGCTATTATCGGCAATGTTGGGCACCGAGAGCAGGATGCGGCCGTCGGGGCTCCGGGCGAGGCCGTCGGGGGTGTTGTGCGTATCCAGCAGCGTGAAGAGCAGCTGCGGGCTGCCAATGGTGGGAATGGAGCCGGCGGGCACGCCCATGGTATCGGCAGAGGCCGTTTTCAGGGTCGCCGAATCGGCATTCACCACTGCTTCTTTGTTCACAGCCTGGTCCTGGATGGCCGGTGAGTTTGAATTATAACCGGCTAGCAACATACCGCTTAGTAGCAAGGCAACCAGTGGTTTATAAGTTTATTTAGGCATTGGAAAGGATTGAAATACGTTGGTTCGGTTATGAGAAATCGTATTTAGTCGGTACGCACAGCGCCTGGGACAGGTTGTTGACCGGAAACTATTGGCAGACTGGTACCAACCTAGAGCTGAGGTTAAAAACCACGCAGGCTAAACGCATACAGAACCCTTAGAGCGAGCAGCCGATAAATTGAACCGTCATGCGAAGCGCCGCCGAAACCTTACTCTAATAAGAAAGAATTACTTGCGCGGCAGACATGCTTCGACCTCGCTCAACATGACGTTTTTATTTTCCTGGATTTGCCCGCCGTTCCCGGCAGAACTCCCTTTCTTTGTGCATCAGCCGTCCGGGCTGGCGCTAACTTCTCCCCCATTCCCCAATTTAATCCCATGGCTGCCATCAGCGATAAAAAAGTCGTCACCATTACTTACGACCTCAGCGTAACCGACGAAAACCAGGAAAAAGTATTGGTCGAATCGGCCGAAGCCGACGCGCCCATGGTTTTTCTCTTCGGCCACAGCGGCCTGCCCGAAGAGTTTGAAACGCAGCTCGACGGCAAAAATCCGGGCGACTCCTTCGAGTTCAGCCTCACCCCCGAGCAGGCCTACGGCGAGTACGACGAGCAGGCGCTGGTCGAAATCCCCAAGGAAGTCTTCCTCATCGACGGCAAACTGGACGAGGAAATGCTCCAGCCCGGCAACTTTCTGCCCATGGCCGACAACGAAGGCAACCACATGCAGGCCAAGGTCATCAGCATCGGCGAAACCGCCGTGCAAATGGACTTCAACCACCCCCTGGCCGGCATGGTGATGCACTTTACCGGCAAAGTGGCCGATGTGCGCGACGCCACCGCCGATGAGCTGGCCCATGGCCACGCGCACGGCGAAGGCGGCCACCAGCACTAAGACCCTATCCAAATAGGGCGTCACGCAGAGCAGAGCGAAGCATGACGTGCTTTTTAGTGCCTATTTTGAATAGGCTCCAAGGCTATGTTGAGTTCTTCTAGAACGTCATGCTGCGCGCAATGCAGCATGACGTTCTGTTTTTCACCCGTCCAGCATTCCCGCTACATACCGCTGCAGCTCTGGAAAAAACGCCCGGAAGTCTGCTTCGTATTCCTCGTAATTAGCAACCAGCTCCGTGGCGGCCGTTTCCATGCCCGAGCCCGCTGAGGCCCGGCGGCTCAGGCCACTCAGGGCGCGGCTGATGCCTTCGGTTTCGGCATAGGTCAGCAGCCAGTTTTGCTGGGCCATGTAGGGAAAGAAGTGCTGCACGCGGGGCGGCATTTCGGCTTCGCGAGCGGCGAGCAGGGCATAGACGCGGCGGGTGAAATCAGGCAGGCTTTCGGCGGAGAACTCCCTGAAATTGCGGGCCAGTAAATGGTCCAGAAACATATCTGAAATCACCCCGGCATACTTGCCGTAGCCGGCGGCGCGCAGGCGCTGGGTGCTGCGGCGCACCACGGGATGCTGGTCAGTGAACGTGTCGATGGCCCGGTGCAGGCGGATGCCGGTTTGCACGGCGGGCGGGTAGTTTTCGAACTGGCGGCCGGGCACCGAATCAGCGATGAAGTTGCCAAGCAGCACATCGGCATACGGGGCCGAACCGGGCGCGCCGGAGAGAAAAAGATGGGCCAGAAAGTTCATTGTGGCAGGAAGGTACGGGCGGGGCCAGAGTTTTATTCAACCCCGGCCCTCTGGCTGACGTAAACCAATATGCCGCCGGCCCAGTTTGGGCACGGCCTATTCTTTCACCTTCCCAACAACCTCCCCCATGTCCGATAAGTCGCCCGTAACCCACGACCTGACCCAGCTATTCGGTAAAATCAAAGAAGTGCGCATGGCTATGCTCACCACCACCGACGAGCACGGCAACCTCCACAGCCGCCCCATGGCCACCATCAACCCCGGCAAAGACGAGGCCCTGTATTTTCTCACCGATGTGAATTCGGCCAAAGTGTACGAGGTAAAGAAAGACAGCCAGGTAAACCTGAGCTACTCCAACCCCGAAAGCAACGTGTACGCCTCCGTTTCGGGCAAGGCCAATGCCTACCGCGACGAAGCAAAAATTGCCGAGCTCTGGAGCGAGCCGTTGCGCGCCTGGTTCCCCAAGGGCAAAGAAGACCCCAGCATCAGCATCCTGAAAGTGACCATTGACAAGGCAGAATACTGGGATTCGCCCAGCAGCATCTTGTCTCGCGCCTACGGCTACGTGCGGGCAATAGTGACCGGCGAAGGCAGCAAGGACGACGACGTGAACCAGCACGCCCAGGTGCAGGTGAAGTAAGTTTGAAGCTGTGATTCTTAAAGGCCGGAAGCAATTTCGGCCTTTTTTTGTTAACTCAATTACAAGGAAGCCCCCTCTACATGCAGAGTTTTTTTGCTATTCTGATTTCCTCAGCCCTGTTTTCTTTGGGGTTAAGTATTGCGGATAAAGCTAAAGAACAAGGCTTTTGGCTGGGTACCAGTGTTGATAATACAAGCCAATCCTTCCGAGACTTTTTCAAATAGAAGGTTGTAAGAAGGTGGTCAATCGGAGCTTTAGTTATCGGCACAACCGGTTTGATTTTATCCTTTTAAGCTTACCTCACTTTGCACACCACCCTTACCGTTTTCACGCTAAAACCCGGCCATCGGCGCTGGGGCCTGGCCCAGATGGGCACCTCGCCCCCCACCCTGAAAAAGGTACCGGGCCTGAAGTTCTTCAAGCTGCTGGGCAGCGGGGCCGCCAACGGCTTCGGCGTGTGGCCCAACTTCGACCGCTACGGCTTCATGGCTGTATGGCAAGATGTGGCTTCGGCCGCCGCATTTTTCAGTCGTCACCCACTGTGGGCGGCCTACCAGCAGCGCAGCGCCGAACAGTGGACCGTGCGCCTTGCCCCCATCAAAGCCCAGGGCCTGTGGGACGGCCAAAACCCTTTTGAATACAGCTCCAATGCCCTTTCAGCCCCGGCCGATACGCCCATAGCCGTGCTGACCCGGGCCAGCATTCGCTGGCGCAAAACCCCGCGCTTCTGGAAATTCGTAGAGCCCACCAGTGCGGCGCTGGCCCACGCGGTTGGCGTGCGCGCCGCCATCGGGCTGGGCGAATTGCCACTGGTGCGGCAGGCCACGTTCAGCGTGTGGGAATCGGCCAAAGCCATGCGGGAATATGCCTATAAAGACGCCACGCACCGCGAGGCAATCAAGCTTACGCGCCGCGAAAACTGGTACGCTGAGGAGCTATTTGCCCGCTTCCAGGTGCTGAGCAGCGAGGGCACCCTCGATGGCCGGGAGCCACTAGCAGGCCTGCTGGCGGCCCCGGGCTAGTCGCTCAAATTATAGCGGTGCAGCCAGGCGCGGCCGTTGGCCGTGAGCTCGGGGTGCGGGTCGGCTTCTATCTGCACTCCGGCCGGCCGCGAAGTAAGCCGCTCGCCGGGGCCCGTGTACCAGGTTACGTCGCCCGGCGTGGCCCCCGGGGTAGTAATGACCTGGTTGCGGCCCGCCCCATCATAGAAGTGCACGGCAATGCCCTGCGGCAAGGTGCCGCGCAGCTCAAATACGTCGTCGCCGCCCAGGCCGTACAGATCGAGCCGGGGGGTGATTTTACGGTTGTAGGTGCGCTCCACCACGAGGCTATCAGGCCGGCCGGGGCGCCGGGCCAGCAGCTGCACGCGCAGGCTGCCGCCGGCTTCGCTCAGAATAAAGCGCTCGGCCTGGTCGGTGCCAATCAGCCAGGCCTGCTTGTTCAATAGCGCGTAATACTGCTGGGCCACGGCGGGCAGCTGCTCGCGCCGGGCGCGCAGCATGGGCACAAACCGCGCCGCCAGGCGGGCCCGCGTTTCCGGCGGCCCCGCGTTGAAGGCCCGCACCAGCGCCGCATCGCTCAGGCTGGCCCGCACGGAATCGGCCACTTCCCGAAAGTCATTCGCGCTCAAGCTGGTGAGCAGGGTGCGGTCGAGGGCACGGGCAGTGGTGGTCAGGCCATCCACGTTTTCCAGGCCAATGGTGGCCCGGAAGGTCTGGTATTTGGGCGCAAACCACGACACCAGCCGCGTCACTAGCCCGTCATCAAACAGAAAAAAAGCCTGGTCGCGGTCGCGCGGCACGGGCCGATAAGCCACCCGGCCAGCCTGCGAAAACGTGGCCCAGCGCCACTGGTCTTCGCGGCGGCTCCAGTCGCCCACCAGCAAGTCGAGCAGGCGGGCGCGGAGGAAGGCGCGGGCGGGCACATGGGCACCGGGCCAGCGGCGCAGGGCAGCCAGCATATGCGCCGAATTTACCACGCGGGGCGAATGGCCGAAGCTGGCCACCAGGCGCTGGTCGCCGTCGGGCCGCTCCTCAAACAGGTAAAGCGCATTGGCATAGGCGGCTTTAAACTTGCCCAGGCCGGCATCTGGCCCCACGAATACCAGGCGCGGGTTGGCGTGCAGCACCCCGGCCGCCTCGGCCAGCTGGGCAGCCGGATACGCCCCGAAGGGCTGCGTGGCGCTGGTCTGGTCCTTGAGCAGGCCGCGCAGCAGGTTTCTTTTCCAGCCGGGGCTGAGCGCGGCACTCATATCCTTGTCCACGGAGCGTAGCACGTACTCCCGACCGTCGGGCGCGTGCAGGCGCAGGGTGTGGCTCTGGTAGCTGCCGCCTGCCTGCATGGGCACCAGGCCGCCGGGCACGGCGGTGGCCAGCCGCAGCACCGGCACCGTAACCGTCGTGGCCCAGATGCTGCGGTAGTGGGTGCCAAAGAAGAACTGCCAGGCAGTACTGCGGGCGTATTGCGGCCCGGCGGCCATGCGCACCGTGGTCGAGTCGGTGCTCCATCGCGGAGCGGCCCCGGCCGGGGCCGTGTGCTCGGCGCAGCTTGCTAAGAGCACGGCTGCCGCCCCGGTGCACCAGCCCCGCGCCCACGGTTTCCATTCAGCAGTCAAGCCCGGCATAAGCAGCAGTTTTCCAAAACCAGGAAAAGCCCTTCAGGGCCAAAAAACAAGTAGTTGTCGACGAAAGTGCGAGTGAAATATATAGCCGAAGCCATTCGCTGCCCACCTTTACGGGAAAGTTGCGTTAAAGGCTCATTCGCGCTTGCCTGCCTTTACCGAATGCCTCACCCTTTTGTTCGCTACCCCGGTTTTTGCCCGCGCCTGCTGGTGCTGCTGGGCCTGGGGCTGGCCACCAGCGGCTGCGCCCGCCGCAATTATTTTCAGCCTGATGCCCACGTGGGCCCGGGCAGTGCCGCCGCCCTGCCGGGCCACGCCGATTCGGTACTGGCCACGGCCGGCCGCCAATATGACCGTCACTCGGGTTTCTACCGGTTTTTTCTGGGCCGCCACTACCGCCGCGTATGGGCCGCTCCCGCCAAAGTAGCGGTGCTGAACCTAGCCACGGCCGCCCCCGGCGGCCTCACGGCAGGCAAGGCCGGCGGCGGCTACCAAAGCATCAGCATGACACTGGAAAGCCATCAGCAGCGCGAATACGCCCTGCGTGCCCTCGATAAAGAGCCCTATAAAACCCTGCCGCCGGTGCTGCGCAACACCTTCTTGCTCAACGTGGTGCGCGATGCCACCTCGGCCGCCATTCCCTACGGTGCGCTCACGGTGCCGCCGCTGGCGCAGGCGGCCGGCGTGCCCCACACCCACCCGCGCCTCGTGTACATCCGGCCCGATGAAACCGGCCTGGGCACGTCCTCCGCCCAGTTTCAGGGCAAGCTAGCGCTGCTCGAAGAGAAGTATAACTCCCCGGCCGCCCGCACCCTCGACCTGGCCAAGGCCGTTGATTTTGACGGGGGCGAGGCCATGCTCAAAAAGGTGTACCACCATCCCTCCTATTTCATCGACCAGCCCGCCTTCCTGCGCGCCCGCCTGCTCGATGTATGGCTCGGCGACTGGGACCGGCACGAGGGGCAGTGGAGCTGGGCCGCGTTTGAGGAAGCCGGGGGCCGGGTGCGCTACCTCGGCATTCCGAAAGACCGCGACCAGGTGTATTTTCGGTTCGATGACGGCATCATTCCCTGGCTGGCGGCCCGGCCGTTCATCGCCCCGCAGTTCCAAACGTTTCGCAACGAGTACAACAACATGGCCGCGCTGGTATTCCAGGCGAAGTTTATTGACCAGCGCGGCCTCTCGGCCATGACGCGGGCCGATTTCCAGCGCACCGCCCGCGACCTGCAGCGCCGCCTGCCCGATTCCGTGATTGAGCGGGCCATGCGCCGCCTGCCGCCCGCCGTGTATGCCCTGGAAGGCACCCGCCTCGGCAATGCCCTCAAGGCCCGGCGCGAAACCCTGCCCCAGGCCGCCGAAAAATTTTACCTCACCCTGGCCCACGAGCCCACGCTGGGCGGCACCGCCCAGGCCGAGCGGTTTGTGGTACATCGCTACGCCGATTCCACCACCGTACGCGTGTTCTCACAGGCCCTCAGCCAGCTTTCGGCCGGCGACTCACTCCGGTTCCGCCGCACCTACTACGCCGCCGAAACCAAGGAGCTGAGCCTCGACGGCCTGGGGGGCGATGACATCTTTGAGGTAACCACCAGCGCCACCCGCCGGCCCATACCCATGCTGCTCTACGGCGGCGAGGGCCATGACCAGCTGGTGCTGCAAGGCAGCAGCCGGCGGCTCAAGCTCTTCGACGAAGCCTCCGACGTGACGGCCGCCAGCCACCTGCGCCCCAGCCTGCCCAAAAAGAAACATCGCGCCTACAACCGGCTTAATGATGATTAGCTGATGTTACACGCATAGGCCTTTCGTACGTTAGCCTCACCCCCTGGCCCCCTCTCCGATAAGGAGAGGGGGCATTAGCCCTAGCAATGCAATATAAATTATTGATTACCAGAACTAAGCACTATAAAATAGCCCCCTCTCCTTTTCGGAGAGGGGGCTAGGGGGTGAGGTGAACGCGGAGGGCGACATTCGCTACTTATTCGGAATA
Source organism: Hymenobacter siberiensis (assembly GCF_018967865.2). Lineage (NCBI taxonomy): Bacteria > Pseudomonadati > Bacteroidota > Cytophagia > Cytophagales > Hymenobacteraceae > Hymenobacter > Hymenobacter siberiensis. The sequence goes on from NZ_JAHLZY020000001.1 coordinate 2,484,876, forward strand.
ACCATGGCCCCCAGCCAGCCTTTTCTGCCTTCTTGCCGTTCAAAGCTCAACCATAATTACCCTGCCTGCTTTTGATGTTCCTCCGTTTGCGTTTTTATACATTGATGGGAGGCGCACTGGCTGGGCTACTCGGTACCGGCTGCGTTCGCAGGCAGTTTTTTCAGTCCGATGCCCGGCTCGCTGCCACCACGCCCCTACCCGCCTCGGCCGATAGCGTGCGCGGGGCCACCGCCGGCCGGCAATATGCCCGGCACGGCAGCCTCTACAACGCGTTGGTGGGCCGGCACCACCGCCCCACCTGGGCGGCCCCGGTAGCGGCCCCGGTGCTGCACCTGGGCACCGTGCGGCACGGCGGCCTGCGCCCCGGCAAAGTAGGCGGCGGCTTCAATAGCACCAGCCTGAACCTAACGGACCCCGACGGCCGCACCTACGTGGTTCGCACCGTGGATAAAGACCCTATTCGGGCCACGCCGGAGCTATTGCGGGGCAGCTTTCTGGTGAATGTGCTGCGCGATAATATCTCCTCCACCAACCCCTACGCCGCCCTAGTGGTGCCGCCGCTGGCCGCTGCCGCCGGGGTGCCGCACGCTTCGCCGCGCCTGTTCTACGTGCGGGCCGACGACCCGGCTTTCCAGACCGATTCGCTGCGGCACTTCCGGGGCCAGCTGGCCTACCTGGAAGAAAAAGCGGCCCCGATTACCCCGCCGCCCGCCGCCGTGCTCAACAGCACCAAGGCATTTGCCGCCGCATTCGCCAGCCCCGAGCAGCGCTTTGCCCCGGCCGACCTGCTGCGCGCCCGCCTGCTGGACGGCTGGCTGGGCGACTGGGACCGCCACCCCGGCCAGTGGAGCTGGGCCGTAACCAGCCCCACCGAAGCCAGCCCCGCCACCCTCGTGCCCCTACCCAAAGACCGCGACATGGTGCTCTACCGCCTCGATGATGGCGTACTCGGCTGGCTCATTGGCCACGTATTTCTGCGCCATTGGGCCACGTTTGCCCCCCGGTATAAGAATCCCTCGGGCCTGATGTCGTCCGGCCACTACCTCGACCAGCGCATCCTCAATGGCCTGAGCCGCGCCCAGTTTCAGGCCGCCGCCGGGGCTATGCAGCAGCGCCTGCCCGATACCGTGATTACCCGGGCAGTACACCAGCTGCCCCCCGCCGCCTTCACCCTCGAAGGCCCGCGCACCATTGCGGCTCTGCAAGCCCGCCGCGCCGCCCTCCCCGCCCTGGCCGATGAATTTTACGAGATGCTGGCCAAACGTCCCTGCATCGGCGGCACGGCGCAGGCCGAGCGGTTCACCATCCGGCGCTACGCCGATTCGACGGTGGTAATCGTCGAATCATTGGCAGCCGATACTCCAGCCGCACCGTTATTACGCCGCACCTTTTTGCCCGCCGAAACCAGGCTCATTCAACTGGAAGGCTTGGCAGGCGACGACATTTTCATGGTAGAGGAGCGCACCGCTAATGCAACCGGCAAACCTGCCATCCGCATCTACGGCGGCGCGGGCCACGACGAGTTTCAAGCATCCGGTAGTGGCCGGGGCATTCGCTTCTCGCAAAAGAGCGTGCCGGCCAAGCGGGCTTATGACAAGCCGCCGGAAGAGTAGCGGTGAGGCGCGTAAGGATGCGCCTCACCGCTGCCAACTCACGCCTGGACCAGCATTTTCAGCACCAGCCGCTCCACTGGCGTTAGCGGGTCGTTGGCCTGGGCCTGGGCGTCGTGTTCGCGCAAGTAGTCAATCAGCTGACCCGATTTGAACAGCTCTACTACCTGCGGGTGAATGTAGTATTTTGAGCACACCGTGGGCGTATTACCCAGGCCGATGGCCACTTCCTTCACGGCTTTCTTGATGACTTTTTCGGGGGCCAGCTCCGGCTCTTCGTTCAGCACGGCTTCCAGGCAGCTCACCATTTTCACGGTGCCGCCCCAGGTGCGAAAGTCCTTCGCCGACAGCTGCAGGCCCGTGTGCCGGTGCAGATAGTCGTTCACGTCACCCGATTCCAGGGCGTGACGCTGCCCATCGGCCGAGTAGAACTGGAACAGGTGCTGGCCCGGAATTTCCTTGCACTTGCGCACCAGCCGGGCCAGCCGGGCATCGTGCAGGGTCACATCGTGCGGCACCCCTTTTTTGCCCACAAAGCTGAAATTGACCTTGGCTCCTTCGATGGCGACGTGCTTATCCTGCAAGGTGCTAAGGCCGTAGCTGGGCTTCGACTTGCCGTTTTTCTTCGCGTACTCCTTGTTGCCGACGCGAATAAAAGATTGGTCCATGAGCGTGAGCACCAGGGCCACCACTTTTTCACGGTCTAGGGCGGCGCGGCGCAGGTCTTTGCTGAGCTGCTCGCGCAACGGCCCCAGCTTTTCGCCGAAGGTGCGCAGGCGCGAGAACTTGGTGAGGCTGCGCACTTCGTCCCAGGCCGGGTGGTAGCTGGTACTGCTTGCGGCCGAGGGTGTCATGGCTCGTTACCTGGAGGTGCGTGGTGGCCGAGGGCGAAATCCAGACCTGCGTCCAGGCCGGCGGAATCACGAAGCTGGCGATGCGGTCCAGCGTTTTTGGGTCGCTTACTTTCTGGCCTTTCGCGTCGTGGTAGGTGAAGTGGCCGGCGCGGGTAGGCTTGCGGGTCAAGCCGGGGCCCTGGTCGGTGGCGTAGCGCAGGCCGGCCATTTCGGCCTGCCGGGCGGGGTCTTTGTACACAATATGCGCTTCTTCCTGCGGCTGAAGCAACTTTTTGCGGGTTTTGGGGTGGGCAGCGGTGGACATGGATAGCAGTGTAGGAGCCTTGGATTTGGGCGTCGGGTTTTTACGAAAAAAGGCAATTCGCGGCCATGCCGCCGTAGCGCGAACTTTTGGTCCGCGTCGCCCGCGCCGTTCAATTGTCGTGCGGCCACGCGGACTAAAATTCCGCGCTACAGCTATCCGCCGTAGGTTTGCCCCATGAAGCTGCCTGTTGCCCTTTCCAGTCTCACCGAGTGGACCGACCATTTATTCACCCGCTTTTCGGCCCGGCGCGGCTGGCTGCGGCCCCTCCAGATTGACGCTTACCGCAGCTATGGCACCGCCGCGAAGTTTTATATCAAAGGCCGCCTCCTGGCCGACCCCGGCCTGACCGCCGCCACCGCCACCGACTCGCGCTGGCGCAATTTCCGCAGCATGGTACGGCGCTTCAACAGCCGCGAAGTAGCCGGGGCCGACCTCGTCGCCGAACTGCCCGACGGCAGCCAACACCTCGTCACCACCGACGACGAAGGCTATTTCACCCTCGTTATCGAGCCGCACACGCTGCCCGCGCCCCTGGCCTACCTCTGGTACCCGGTGCCGGTGCGGGTGGCCCGGCTGCCCCAATTCCTGAAGCTGCCACCCGAGGCCATTGCCACCGAGGCCGCCGTGCTGGTGCCGCCCGCCAGCGCCGAGTTTGGCGTGATTTCCGACCTCGACGACACGGTATTCGAAACAAGTGCCACCAATATTTTTAAAATGCTGGGCCGGGTGCTGTTCAGCAATGCGCAGTCGAAACAGCCGTTTGAGGGAGTGGCCGAGTTCTACCGCCGGCTCCAGCGGGGCCGCAATGGCCAGCCCGACAACCCGTTTTTCTTCGTCAGCAGCAGCCCGTGGAACCTCTACGACCTGCTGGCTGAGTTCCTGCGGCTGCACGAAATCCCCACTGGCCCGCTCCTGCTGCGCGACCTGAGTATTGCCCGCCCCAAAACCACGCCCCCGCCCGGCGTCACGGGCTCGGCCGCCATCCATTTCGCCCACAAGCTGCACGAAATCGACAACCTGCTCACCACCTACCCCCAGCTGCCCTTCGTGCTCCTCGGCGACAGCGGCCAGGAAGACGCCCGCATCTACCGCGAAGTAGTGCGGCGGCACCCCAGCCGCATTCTGGCCATTTACATCCGGGATGTGCAGGTGCCAGCGCGGGCCCTGCTGGTGGGGCCAATTGTGGAGGAGCTGGGCCGGGAGAACGTGCCCATGCTGCTGGTAGCGGAATACGCCGCGGCCGCGGCGCACGCGGCGGCGCTGGGGCTGGTGGTGTAGCAACACAGCCGAGCACGTCGATACAAGCAGGCCGCCTATTGGCTGTTCGTGTGGTCGGCCACTACCACCCATTTCCCGCCAATCTGCCGCAACACCAACAGGAAATACCCCTGCAAATCGCCCAGCGCCGCTGGCCGTGCCAGGTGCCAGTGCCCCACCACCTGCGCGGCGCTCGGTGCTAGCAGCGACACCCGCAGGCCGCTGAAATCCAGCTTGCCCATGGCGGCGGCATCGGGGTAGTTTTTCTGGTAATTGGCCAGGGTGGGCTGCCAGCCATACGTGGGGCCCTTGCGGCCGATGAACACCAGCGAATCAGACTGCCAGTACCCCTGCATAAAGCCGGGGATATCGCCCCGGTTCCAAGCCGCCGTTTGGGTGGTGAGCACCTGCACAATGGCCCGGCGGGCCGCCTCCGGGCTGGTTTTGGGGGGTGTGTGGGCGGCGGCGCAGTGCGTACCGGCCAGACAGGCCAGCAGGCCGAGTATCGTGTTTGGAGTTGCCATTGGGTTATTGAATGCGTGAAGCTACGCTGATAAATGATGTCCCAATCTCGCAAAAAACCTGAATTAATTGCTCCGGCACATAGCCAAAACGGCGCAACGACTGTTCTACTGATGTCTCAGCCAGTGCTTAAACGACCTCCATTACAAAACGTCCACCCCATGCCTGAATCAACCTTAACCGACCAAGACATCGACCGCATTATCGAAATGGCCTGGGAAGACCGGACGCCTTTTGAAGCCATTGAGGCGCAGTTCGGACTCGCCGAAGAAGCCGTTATCAAGCTGATGCGCCGCGAGTTGAAGGCGTCATCCTGGCGCATGTGGCGCGCTCGTGTGCAGGGCCGCGCCACCAAGCACCAGGCCAAAAGCCGGGTCACTGATGCGCGCTTCAAATCGACGTTGCAGCGCAGCATCACCTTCAACAAAATTTCCAAACGCGGCTAAGCGAGCAGCCAACGGCTCATTTCAGCATTTCGGCCACGTAGCGCGTGCCGCCCAGGCGGCGCATGTTGCGCAACACCCGCAGCTGCTTGGCCCGCGCTACGGGCCCGGGGTTCGAGGCCCGGAAGCGGAGCGGGTTGGGCAGCACCCCCGCCAGCAGCGCGGCCTCGGCGGGGCTTACCTGGCTGGCGGGCTTGCCAAAGTAGCGCTGGCTGGCGGCCTCCACCCCAAAGGTGCAATCGCCCATTTCGGCCACGCTGAGATACATTTCCATGATGCGGCGCTTGCTCCAGAGCGTCTCAATCAGAACCGTAAAATACGCTTCGGCGGCCTTGCGCACGTAGCTGCGGCCCTGCCACAGAAACACGTTTTTGGCCACCTGCTGCGAAATGGTGCTGCCGCCCACGATGTGCTTGCCGTCGCCGTTCCAGTTGCGTTTGGCCGCGCTGGTCAGGGCATCGAGGTCGAAGCCGTGGTGAATGAGGAAGCGCTGGTCTTCGGCCGCCACCAGGGCCAGGGGCACGCTGGGCGACACCTCATCCAGGGTGCGGAAGCGGTAGCGAATGTGCCGGGGCTCCTCCTGAATGCCATAGTAGCCCAGCCCCACGGGCGCGTGGGCGCGGCGGTCCAGCATCAGCCAGGTGGCGGGCGGGGCCACCCAGCGGTAAATCAGCACCCAGGCCAACGAAGTTAGAAACAGTGCCGCCGCTACTTGGAGCAGCAGGCGGCCGGTTTTTTTGAGGAGTACGGAAACGTCGGGAATCAGCTTGGCAGATGGCATGGAGCACAAAAGTAGCGGGGCCGGCGGGGTTTCGGCTTTCGCCCCTACCTTGCCGGTGGCTTCATCAGCCGTAGGCTCCGGCCCGCTGCCCAAAACCCAACCACCGGTTCCGATTGTTGAGCCGGTAGTTACATCCCTTATCCGTTTCGCTACTCATGGCTCGCCTGATTCCGCTGTTTCCCCTAAATCTGGTCGTTTTTCCGGGCGAAAAACTGAACCTGCACATCTTCGAGCCCCGCTACCGACAGCTGGTGCGCGAGTGCATCGAGCAGAATACCACCTTTGGCATCTCGCCCTATCTCGACAATTCCCTGAGCGAGTTGGGCACCGAAATGCGCCTCATCAGCGTGGAGCAAACCTACGCCAGCGGCGAGCTCGACATTCGGACCAAAGCCGTGGGCGTGTTCCGCATCAACAAATTCTACCGCCAGACCCCCGGCAAGCTCTACGCCGGCGGCCTCGTCGAAGACGTGGTGCAGGACGAAGTACCCGACCCGGTTCTGCGCGAAATAATCACCAAGCAGGTGCGCCAGCTCTACGAAGCCCTCGGCCTGCGCAAGCTCCTGCTGGAGCTGGCCCCCGACTACTGCATCTTCGACGTAGCCCACCACATCGGCTTCAGCACCGAGCAGGAATACCAGCTCCTGGCCACCACCAGCGAGCAGGAACGCCAGGAGATGGTGCGCGAGCACCTCGATACCATCCTGCCCGTCGTGCTCGAAACCGAGCGCCTCAAAGACCGGGTGCGCCTCAACGGCCACTTCAAAAACCTAACACCACCTAACTTCTAAATCACCGATTAATCGGTGATTTATTGCTTGAGGCCAGCTGGCACGCCCTGCGGATATTCTGCCGCAATCTCCTTTTCCAGCTCGCCGATGCGGTTGCCTGGGTTGGGGTGCGTACTCAGGAATTCGGGGGTTGAGCTGCGGCCGCCCTGCTGCTCCAGCATCTTCATCACCTGAATCATGGCGCGGGGGTCATAGCCGGCTTTGGGCGTGAAGTCCACGGCCAGCTTATCGGCTTCCAGCTCATCGTTTCGGCCAAAGCGCAGGCCGATAACCTTGGCAATTGCGGCGGCTACGGCCGCCTTGGCCACCGAGCTACCGGGGCTATTGGGGCTATTGGGGCTATTGGGGCTATTGGGGCTATTGGGGCTATTGGGGCTATTGGGGTCATAAGAAGCAATGGTAGCAGCTCCCGCCAGGCCCTGGGTCAGGTTCGATTTGGCCACTTGGGCTGCCGAGTGACGACCTACCACGTGGCCGATTTCATGCGCCAGCACCCCCGCCAGCTACCCTTCCGAAGTCAGGTTTTTGAGCAAGCCCTGGGTGATGAACACCTGCCCGCCCGGCAGGGCAAAGGCATTAATGGTCTGGTCATCAGCCAGCAGGTGGAACTGGAAGCGGTAGGGCGTCTGGCCCGCCTTCGTGCTGCTGATAATTTTCTGGCCCACGGCCTGCACGGCAGCGGTGGCGCGGGCATCGGGGCTTTCGCCGCCGTATTGGGCGGCCATTTCGGGCGCGGCCTGCACCCCCAGGGCAACTTCCTGGGCGACGCTCATATTAACGTGTTGGGTTTCGCCGGTCACTTCGTTTTTGGAGGTGTTGAAGAAGTAGCCGAACAGAGATACCGCCGCCACGATAATAGCAATGATGAAGCGGAGATTTAAGCGCCTGGAACAGGAAATAAAAAGGGTGAAAAAGAAACGGGCGCAGCCATAGCTCACTGCTACGTGCCACGCCTGATGCGCTTTAAACGCACCCTTCGAATTCTGGTTATTCTATTGCTCCATTCGCCCCGCGCCGAGCTGGCTGGCAAATGCCGAAGCCGCCGTGTCCACGTTCAGCCACTGCGACCGGTAGCCCGCGCCCGCCGGCCCGTGCAGGTAAATCACGCTGCCTCCCCGAATGGTTTTCACAATGGCTTCCGTTTCAGCCACTGGCAGGGCCGGGCAGCCCTGGCTGCGCCCCAGGCGGCCGTGCGCCTTCACAAAATCCTCGCACACATACTCGGCCCCGTGCACCACCACCGCCCGGCTTGCCGCGTTGGAATTGAAGCCCGGGTCCATGCCCGCTATTTTCAGCGACAGGCCGTGCTTGCCCACGTAAGTAGTTGGGGCCGTGCGATAAAAGCCCAGGCTGCTCATCTCCGAGCCGTCTTTGTTTGAAAACGCCAGGGGCCGGTCTTCGCCGCTGGCCTTGCCGTGCGCCACCAGCGTATGAAACAGCACTTTGCATTTCTCCACGTTGATTACCCACAGCCGCTTTTGCTGGCTGGATTGGCTAAAGTCAATCAGGGTGAGTACCGGCGGGGTAGCGGCGTAGTTGACCGACGCGCGCAGGTTGTAGTACCCCACCAGCCCCTCCCGGAACACTGGCAACGGCAGCCCCGAAGCTCCCAGATGCATTTTGGCATACATTGCCACCGCCTGCTGCATGAAAGCTACCTGGTAGTAGGCCCGACGCGCCGGAGCTGGCAGCATCTCGACGGCTACCTTTCGGTCCTGTGCCGCCACCGGATTAGCGGCAGCAAACAGACCCAATAGCGCAATAGCAGAAAAAAACTTTCTGGTCATCAAATAATTAAAGCTATATGAGATTTGAATAATTTTAATACGAGCCTCTATACACAACCAAGCCAAAAATAGTGCTTAGTTTCGCTAAGTCTCTATTAACTCCAAACGTTTATTCAGCTTTTTTTCTGATGTCAGCCGCTTTTTTTTCTTCTTTTTTCAAGCAACTGGCCGGCGCTGCTCTGTGCAGCGCCCTCTTAGCTGGCTGCGGCCACGCGCTGCCCCAGGTGCCCGGCTTCGATGCCGCTACCTGGCGCGCCGACCCCTACGCCTGCAAAAACCAGCGCCGAGCGGCCGTGCCCGCCCTCACCAAGGCCAAAGAGCAGCTCTACGAAGCCCGGGCCGATGACGTAAACGCCCTGCTCGGCCCGCCCGATGAGGAGGAGCTGCGCGCCGGTACCGAGAAAGTGTACTACTACTACCTGGAGCCCGGCTCCCAGTGCGACGCCGGCCACGCCCGCTCGGGGGCCGCCTGTATCAGCCTGCGCTTCGGGCCGCTGGGCACCGTCACCGAAGTACTCACCGACCCGCTATCGTCGAAATAAAAAAAGGGCCCGCCAGAAATCTGGCGGGCCCTTTTCGTTTAATAGTTTTTTTTAGCCGAGGCCGTTACCGGCATTGGAAGGGCCATCATTGGGCTGCCCGTTTTGCTGCTGCAGCTGGCTGAGCTGCGAAGGCGTCAGAATACGGCTGCATTCCTGCTCAAACTGCGCCTCCAGCTCGGCGACTTTGGCGGCGCGGGTGGGCTCATCGGCCCGGTATTGCTGGTCGATGTTGTGCATGCCGGCCAGCCTGGTGCGGTTCAGGGGCAATAGCTTCAGAAACTGGCCTTCGTTGAGATGGAGCCGATTGGTCATCTCCCGGGTTTCGGCAATGGCGGCGGCTTCGGTCGAGGACTTCCGGGCTACGGTCATTTTTGCAGTCGGATGCTCGGCAAGCCGGTCTGACATCTGAGCGTGGGCCGAAAAGAAAGCTAAAACAAAGACGATGATGAGAGAATGCTTGAACATAATAAATATCTTTTTGTCAGTAACCAAGAGCTGATTTCCCCCGAAACGTCTGCAAGATATTATTCGGTTTCTGCTTTGCCTAATTTATTTTATAAAATATAAAAAATGTAATACTACTTAGCTCAAAAAAATGCCCTTAACAGGGCCTTTTTTTATAATCATGCTGTAAAATCCGGTTACTCCATACTCACTTTTGCCTGATGCTCAGAAGCTTTGAAATACTGCATGGCAACGAGTGACGTTACCATCCCGGTCATGGTGCCCAGCAAAATGATGCCTAGGCCGCCAATGAGTACTCCGAGTTCTGCACCGAACAAGTTCCGAGCCTGAATTTGCTGCATGGCAGACTGACTGATGCCGCCCAGCAGCCAGAAAAAGGCACCCAGCAGCACCGAGGCCGCCAAGGCCGTGATGATGCCCGTACTAAAGCCCTGGAAATACGACATGTGCCGCCCTTTGGCCCGCTTGAGGCGACGAATGGAGAGCACCACGCCTGCCGCCAGAATTACGATATCGAGCGTACCTGCTTCGATTTGACCCAAAAATCCGGCTGCAGCGGCAATACCGGTATAAACTGCCAGCACGACGGCCGTGAACGCGCCCATGCGGATGCCATTGCTTTCGGAAGTCAATTGATTGTCTGCCATGCCCGTAAGAGGTAAAAATGAGAAATCAGCCGGCGCGCCGGCCACAAATACTATACTACCTATACTTGCCCCGGTGGCGGAGGGTTATCCTTTGCTGGGTGGGGCCGGGTGCGGCAGCGACCGTTGCGGGTAGCTGCGGGCACTAATTGCCCTGCTAGTTAGTTATTTTCGGGAGGCTTGGCAACTACTTTTTTCGCAACGATTCCAACGGAGGTCCTGTTGCGTAATTTTGCCGGGCTGCCGCGTGCCAATGCGCGGCTTTTGTGAGCTACTATTTTCTGACTGAATGATTTCGACCACCAATGTGAGCCTGCGCTACGGCAAGCGCATCCTGTTTGAAGACGTTACCGTTAAATTCCTGCCGGGCAACTGCTATGGCCTCATCGGGGCCAATGGGGCGGGCAAGTCCACGTTCCTGAAAATCCTGTCGGGTGAGCTGGAGCCGAACACCGGCTCGGTGGAGATGCCGGCCGGCCAACGACTGGCCGTGCTGAAGCAGAACCAGTTTGCCTACGACGACCAGCCCGTGCTGCAGACCGTGATTCAGGGCCACCAGCGCCTGTATGCGGTGATGAGCGAGAAGGATGCCCTCTACGCCAAGGCCGACTTCACGGACGCCGACGGCGAGCGCGCCGCCATTCTGGAAGGCGAATTTGCCGACCTCGAAGGCTGGAACGCCGACTACGAGGCAGCCGAGCTGCTCTCCGGCCTCGGCATCACCGAAGACAAGCACTACTCGCTGATGTCGGACCTCGGCGCCAGCGAAAAGGTACGCGTGCTGCTGGCCCAGGCCCTGTTTGGCAACCCCGACGTGCTGCTGCTCGACGAACCGACCAACAACCTGGACGCGGAGAGCGTGCTCTGGCTGGAAAACTTCCTCGACTCGTTTCAGAACACGGTGATTGTGGTGAGCCACGACCGCCACTTCCTCGACGCCGTGTGTAACTACATGGCCGATTTGGACTTCTCGAAAATCACGATGTACCCCGGCAACTACAACTTCTGGTACGAGAGCAGCCAGCTGGCCCTGCGCCAACGCCAGGACGTGAACAAGAAAACGGAGGACAAGCGCAAGGAGCTCGAAGAGTTTGTGCGCCGCTTCTCGGCCAACGCCTCAAAATCGAAGCAGGCTACCAGCCGCCAAAAGCTGCTGCAAAAGCTCACGCTGGAGGAAATCAAACCGTCGTCGCGCCGCTACCCCTACATTGCTTTCAAGCCCGAGCGCGAAGCCGGCAACCAGCTGCTGGAAGTGAATGGCGTGGCCAAGACCGTAGACGGCCAGTCGGTACTGAAAAACGTGTCGTTCACGCTGGATAAGGGCGATAAGGTGGCCATCGTGGGCCGCGACGACCGGGCGGCCTCCCTCCTGTTCGATATTATTTTTGGTGAAGCCACGCCCGACAAGGGCGAGTATAAGTGGGGGACCACCATCACCCCCAGCTATTTCCCCAAGGAAAACAGCTCCTTCTTCCAGGCCGACAACATGAACCTGGTGGACTGGCTGCGCCAGTACTCGGTGGAGAAGGACGAGAGCTTTGTGCGCGGCTGGCTGGGCCGGATGCTTTTTTCGGGCGAGGAGTCGCAGAAAAAGCCCAACGTGCTGAGCGGCGGCGAGAAAGTTCGCTGCATGCTCTCCAAAATGATGTTGGAAAGCGGCAACGTGCTGGTACTGGATGACCCGACGAACCACTTGGACCTGGAAAGTATTCAGGCCCTGAACAACGGCCTGAAGGAATTCTCCGGCTCGCTCATTTTCGCCTCGCACGACTTGCAGTTTATCGAAACTGTGGCCAACCGCATCATCGAGCTCACGCCCGATGGCATCATCGACCGCCGGATGAACTACGAAGAGTATCTGGCCGATGAAACGCTGAAAGCCCAGCGCCAGAAAATGTACCAATTGGCTTAATCAATCGACGAATGGCGGCCGGAAAATGAATAATTTTCCGGCCGCTTTCGTTATCCGGCTACGCCCCGTCACCCTACTTACCTTCTTTTTTAATCCTTCGCATGAAACGTCATTTGTTTCCGGTACTGCTGGTAGTTGCGGCGGCTGGGCTGCCCGCTTTCCGGGCCCAGGCCCAGGACAAGCCCGTGCTGAACACGGCCCCGCCCGCGCCGCAGCCGGCCCCACCCCGGCCCACGCCGGTGCCCGCCACCCCAGCCCCCGAATCCACTCCCGAGCCGACTTTCAGCGCCCCGGTACAATCGACGCCTGACGCCCCTTCGGGCCTGGATTTCCCCAACCGCAAGGCCACGAAGGCCGGCGGCGCCGAAGACAAGCCGCCAACGAAGAAGTTCATTTACACCAACTTCGGACTGGGCTTCAGCTCCTACAACGGCCTGAGCCAGTTCAATGTGAGTGCGGCTCCGGCCATCGGCTTCCGCATCACGGATAAGTTTGCAGTTGGCCCCGGCATTTCGTATGCCTACAGCAGCTTCAGCCTACCCAACAACTCGCAATATGTTCTTACGGCCAACGGCGACAAGAGCATCAACACCAGCAGCCTGGGCTTTAAAGCATTCGCGCAGTACATCGTGTACAAGGAGTTTTTCGTGCACGCCGAATACGAGGTAACGAACGCGCAGCTTATTGACCAGGATGCCAACCTGTATTTCTATAAATACAAGCGCACGGTGGCAACGCCCCTCGCTGGCATTGGCTACCGCTCGTATCTGGGGCAGAATGCAGCGGTTGATATTGTCGGCCTATACAATTTCGACAACACTATTTCTTCGTTATATCCACCGCTGGTAATTCGCTTTAGCTTCCTGTTTAATTTCGGAAAATAACGCTGAAATTGATTTTCGAAAACACAGAAAAGCCGCACTGGAAATCCAGTGCGGCTTTTCTGTGTTTTATAAGTTACCCTTTTCGGGTTGCGCTAGATGGCGCTTCGGCCGCTAATAACGCGGAGGAGGATGGCGATGATGGCAATGACCAGCAGGACGTGAATAATACCGCCGGTGAAGAAGTTGCCGAAGAAGCTTACAGCCCAGATGATAACCAGAATTACGGCGATGATATACAGGAGATTGCCCATGGCTTTGTAAAATTAAAGAAGGATAAGGAGAGGTGAAAAATGTTAGAGAAGTGTCTCTGGGGCATTGTACGGGGGGGTTATTTAAAAGGATATGGTAATCGAAAAAATATTTTCCAGACCTCAAACAAAAAGTCGGGTAGCCAATGCTGCCGTAGCTTTGTTGTAGCAGGCTATCTGGCCGCTCAACTTATCCCACCCACTCTTTTTCCGCTACTTATGAACGTCGCCGTTATTGGCTCCGGCACCATGGGCAATGGCATTGCCCATGTATTTGCCCAGCACGGTTTTTCTGTCTCGCTGATTGATATCAACCAGCCGGCCCTGGACCGCGCCCTGGGCACCATCACCAAAAACCTCGACCGTCAGGTAACTAAAGCCACCCTGAGCGAGGATGATAAAATGGCCACCCTGGGCCGCCTGAAAACCTTCACCTCCATTCAGGAAGGCGTGGCCGGCGTGGGCCTGGTGGTGGAAGCCGCCACCGAAAACGTGGACCTGAAGCTCCAGATTTTCCGCGACCTCGACCAGTACGCGCCCGCCGAGGCCATTCTGGCCTCGAATACGTCGTCGATTTCCATCACCAAAATCGCGGCCGTCACCAAGCGCCCGCAACAGGTCATTGGCATGCACTTCATGAACCCAGTGCCGGTGATGAAGCTGGTGGAGGTGATTCGCGGCTATGCCACTTCCGATGCCGTGACGCAGCAGGTGATGGAGCTGTCGCGCCAGCTGGGCAAAACGCCCACCGAGGTGAACGACTACCCCGGTTTCGTGGCCAACCGGATTCTGATGCCCATGATTAACGAGGCCATTATCACACTGTTTGAGGGTGTGGCCGGCGTGGAGGAAATCGACACGGTGATGAAGCTGGGCATGGCCCACCCCATGGGCCCGCTGCAGCTGGCCGATTTCATCGGGCTGGATGTGTGCCTGGCCATTCTGCGGGTACTGCACGAGGGCTTGGGCAACCCCAAATACGCCCCCTGCCCCCTGCTGGTAAACATGGTAATGGCCGGCCGCCTGGGCGTGAAGTCGGGCGAAGGCTTCTACCAATACACCGCCGGTTCGAAAGACCTAGTGGTGGCGGAGCGGCTGCGGAAGTAGGACCGCGCCGTAAGGTATAGAAATAGGACTTACGCAGTTGAAACACTAACAAACTGAAAAACAGCAATATAACAAATATACGTCTTGAATGCAAGTCGTTGATTTTCAGGTTACATAGCTTTTGAAGTGCGTAAGGTATAGAAAGAACGTCACGCCTCGGCTGCGCTCGGCGTGACGTTCTTTCTATACCTTACGGATGTAAGGAAATAACCTGCGCTACGTCTACCGCGTTGTTACCACAACCAACGAATCAATTTCCTACCCATGCAAAAAGCAACATTTGGCGCCGGCTGCTTCTGGTGCGTCGAAGCCGTATTTCAGAACCTGAACGGGGTTGAAAAAGTGGTTTCCGGCTACGCCGGTGGCCGCATTGCCAACCCAACTTATAAAGAAGTTTGCAGCGGCCTCACCGGCCACAACGAGGTTATCGACATCACGTTCGACCCGGCCGTTATCAGCTACAAGGAGCTGCTCGAAATCTTCTGGAAAACCCACGACCCGACCACCCTCAACCGCCAGGGCAACGACGTGGGCACGCAATACCGCTCGGGTATCTACTACCACAACGACGAGCAAAAGCAGCTCGCTGAAGAGTACAAGCAGAAACTAAACGACGGCCACGCCTTCCCCAACCCCGTGGTGACGGAGATTCTGCCCGTTCCTAATTTCTACCCCGCCGAGGACTACCACCAGAACTACTTCAACCTGCACGGCCACGAGCCCTACTGCCAGTTTGTGGCCCGCCCCAAGGTGGATAAGGTGAAAGCGCTGTTTGGCGAAAAGCTGAAGGCGGGTGTCTGAACCGCGGATTTATCGGATTGGTCGGATTCACCGAATTTTGTGGCCGACTTTCGCACCAGTATTCAAAGCAAAAAGGCTGCCCACTGGGCAGCCTTTTTTAGTACATCAACGTCAGGAGTAGTCGGCTACGAAATCCGGTAAATCCGCGGTTCAGACACTCACACCAAAATCCCGCAGCGCGTCATTGAGGCTCGTCTTCAAATCCGTGCTCGGCTTGCGCTGACCGATGATAAGTGCGCAGGGCACCTGGTATTCCCCGGCGGGGAATTGCTTGGGAATGGTGCCGGGAATGACCACCGAGCGCGGCGGCACGTAGCCACGGTACTCCTTGGGCTCGGGGCCCGTGACGTCGATAATTTTGGTGCTGCCGGTGATGGTGACGCCCGCGCCAATCACAGCTTCCTTACCAATGCGGCAGCCTTCTACCAGAATGCAGCGCGAGCCGATGAAGGCGCCGTCTTCGATGATGACGGGGGCCGCCTGCACGGGCTCCAGCACACCGCCGAGGCCGACGCCGCCGCTTAGGTGCACGCCCTTGCCCACCTGGGCACAGCTGCCCACGGTGGCCCAGGTGTCCACCATGGTGCCTTCGCCTACGTAGGCGCCGATGTTGGTGTAGCTGGGCATGAGGATGACGCCAGGGGCCAGAAACGCGCCGTAGCGAGCCACGGCGGGCGGCACCACGCGCACCTGCTGGCCGGCGTAGTCGGTTTTGAGCAGCATTTTATCGTGAAACTCGAAGGGACCGACTTCCTGGGTGCTCATCTGGCGGACGGGGAAGTAGAGAATCACGGCCTTTTTCACCCACTCGTTGATGGTCCACTCGCCGCCGTCTTCGGTGGGCGGGGTGGCCACGCGCAGACGGCCCTTATCGAGTTCCTCGATGACGTGCTCGATGGCGGCTTTGGTTTCGGGGGTCTGGAGCAGGGCGCGGTCGGCCCAGGCGGCTTCAATTTGGGTTTGCAGGTCAGCCATTTAATGAGGCGAAAGGATTAATGGGCAAAGCCGCCGGAGAATGCCAGCGCGCTTTAGAAGCTGCAAAAATAGCATCTTTGGGCCGTGCATGGTTCCGGAACACCCCAATTCGTTATTCTACTGGCCTCGGTGTTGAAGCCGGTGGACGATACCCGTATGCGGGGAAAGTTCGCCGAAACCCTCGCGGAACGGGCCGGAACCCGGGTGCACATTGCCGGGCGGGCCACGACCGGTGCAGGCGCTAACCCCGCAAATAACATCCTCCACCCTATTTTCAGTGGTACTCGCCTCAGCCTGGGCCGGCTGGCCGGGCAGTGGCGCTACGGGCAACTCCTGCACCGGCTCAAACCCGGGGTAGTCATCGTGCATGCGCCGGAACTGCTGCCGCTCACGCTGCTCTGGCAGGCGCTGGGCCAGGGCCGGAAGTTCCTCTACGACATCCGCGAAAACTACGCCCTCAATGTTTCGACGCAGCGCGTGTACCAGGGGTTCACGCGGCGCGGGCTGGCAGCCGGGCTGCGCTGGGTGGAGGGGCTGGCGGCGCGGCGGGCCGCCGGCGTTATTCTGGCCGAAGCCAGCTACGCTGCCGAGCTGCCATTTCTGAATGAGCTACCACCGGGCCGCATTGTGGTGCTCGAAAACAAATACCAGCCCCAGCCCGGCGAAAAGCTGCGGCCTCAGCCCATCGCGCTGCCACCACCCACAGAGCCGCTGCGCCTGCTGTACTCCGGCACCATTTCCGAGCTCAACGGCGTGTGGGAGACCCTTGCCCTGGCCGGGCAGCTGCGCGCCGCGTGGCCCGGCGGGGTGCGGCTCACCATCATCGGCTTCTGCCAGCAGCCCGAGCTGCTACGGCAGCTGCTGGCAGAAGCCGCGCAGCACCCCGCCTGGCTCTCGCTCATTGGCGGGGCCGAGCCTGTGCCCCACGCCCGCATTGTGGCCGAAATAGGCTGCAGCCACCTCGGCCTGCTGCCCTACCGACCGCATACCAGCACCGAACGCTGCCGGCCTACCAAGCTGTTTGAGTACCTGGCGCACGGGCTGCCGGTGCTGGCCGCGCCCAACCCGCTGTGGCAGGAATTGCTGACGGCCCACGGCGCGGGCCTGCCGCTCACCTTCGGGCAGCCCATCGATGGGCCAGCGCTGGCCGCACGGCTGCAAGGCTACTCCTTTTACCCCCACGGCATTCCCGGCGACGTACTCTGGGCCGGTGAAGGCAAAAAATTGTGGCATTTGCTGGATACTGTGATTTAACCTGCCACCTTTGCGCCCCAATTTGCCCGTAGCACATAGTCACTTTACTGTATTTATTAACGCCCCTGCGGCGGTTACTTCTCCTCCAGCCCAACTTTATGCTCCCACCATCCATGGCAACTTTACGTCACTCATTCATCGCCGGGGTCGGCCACTATGTTCCGAGCCGCGTGGTGAAAAACGCCGAGCTGGAACCAATGATGAACACCTCCGATGCCTGGATTCAGGAGCGCACTGGTATTCAGGAGCGCCGCTGGTTCGAGGAAGGCAAGGATACCACCGCCAATATGGGCGCTAACGCGGCCCGCAAGGCCCTCGAAATGGCCGGCGTAGAAGCCAACGACGTGCAGCTGATTGTGTTCGCCACGCTCTCGCCCGATTATTTCTTCCCCGGCTCCGGCGTACTCATGCAGCGCGAGCTGGGCATGACCAACAACTGCCCCGCCCTCGACGTGCGCAACCAGTGCTCGGGCTTCATCTACGCCCTCTCAGTGGCTGACCAGTTCATCCGCACCGGCATGTACGACACGGTGCTCGTAGTGGGCTCCGAAATTCATTCCTCGGGCCTCGACAAGACGCCTGAAGGGCGCGGCGTTTCTGTCATTTTCGGTGACGGGGCGGGTGCCATGCTGCTTCGCCCCAGCACTTCCGATGAGCACGTCCTGCTCAGCACTCACCTGCACGCCCAGGGCGAGCATGCCGAGGAGCTCATCGTGAAGGAGCCCAGCTCAAACCGCGAAAACCGCGTGGACTACATCATGGCCAACAAAGCCGAGCTCTTCCCCTACATGAACGGCCAGAACGTGTTCAAGCACGCCGTGGTGCGCTTTCCGCAGGTCATCAAGGAGGCGCTGGACCAGAACGGCATGCAGGCGTCGGATATCGACATGCTCATCCCGCACCAGGCCAACCTGCGCATCACCCAGTACGTGCAGCAGAAAATGGGCCTCAGCGACGATAAGGTGTTCAGCAACATCCAGCGCTATGGCAACACCACGGCCGCCTCGGTGCCGCTGGCCTTCAGCGAAGCCGTGCAGGAAGGCAAAATCAAGCGCGGCGACCTCGTATGCCTGGCCGCCTTTGGCTCGGGCTTCACCTGGGCCTCGGCGCTGTTGAAATTTTAAGTAGTTTTTATTAGCGGGCAGTTCGGGCCGGTGTGAAGCGCGCATTTTTACATGCAGCTTTGCACTGGCCTTCCTGTTCCGCCCCTGTCAGTATGAGCGACTCCCCGTCCAGCCCCCAACCGCCCAAACTCCCAAGCCAAACCGAGGAAAATTACCTCAAAGCCGTTTTTAAGCTGGCCGAGGCCGAGCCCGAAACGCCCGGCGTGAGCACCAATCGCATCGCGGCTGCCCTCGATACCCGCGCCGCGTCCGTGACCGATATGCTGCGCCGCCTGGCCGACAAAGGCCTGCTGAATTACGAAAAGTACCGAGGCGTGCAGCTCACGGCCGAGGGCCGCCGGCTGGCGCTGCTCACCATTCGCAAGCACCGGCTCTGGGAGGTTTTTCTGGTGCAGCAGCTCGGCTTCAGCTGGGACGAGGTGCACGAGGTGGCCGAGGAGCTGGAGCACGTGCAGTCGCCGCTGCTCATGCGCCGGCTCGACGCCTTCCTGGGCTACCCCGTGCTCGACCCGCACGGCGACCCCATTCCCACCGAGGACGGGGCCATGCGCCGCCCCGCCCACCGCCTCCTGGCCGACCTCAACGCCGGGGAGCGCGGCACGTTATCGGCCGTTAAAAACACCTCGCCGCCCTTCCTGCAATACCTCGACAAGGTGGGCTTGCAGCTGGGTGCCGAGGTTGAAGTGCTGGACAAGGTGGCCTTTGACAACTCCTTCGAGCTGAGGATAAACCGGGAGCGTACCACGCTGATATCAGCCGAAGTGAGCCGCAACCTGTTTGTAACGGCATAAGCAGGAATTCCATACAACCGGGGCACTCCGACTAAACCGAAAAATCCGTGGCTCAGACCATTTTCTCCGATACCATCGTGGCGCTGTCCACGCCGCCGGGCGCGGGTGCGCTGGCCGTTATCCGCCTGTCCGGGCCGGCGGCCGTGGCCATTACGGCGACCGTGTTTTCTAAAAAAAGCTTCGCCGAAGCAGCCGGCAATACTCTGCACTACGGCACCCTGCGCGACCCCAACGGCAGCGAAATCCTCGACGAAGTAGTGGTCGGGCTCTTCCGCGCCCCAAAGTCTTTCACCCGCGAAGATGTGGTCGAAATCAGCTGCCACGGCTCCGACTACGTGGTGCGCCAGGTGCTGGCCCTGCTCCTGCGCCACGGCGTCCGCCTGGCCGAAGCCGGCGAGTTCACGAAGCGCGCCTTCCTGAGCGGGGCCATGGACCTGGCCCAGGCCGAAGCCGTGGCCGACCTCATCGCCGCCGACTCCGCCTTGAGCCACAAAGTAGCGTTGAACCAGCTGCGCGGCGGCTTCTCGCAGGAGCTGCGCGAGCTACGGGCCCGCCTCATCAAATTCGCCGCGCTGCTGGAGCTGGAGCTCGACTTTGGCGAAGAAGACGTGGAATTTGCCGACCGCACCGGCCTGGCCGCGCTGCTGGCCGAAGTGCGCGGCGTGGTGCGGGGCCTGTTGCGCTCGTTTGAGTTGGGCAACGTCATCAAAAACGGCATTACCACCGTCATCGCCGGCCGGCCCAACGCCGGCAAATCCACCCTGCTCAACGCACTGCTGCGCGAGGAACGGGCAATTGTGTCGGCCATTCCCGGCACCACCCGCGACTTTATTGAGGATGAGGTGAGCATCGACGGCCTGCGTTTCCGCTTCGTGGACACGGCCGGTCTGCGCGACGATACGGCCGACGAAGTGGAAGCCATTGGCGTGGCCCGCACCCGGGAGCGCGTGCGCCAGGCCTCGCTGCTGCTCTATCTGTTCGATTTGGCGGAGCTAACCCCAGCAGCAGTGCGCGCCGAAATCCAGGAGCTCACCACCGGGCTGCAATTGCCCGTGCTGGCCGTGGGCAATAAAACCGACCTGGCGTCGGCCGAAGCCCTGGCGGCTTTCGAAACAGCGTTTCGGGCCAGCCCCGCCGACCACGCCCAACCCATTCCGCTGGTGCTGCTGGCCGCCGCGCAAAACCAGGGCCTCGAAGCCCTCCAAACGGCCCTATTGAAGCAGGTGCGCGGCTCGGCGCTCGAAAACAACGCTTCGGCTACCATCGTCACCAACGTGCGCCACGCCCGCGCCCTCGAAACCGCCGCCGCCCACCTCGCCGCCGTACAAACCGGCCTCGATACCGGCTTTGGCACCGAGCTGCTGGCCGCCGACCTGCGCCATGCCCTGGCGGCGCTGGGCGAAATCACCGGCGAAATTTCATCCGAAGACTTGCTCACGAGCATTTTCACCCAGTTCTGCATCGGTAAATAATTTTTTTTACTGCTTTTCCTCCAATACCCCGCCCGAAATCAATGCAAACGTTGCCAGGCGGCTTCTGCGCACTTTTTAGGGTCGTTTATCGAAACCTCACGGTCCTTTTAGTTGTAATGAATGTTCGTACTAAGCCGAGAAAGTTTCCCGGCTTAACCCATATGGCTTAGTTTCGCACTCTATTTCCCTCACACCCCTCCCGCCCATGGCAGAAACTGCTGAACTCATCCTCGACGGCAAGTCCATCACCTTGCCCGTTATCGAAGGCACCGAACACGAAAAGGCATTTGACATTGGCAAGCTGCGCGACCAGACCGGCTATGTCACCCTCGATTCGGGCTACAAAAACACCGGCGCCACCAAAAGCGCCATCACGTTCCTCGACGGTGAGGAAGGCATCCTCCGCTACCGCGGCTATCCCATTGAGCAGCTGGCCGAAAAGTCGAGCTTCCTGGAAGTAGCCTACCTGCTGATTTATGGTGCGCTGCCCACGGAGGCTGAGTTGGCGCACTTCAACGGCCAAATCACCAAGCACACGCTGGTACACGAGGACATGCGGAAGATTTTCGACGGTTTCCCGTCGGCTACGCACCCCATGGCCATCCTCTCGTCGCTCATCTGCGCCCTCACCGGCTTCTATCCGCAGAGCGTGTCGCCCGACCTCAGCCCCGAGGAGATGGAGCTCAACATCATTCGCCTGCTGGCGAAGATGCCGACCATCGCGGCCTGGACCTATAAGAACAACATGGGTCATCCGTTGAACTACCCGCGCAACGACATGGACTATTGCGCCAACTTCCTCTACATGATGTTCAGCTTCCCCACCGAGAAGTATGAAATCAACCCCGTCGTGGTGAGCGCCCTCAATAAGCTGCTCATCCTGCACGCCGACCACGAGCAGAACTGCTCCACCAGCACGGTGCGCCTCGTGGGCTCGGCCAACGCCAGCCTCTACGGCTCGGTTTCGGCCGGCATCAACGCCCTGTGGGGTCCGCTGCACGGCGGTGCCAACCAGGAAGTTGTGGAAATGCTGGAAGCCATCGAAAAAGACAGCGGCGACACCAGCAAGTTCATCAACAAAGCCAAGGACAAGAACGACCCGTTCCGCCTCATGGGTTTTGGCCACCGCGTGTACAAGAACTTCGACCCGCGTGCCAAAATCATCAAAGTAGCCGCCGACGAAGTATTGCAGGCCCTCGGCATGCAGGACAGCCCGCTGCTGAAAATCGCGCAGGAGCTGGAGCAGGCCGCCCTCACCGACGACTACTTCATCGAGCGCAAGCTGTACCCGAACGTAGACTTCTACTCCGGCATCATCTACAAAGCGCTGGGCATCCCCACCGAGATGTTCACCGTGATGTTTGCCCTGGGCCGCCTGCCCGGCTGGATTGCCCAGTGGAAAGAAATGCGCGAGAACAAAGAGCCCATCGGCCGTCCCCGCCAGATTTACACCGGCGAGCTGGAGCGCGACTACACGGCCATTGCCGCCCGCTAGTCCCGGCCAATCGGCTAAAAAACAAAAAGCCCGCTCTATGGAGCGGGCTTTTTCGTGTCCGGCCGGGAAGGTTGCCCTCCCCTATTTCAAGCGATGCGCGGTAAAGTTGGTGCGGAGGTTCTGGTAAGCCAGCAGCTGCTGGGGCTGCAGGATACCGGCCAGCTCGGTTTCGTAGCGCTGCTGGGCCTGGGCCAACTGATTATCAAGCTCTTCCGCGCTGGCGCCGTTGAGCATAATCTCCAGGTCGCGCCGCTCGGTGAGCATATTCAGGTGCAGCTGCTTCACCGAGAGGTATTGGGCCTCGTTGAAATGTACGTGCTGCGCCAGCGCCCGGGTGAGCGTGGTAGCCCGCGCCATCATGGCGTGTGAGTAAGAGCCGTCGCCGGGGCCGGCTACAGCCACTGGGGTAACGGTAACACCCGCAGCAAAGCAAGTAGCCAGGAATAAGTTTTTCATGGAATGTGGGGGTTATGGTGATGAGATAAGGCAAGTGCCCTGCTGGAGTGCAATTGGGCTCATCAAACATAGACAAATTATCAATTTGAATAAAAAATACTTTTTCTGGCACTTTTTTAATTTCAAGGTTTTTATATTATTCAATAACAATCTGATTTGCAGTCAAATAGCTTATTTAAAATAATCAGTCGCTGAGGCCGGAAAAAAAATTACCAGTGGGCAAACCATATATTTTTCCTTACGAATGCAATTATATTTCACCTGACCTAAAGCCTTACTTTAAGTAAAAAGCCCTTGTAGGGCTATTCTCTCAATTGTTGGTTTAAGTTGCTATCCAGGCCGGCCTGTGCGGGTACGGTGGCTTTTCAGCAGCCATGGCACCCGTAAATGAGTGATTTTCGGGCTGGTGTGCGGGCTTTGAATGGTGTGGTGCGACGAATTGGGGCAGCAACGGTAGCACCATCAAGGCTACCGTGCCATAAGCACCTCTCCGAACAGGGGGGCTACCGGCGAAAAAGCCGGCAGCCCACAATCATCCCAGTGGCACTGATGCCCGGAATGGGTAACCCCGCCCTTACAAAATGTGCAGTTCTATGCGGCGGTTGAGCTGGCGATGGTCTTCGGTATCGTTGGCGGCCAGGGGGTGGCCTGCGCCGTAGCCTTTGGAGCGCAGCCGGGTGGTGGAAATGCCGTGGTCAGACAGGTATTCAACCACTGCCTGGGCGCGGCGCTGCGAGAGCTGAATGTTAGACTCGGGGGCACCTACGTTGTCGGTATAGCCGGATACTTCAATCTGCACGTCGCGGTACTGCCGCAGGAACTCAATCAGGCGGTTGAGCTCGGTGCGGGACTGCGGCTTCAGGTCGTACTTATTGGTATCGAAAAACAGATTATTCAACACCACGCTGCGGCCGGCGCGCACGGGTTCAAGGTAAATATCCAGCGCCGTGGGACTGAACGGGTGCTGGCTGGAATAGTCGAAGCTGAGGCTTTTGAGCAGGTATTTATCGGCCGCGGCGTACATGGCGTAGTGGTGGCCTTCGTTGAGCACCACCGTGTAGTCGCCGTACTCGGGGTCGGAAGTCACGAACTGCGTGAGCACGTCGGTGTCGAGGTCGTAGAGCTTTACTTCTGCTTTGAGCGGCTTTTTGGTGTTGGCATCAAATACGCGGCCCTGGGTGTAGGTGCTGGTTTCGCGGGCCTTCACGGCCGGCGGCACCGCAAAGCCGAACAGCTCCACCGGCCGCTCGCGCGACAGCCGGTAGCCCCCGGGCGGCTCCTCTGATGCCCGGCTGCGCGAGCAGAATCCCTTCTGGTTGTCGGAAGTGATAAAAAGGGAGGCTTCGTTCTCGAAGGTATTGAGTGGGTAGCCCAGGTTGCGGGGTTTGCTCCAATTGCTGGCCCCCTGCTTTTCGCACCGAAAAGCGTCGAGGCCACCCATGCCGACCAGGCCATCGGTAACATAATAAAGCGTGGTGCCGCTGGCGTGGATGAATGGGGCCATGTCCTTACCGGCGGTGTTCACGGGCGTGCCCACGTTTTGGGCGGGGCTCCAGTTGCCATCGGGCTGTAGGCTGGTCACGTAAATATCCTCCTGGCCCTGGCCGCCGCGCCGCGTCGAGGTGAAGTACAGCGTTCGGCCGTCGGCCGAGAGCGAGGGTTGCGAGTCCCACTCCGTAGAATTCACGTTGAGGCCCAGGTTAATGGGCGGGCTCCAGTTGTTGCCGGTGCGGCGCGAAATGTACAGGTCGCAGTTGCCAATGGCCTTGGGCCGGTCACAGGACGCAAAAACCAGCGTTTTGCCATCGCCCGAAATCGAGCCCGCGCCTTCGTTGTAGCTGGAGTTGATGGCCGGCGAAATCGGCACGGGCGCACCCATAGAGCCGTCTTTGTTCTGGCGGCTCACGTACAGGTCTTCGCCACTGCTGGCCGCCGGCCGGCCCGTGAAGAGCAGGAACCGGTTATCCGCCGTAAGAGCCGGGAAATACTGAAACTTAAAGCTGTTCAGCGGGGCGGGCAGCGGCAGCGGCGCTTCACCCATGGGGTGCTTCATGGCATCGAGCGCAAACTCACAGGTGAGGAGCTGCCGCTGCGATTTGGCCAGGTTTTTCTGAGCTTTGGGGGCCACTTTCATCAGCTGCCGGTAGGCATCGAGGGCAGTCTGGTAGTCGCCGTAGCTTAGGGCCAGGTCGCCCAGCAGCTGGTATTCGGAGGCATGAATCGGCTCGGGGACTACTTTGGACAGGCCGTCGCGATAGGCGGCCAGCGCCCCCCGGTTGTCGCCCATGGCTTTCAGCAGGGAGCCCTTCAGCAGGAAGGCTTCGCCGAAGGATGGGAACTTCTGGTTGAGCTGGTTCAGGGTCTCAACGGCCTTGACAAAGTCCCGTTCCTTGGTTTGCTGCTGCGCTTTTTCGAGTAGACTGCGGGCCTTCGTGTTGGTGGGCATCTGCACTTTGGGCGGTAGCTGCGCCCAGGCCATTTCGGCAGAGGCCAGGCCCAGCAGACACATCATTCCGAGGCGCACGGCCCCCAACACTGAAATGCAACGCATACGGTAAGCTAGGGAATGTCGAGGTATTTATGAGTCTGGAGCGACACCTGCCAGCGCGGGTGCTGCTTCACGTAGTCAACCAGCTCGGGCGTCATGCGCGCGGCGCGGCTCCACTCGGGCTGCAAGTATAGGCGCGTGGTGGCCGGAACCAACGCCGCGTGTTCCTCAGCCCATGCAAAATCGTGCCCATTAAATACAACTACCTTCAATTCGTGGGCAGCAGCCAACACTTCGGGCAGCGGGGCCTTGAATTTTTTGGGCGAAAGGCACACCCAGTCCCAGGTGCCGGAGAGCGGGTGCGCGCCCGAGGTTTCGAGCCAGGTGCGGCAACCAGCCGCCTGCAATGCGGCCGTAAGGAGCTCCAGATTATGCATCAGCGGCTCGCCGCCAGTAATGACCACATCGCGGCCGGGATAAGCCAGCACGGCTTCTACGAGCTGCGCTACCGACTGGCGGGGGTGCGCGTCGGCATCCCACGATTCCTTCACGTCGCACCATACGCAGCCCACGTCGCAACCGCCCAGCCGGATAAAATAGGCGGCCCGGCCGGTGTTATACCCTTCGCCCTGAATGGTATAGAACTGCTCCATTACGGGCAGCAGCGTTCCGGCGGGCACAGCCGTCACATCATCGGAAGATGCAATTAATTCAGAAGTAAGTAACGTCACGGGTATTATTACAAAAAACCTCAGGAAGCAAAGCAACCCGAACACCAACTATAGGACACGCCGTTCCCAAGGCCGGACTTTAAAAGTACGCCAGGAGCTAATTATAACCAAATATTCCTAAGAATCAGCCGGCTGGGTGCGGGTATATTTCGCCCTTCGCGGCCCGTAGCGTGTTCAGCAAAAGCATGGCGATGGTCATGGGGCCCACGCCGCCGGGCACTGGCGTGATGGCCGAAGCCAGCGGGGCCACCTCGGCAAAGTTCACGTCGCCCTTCAGGGTATAGCCGCTTTTTTTGCTGGCGTCGGGCACGCGGGTGGTGCCCACGTCAATCACCACTGCGCCGGGCTGCACCATGTCGGCGGTCACGAACTCGGGGCGGCCGATGGCGGCCACCACGATGTCGGCCGTCCGGCATATTTCAGCCAGGTTCTGAGTGCGCGAATGGCATAAAGTAACCGTGCAGTTAGCCGTATCCAGGTTCTTGGCCAGCAGTATACTAACCGGAGTACCAACGATATTGGAACGACCGATAACCACGGCGTGCTTGCCGCTGGTTTTGATACCCTGGCGCGCCAGCAGCTCCACAATGCCCGAGGGCGTGGCGGGCAGCAGAGCCGGCAAACCGGCCACCATCCGGCCGATATTCATGGGGTGAAAACCATCGACATCCTTCTCGGGGCGGATGGCTTCAATGACCTTTTCGGGGTTGATGTGGGCCGGCAGCGGGAGCTGCACAATGAAACCGTCAATCTCGGGGTCGCGGTTCAGCTCATCTACTTTGGCCAGCAGGTCGGCCTCGGTAATATCATCTTCGTAGCGCAGCAGCGTGGACGCAAAGCCGACCCGCTCGCAGGCCAGCACCTTGTTGCGCACGTAGGTTTCGGAGCCGCCGTCGTGGCCCACGAGGATGGCGGCGAGGTGCGGCACCTTCTGGCCGGCGGCTTTCAGGGCGGCCACTTCGATGGCGATTTCGGCTTTGATGTCCTCGGCGGTCTGCTTGCCGTCGATGAGGTTGGAGGTTGTTACGGAAGTCATAAGGGGATTATGTGTCATCCTGAGCACAGCGAAGGACCTTATCACGCCTTGCACCGCATGTTGTTAGCAATTCTGACGAAAGCGGCCGTGATAAGATGCTTCCTTCGTCAGCATGACAGGCATAAAAAAGGCGGCCCGAAAGCCGCCTTTTCAAATCAATCAATCTTAAGCACTGCCAGAAAGGCTTCCTGCGGGATTTCGACGGAACCCACGGAGCGCATCCGCTTCTTGCCTTCTTTCTGCTTTTCGAGCAGCTTGCGCTTCCGCGAAATGTCGCCGCCGTAGCACTTGGCAATTACGTTTTTGCGCAGGGCCTTCACGGTTTCGCGGGCGATGATTTTCTGGCCAATCGAGGCCTGAATGGCGATGTCGAACATCTGGCGGGGCAGCAGCTCGCGCAGCTTTTCGCAGAGGCGGCTACCCCACTGGTAGCTCTTGGAGCGGTGCACGATGGCCGACAGGGCATCGACCTTTTCGCCGTTCAGCATCACGTCGAGCTTCACCATGTCGGCTTCGCGGAAGCCAATCAGCTCATAATCAAGCGAAGCATAGCCACGGCTGATGGTTTTGAGCTTGTCGAAGAAATCAAATACGATTTCGGACAGCGGCAGCTCGAAGGTCATCTCTACCCGCTCGGAAGTGAGGTAGGACTGGCCCTTGATGATACCGCGCTTGTCCATACACAGCGTGATAATGGGGCCTACATACTCCGCCGCCGTAATAATCTGCGCCTTGATGAAGGGCTCTTCAATGAGCTTAATCAGGTTGGGCTCCGGCATTTCCGACGGGGCGTTGATGGTCAGGAGCTGGTCCTTGGTGCCGATGGCGTGGAACTGCACGCTGGGCACGGTGGTGATGACCGTCATGTTGAACTCGCGCTCCAGGCGTTCCTGCACGATTTCCATGTGCAGCATGCCCAGGAAGCCGCAACGGAAGCCAAAGCCCAGGGCCACCGACGTTTCGGGTTCCCAGACCAGCGAGGCATCGTTGAGCTGCAGCTTCTCCATACATGAGCGCAGTTCCTCGTACTCGGTGGTTTCTACGGGGTAGATACCGGCGAATACCATCGGCTTCACATCAGCAAAGCCCTTTATAACTTCGGTGGTGGGCCGCGCCACATGGGTAATCGTGTCGCCTACCTTCACCTCGCGGGCTTCCTTGATGCCCGAGATGAGGTAGCCCACGTTGCCGGCGCTCATTTCCTGGCGCGGCTCCTGGTTCAGGCCCAGGATGCCAATTTCGTCGGCGCCGTACTCTTTGCCCGTGGCCATAAACTTCACCTTGTCGCCTTTGCGCATGGTGCCGTTTTTGATGCGGAACAGGACTTCGATGCCGCGGTAGGAATTGAAGACGGAATCAAAAATCAGGGCTTGCAGGGGGGCTTCCGGGTCGCCTTTCGGGGCCGGAATGCGGTCGCAGATGGCATTGAGGATGGCTTCGATGCCGATGCCGGTTTTGCCGGAAGCGTGCAGAATATCGCCGGGCTCGCAGCCAATGAGGTCCACGATTTCGTCGGTCACTTCCTCGGGCATGGCGTGCGGGAGGTCGATTTTGTTGAGTACGGGGATGATTTCCAAATCGGCCCCGATGGCGAGGTAGAGGTTGGAAATCGTCTGGGCTTCGATGCCTTGGGAAGCATCCACAATCAGCAGTGCGCCTTCGCAGGCGGCGATGCTGCGGCTTACTTCGTAGCTAAAGTCGACGTGGCCGGGCGTGTCAATCAGATTCAGCGTGTAGATTTCCCCTTTGTAGGGGTACTGCATCTGGATGGCGTGGCTCTTGATGGTGATGCCGCGCTCGCGCTCCAGGTCCATGTTGTCGAGCAGCTGGGCCTGCATGTCGCGCTTGGCCACGGTGCTGGTGAATTCCAACAGGCGGTCGGCCAGGGTACTTTTACCGTGGTCGATGTGGGCAATGATGCAAAAGTTGCGGATATTCTTCACAGATATTTCTTAAGCTGGGCTGCTGGCGGGGCGGTTGAAACTCGGGGAAGCTGACTGGCCGTTGCCCGGCTTTCCGCTACCCTAGTACCCGTTTTACTAGCTTGAGCCTGCAAATTACGACCAGAATAACTAGTCTGCACGATTTGGCCTGGCGAGGGACAAATTCCGGGGCAGCTGCCGGCTTCGGGACTCGTTTTGGAGCGCGGATTTTGCGCGGCGCAGTGCATCGCGGCAGCCGGGCTGGCCAGATGAGAAATCTCATGCCTTGCCATGACGTTCATCACAGCATTGCGGGGGCGGACCCACCACCTTTGCCAGCGGTCATCCTCACCCTACCCCCCTGAATATGCGCCCGTTAAAGTCCATGCTGCTGGCGGCTTCACTGATGGCCATTCTTTTCGGGCTGACCAACGCCGACCGGCTGGCCGCGCCCCGTGCCCCGGCAACCAATTACCCGGCCGACTCGCTGACCGGCCGCATCCAGCGCCTGCTGGCGGTGCCGGCGGCCGAGCGGACCTTACCGCTGGCGTTGGCCGATGAACCAGCCGTGCAGGCATTTTATACCCAGCGCCAGCACTCGGCAGCCTGGTGCGCAGATGCCGGGGCCGGGCCGAAAGGCCGGGCGGCGCTGGCGTTGCTGACCCAGGCCGGCGACTACGGCCTGACGCCGGCGATGTACCATGTGCCCCTACTGAAGGTGCTGACCGATTCGCTGGCGCAGCCGGCCGGCACGGCGGGCCAGGTGGCCCGGCAGGCCCGGTTCGACGTATTGCTGACCGATGGCGTGGTGCTGTTTGCGCGGCATTTGCGGCGGGGGCAGCTGCACGCCTTCACGCCTTCGCCGCTGGAAAAAGCCGGGGCTCCGTTTGAGCCGGCGGCCTGGGTGGCCCGGGCGCTGGCTGCGCCGGGCTTTGCGGCGGCCCTGGTGCGCTGCCAGCCACCGCAGCGCGAGTACCAGGAGCTTCAGCAGGCGCTGGCACGCTGGCGGCGGCAGCCCGCCACTGGTAAAGATGCCCCGGCCCACAGCCGGCGCAGCCAGCAAATGGCCCTGACGCTGGAGCGGTGGCGCTGGGAAGCCATTCCCGGCAGCGAATACCTGCTGGTGAACCTGCCGGCTTATCAGCTAGAAGTGGTGCGCAAGGGCCGCGTGCAGCTCAGCCAGCGGATTATAATTGGGCGGCCCGACCGGCCCACTCCTACGCTGAACAGTCGGGTTACGTCTTTCACGATTGCGCCCGAGTGGAACGTGCCCCACGGCGTAGCAGTGCGCCACATTCTGCCCTACCTGAAGGCCAATGCCCGCTACGCGCCGGAGCAGGATTTCTTGGCCAACAACAACTACCGGCTCTTCGATGCCCAAGGCAAAGCCGTGAACCCGGCCACCGTGAACTGGCAGCGCGTTACGGTGACGAACTTCCCTTACACCATTCGCCAAAGCCCGGGCTGCGGCAACCTGTTGGGCAACATCATCTTTCGATTTCCGAACCCCTACGGCCTGTACCTCAGCGATGCCCCCGAGCCCGGCCAGTTTGCGCACGCCTACCGGGCGCTGGAGGAAGGCTGCATGAAGCTGGCGCGCCCCATGCACCTGGCGGCCTACCTGCTGGGGCCCGACAGCACCAGCGCCGCGCTGCCCACCGAAGCCCAGTGCACCGCCAATCCGCAGCCGCGCACCATCTTTCTGAAGCGCCCCCTGCCGCTGCACGTGCGCTACGCCACCTGCGCGGTGGTGGCGGGTCAGCTGCGCTTCTACCCCGACGTATATGGCCAGGATGCTACCCTGCGCCGGCAGCTGCTGGCCATGCAGGCCGCCACCCAGCGCAGCGTTCAGACCAGCCTGCGCCAGCGGAAGGACGCGGCAGAAAACCAGCCCCCGGGCACCACCCTGGCCGGGCAACGGGAGTAGCGGTAGCTGTGTAGGGCCTTCGGTGGTTTTGTTGCTGGCTGAACGCTTCTGAGCCGTTTTTTAGCATGTATGGGGTGTAGAGACACGACACTTCGCGTCTCTACACCCCATACATGTATATGTGAATAGCTTCAGCAACCGATTGGAAACCAAGACCCAATATTTTCCGGCGTAACAAAGTAACGGGCCGCAGCCGTGCCGGGGTTTATCAGCCCAAATATTTCCCGATGTGCCTGAGGCGCTGACCAGGGCCCAAATTAGTGCTTAGCAGCGGGGAACGTGGGGTGCCACTGGCTTGGTGGCAGGCGGGAAACCATCGAAGTTTTATAATTATTATTAAAATTATATATATATATATTGCATTAATAATTATTAGCCGGTATCGTGAATTCATTTGTCCCACATCCCCCCCCGGATTGCCGCCACTGGGCCGATGCCCTACTGGCCAGCAACCAGCACATGGCACTAATTGAGGCCGCGAAAACGACTCATCATTATCAGCGCGGGCAGGTATTGTTTCGGGAAGGCGACCACGCGGCGGGGCTCTACAGCATCAACTCGGGCCATGTGAAGGTGACGAAAGTGGGCGGCGATGGCAAGGAGCAAATCATCCGGCTGGCCAGAGACGGCAACATTCTGGGCTATCGGGGACTGCTGGCCGGCACTGGCCACGCCGCCAATGCCCTGGCCCTCGACGAGGCCGAGGTGTGCTTTATTCCCAAATCGGTGTTTTTTCAGCTCATCGAGCACAATCCGGGCTTTGCTTTCTCACTGATGAAGCTGATGGCCAACGAGCTGGCCGAAACCGAGGAACGCATGCTGCACCTGGCCTACAAGCCCGTGCGCGAGCGCCTGGCAGAGGCCCTGCTGCTGCTGCTGCGCACCTACCAGCAACCGGCCGATGGCCCGCCCAGCTTCACGATTTCGCGCGAAGACCTGGCCGCGCTGGTGGGCACCGTGCGCGAAACCGTGAGCCGGTTCATGGCCGAGCTGAAGGCGGAAGGCGTGCTCAGCACCAAAGGCAGCAGCATCACCATCCTGGATATTAAGCGGCTAATCGAGATTTCGACCCTTTACGACTAGGCCCAGCCAGGGCCAGATGCCGCTGCCGTTGCCGTTGCGGGCCGCCACCACCAACCGCTAGACCAGAATATTATCGGCCGCGTGGTGGGCCTCGTGGCGGGGAGCCGCCGTGGATTCGGCGGCGGGCACGATGAGCACGGGCACGGGGCTACGGCGCAGCACTTCGGCTGTCACGCTGTGCGGGAACACCTCGCCGAGGTAGCTCCGCGGGCGGGCCAGCAGCAGCACGAGGTCGGCCCCCACATCGTGGATGGCGGCCAGAATGCCATCGGCCGGGCGGGCATACTGGTAGCCGCGCGACGCTACATCGGGCAGGCCCGTGGTCAGGCCACTAAGCTCCACGGCGTGCTTGGCCCGGGCATAGTTTTCATCGGCTTCGGTGCCCGATATGTGCACGATGGTGACGTGAGGGGCCAGCTGGTGCAGCAGCCGCTTCACCCCATCAATGGCTGGGGGCAGCGCAAAGGGCTCGCTGTCGGCGGCTATCAGCACGCGCTGGGGCGGGGCGGGGGCGGTCGTATGGGGCACCAGCAGCAGGGGCAGCTGCACGGCACGCAACAGCTCCAGCAGCATCAGGCTCACCTGGTCGGGGGGGGCGGCATCGGCGGCGGGCCGCTCCACCACCACCAGCGCCGGGCGGTGCTGCCGGGTGAGGGCCCGGGCCGCCGCCGGCAGCAGGTGCGGGAGGAGCGCCACCGTAGCCGGGGCGCGGAGCTGCCCGGCCAGCTGGGTCAGCCGGGCCTTAATGCCGGGCGCATCGGCCAGCTCCTGCGGCCGCCAGCTTTCTCCGGTAAAAATATGGGGGTCGCAGAAGGAGCCGTGGTTGGCGTGCAGCAGCAGCAGGTGGGCCCCTACGCCGCCGGCCAGCTCGTCGGCATACAGCACGGCGCGCTGCGCCTCGGAATAAACGCTGGTCAGGACAATAAAGGAGAGTTGCCGGGGCGCTTTCATTGCGGGATGGGTTATTGAAGCTGTTCAGGGAGCCAAAAAGCTGGTCGTCCTGCGCTTGCTCAAAATGATAAACGGCAAAAATTCAACTTCCCGGGCAGCTTCATCACCACCGGATTTATCGGCTTAAAAAGAGCCGGCGTAAGCGCCCAGCGCGCCCGGATTGCGGGCCATGCCGGCCGCTTCGGTCAGCGTATCGTCGAGGCCATAGTCGATTTCGGTCAGGGGACGGGGCTCGCGGTAGCGCTCCGGGACCGGGTAGCTGGACGTAGCGGGGCTGCCGGCGGTGGGCGATTCGGTGGAGTGAGGGGACTGCACAGTGAATGAAAAAGCAGGGATTGGGATTGGGATTGGCGGCGACATGATTTGAAACGGGTTTGATAATAGACTTGTTGCGTAATGTTTGTGCTCAAAATCAGCCTATTACAGGTATGAAATCGCGCTAATTTTATTGGCAATGTGGCTTAGACGTTCTCTTTGCAATTTTTGTCGGTTTTTATTTTTGACATAATTAATTGATTATCAAGGCTTTTTGCTTCGCAACAACTCTAGTACGTTGATTAGCAAGTCATAGTCATGTCATCATACGCTTATATTTATCGGTTGATAATTGGTCAGCAGCCTTCAGTGCAGCGGCCGTAAGTGGTTGTTTACCTCGCGGGCTCCGCAGTCGCGGGCATCGGTGGCGGCGCGCTGGCGCTCCAGCCACGTATCCACGGGGCCGGTGAGGGTGGCACGGCCGTTGGCCACACGCACCTCAATTTCCTGGTCGTGCAGCAGCGCCGACCAGTAGAAATGCAGCCGGATGCGCTGCTCCAGGGCCAGGTCGGCGGCGGGGCCGGTGAGGTCGGCCGCATCATCGTCTTCATCGTCGGGTTGCGCCCGCCCCGGAACCACCCGCACGTGGTTTTCCAGGGCCACTACGCCGTTGATGCCGCTGGCCACTTCCGCCGTGCGCTGCTGGTCGAAATGCGAATCGACCGCGCCGCCCACCTGCACCCGGCCGTGGTGGCCGCTCACCTGCAAGTCGTAGCCGGCCAGGTAGGCATCGGCGGCCAGGGCCTCTCTCACCTGGTGCTCCATCACATCATCGGCTACGGGCGCGGCGGGGCTTACCTGCAGCAGGTTGCACACCTCCTTCACACCCAATACATTGCGGGCATCCTGGCCGGCGGCGCGGCGGGCGCGCAGGTTGCCCACCGTGCCGGTCAGGGTCACGGTGCCCTGCTCAACCTGCACGGTGGGCGCATCGGGCTGGCAGCGCGGGTCGTAGCGCAAGGCATCGCGCACGGCCTGGGCCACGGCTTCGTCCGGTTTCGGAGCAAACCGCTGGTGGCGTAGCGCCTTATCCAATGCCCACGGGGCTACCTGTAGCTGCGCGGCCTCCACGCTGGTGGCCCCGGCCCGGTAGGCGGTGGCCAGCACGTGGTCGAACTCGGCCGCCGTGCCCACGGTGCCGCTCAGGTGTACCACGCCGTGGTCGACGACGATATTCACGAGCGGGCTTTTCACGCGCAGGTCCCAGGCCAGACAATTGCGAATGTGGGCGGCGATGTCCTCATCGGCGGCCGTTTCCGGGCCGCCGCGCACCACCAGGCGGTTGTGCACATGGCGCACGCCGGGCACGCCGCGCAGGGCCCGCAGCACCAGCAGCTCTTCGGCCCAGGTCTGAACAGTGCCCTGCAGCACGATTTCGCCGTCGCTGGCGTAGCTGTGTACGTGGTAGCGGCGTACGGCGGGGTCGTTTTGCAGGGCCCGCACTACCCGGCGCTGCAGCTCGGCACTGGGCACATCGGGGGTGCGAATGGCCAGCTCGTTTACCACGCCGCGCACGCCGCGCACGGCTTTGGCCACTTCGGCCGCCCGCTCCCGCGCCAGCAGGTTGTCGGTGAAGCCGCTAAGCACCACAATGCCTTCGTGCGTGGCCACCTCCACCAGGTGCGACGTGACGCCTTTCTTGAGCATAAACAACAGCTCGATGGCCGCCGTGATGTCGGCATCGGCCAAATGCTCTTCCGTGCTAATCGTTGCGGGGGGACTTTTCATGGCGAAGAGATAGGAAAAGGGCAAATGGATTACCAGCTATGCGAGCAGGCGGGCTGCCGGCTTTTTTGCCAGCTGTCCGCCTGCTCGCATAGCCTCTCAATAGGCACCGGAGCGGGCCGGGGTACCACGACGCAGGCCAATGGCCAGCAGGCCAAGCACCAGTAGCAGGGAAAAAAACAGCGAGGGCGTAACCATAACAGGGGGCGTTAAAGGCCAGTAAAACAGAATTACCCGTAGGTTTTCTGACTACTGCAAGATGCACCCGGCGCCCCCTTCAATGCCGTGACAACTATCATATATTGCCATGATTTTAGTTATTGCGGCCCGCTGCCTGCGGTGGGCACCAGGCGGCTTTTTCGGTCCTGGCCGGGGCTTATTTAGCCGGGCAGCGGAGTGCGGCTGCGCAATTGCAGCCCAGCAGCTTAGTTTTGCTGATTCCCCAATTTTGCCCGCGTCAGTAAAGCTGCCCATGCACCCGGAAACTGCTACTACTTCCCTCAAAACCGACCCTCGCAAGTTTTACATCGTGGCCGCCAACGGCACAGCCCTGTATGTGCTGGCCTATTATTTTGTGTGGGGCCTGCACCAGGCGGCCAAGGTGGCCGTGTCGCACCACTTCCAGCTACACGGAATCTGGGACCCCAGCGACGTGCGCTATACCCTGGCCGATAACGAGTGGTGGCGCACGGCCATCGTTGGGGTATACGGCAGCGGGCCGGTGGTGTGCCTCGTGCTGGGGCTGGTGGCATTTCGCTGGTATTGGCGGGGCGAGCGGGCGCGACGGGGGCAGTTTAAGCTATTGCTGCTGTGGGTGGCTTTCCACGCCTGCAACGCCGTATTCGGGGCTTTGCTGGCCGATACGTTCACGCAATCGGGCTTCTGGTACGTGCCCGACTGGCTCCTACGCCTGGGCAATGTGATGAACGTGCTGCTGGCGCTGCTGGCCGGACTGGTGCAGCTGGGCCTGGGCTATTTCGGGGCCATTGCCTTCCTGCAGGCCCACGACTCGCACACGGTGATGCGCTACGCCAACCGCCGGCTCATGGTGGTGAGCACGCTCATCGTGCCCTGGGTGGCCGGAGGAATCTTCATTGCCCTCGCCAAAGTGCCCTACCTCACCGTGCAGGAAACACTGCACCTGGCCATGATGGGCCTGCTGGTGACCCCGCTGGCCCTGGGCTGCCTCAACGAAGTATTTTCCGAAACTGTGAAGCGCCCCCAGGCCACGCGCGTGGCCTGGGGCCTGGTGGGAGTGGCCATTGTCGTGGCCTTGACCTGGCGCCTGGCCCTAAGCCCACCGCTGACGTTTGGCTAAACGATAACTGCGTAACGAATGGCAGGTCCTGCCCTGCCGGTTTAAAAACTGGTGTTAACACACGCCAACCGGCGGGCCAGCGGCTCAGGCCAGGGCCAGCGTGCGGTATTCGGTAGGCGTCATGCCTTCGAGCTGCCGGAACATGCGGGTGAAATAGGCCGGGTTGTTGAAGCCGGCTTTGAAGCAGATGTCGGTGATGCTGAGGGTGGGGTTGCGAAGGCAGCGCTTGGCCACGCGCATGCGCTCCTTGATGATGTAATCCATGGGCGAGAGGCCGAACTCCTGCTTGAAGGCGCGGAAGAAATTGGGCTTGCTCATGTAGGCCTGGGCGCTCAGGTCCTCGATGCTGAGCTTCTCGGCAATGTTTTCCCGGATGTAGCTCAGGGTGTAGGCAAAGCGGTTGGAGGTGGCCAGCACCGCCACGTTGCTTTCGATGGCGTGCAGGCTTTGCAGCTGCATGAGGCGGAGCAGCAGCTCTTTCACGGCAAAGTCGGCCAGAATATCCTTGTTCTGCGAGTTATCGAACCCGATGCGGACCAGCTTGTAGATGAGGGCCGTAATCTCTTCGTTGTTATAGAAGTGGTAATTCGTGAAGCTGAAACTCCAGCTGTCCTCGGTTTTGGGGTAAAACTCGTTCAGGTAGTTCACCGTGTCGATGATTTGCAGCCGGTCGATGGCCAGGGCCACGCACTGCGTCGGGTTTTCGTCCGACGCCTCGGGAAAGTCAATCATCATCTTCAGATTGGGCGGCACCACCATCGTGTTGCCGGGCAGGTAGTGGAAGGCCTGCTGGTCGAGCAGGTGCATCACCTTCTTGCCGCGCAGCATGTTAGTGAGCACCAGGTCGCTGAAGGACTGCGCCACCTGGTCGCCGGGCACCAGTGTTTCGAGGATGCTCAGCTCGTACTTTTCCAGGGTTTGCACCCGGCGGTGGTCAATGAGGGTTGTCAGGTCCGACGAGTGGGTGAGCGGAATGTCGGGCAGCAAGTGGGTTGGCAGCATGAATATTGGTATCGGCTAAGACGGACGCTAACAGCTGAGCGGCCCGAATGGCTGCTGCTTTGATGAAGAAGCTGCTTCGCAAGTCGACTGCAGCCGACCTACCAGGCAGCTTCGAAACGACATAAGGGCCGACAACGCCTTTTGCTCCACTACGGAGCAATTCCGATGGGCAAAACCGGCATTTGATAGGATACTGACAGGGCAGGGCTATGAATTGCTATGATTCTGCAAACCCTCGTTTTGGGGCAACTCTACCTTTGTGCTACCCTTTCCGGACCGCCGAACCTGCGGATTATCCACGCCAAAAAGTAGCCAAACAACTCCGATGAGCGAACCCCAAGCCGAGCAGCTGAGCCAGGACCTGAAGCAGAACCTGCAGCTGCTCATCACCGAAAACCAGCAGCTCGCCGAGCGCATCGACTGGACGGCCGCCGCCGCCCTCGTCCCGCTCATTCGGCAGGCCGAACGGGTTTTTGTGGTGGGCGCAGGGCGCACCGGCCTGGCGCTGCAGGCCGCCGCCATGCGCCTGATGCACCTGGGCCTTAGGGTGTTTGTGGTGGGCGAAACCACTACCCCCGCCATCGGGGCCGGCGACCTGCTGCTGGCCGGCTCGGGCTCGGGTACCACCAGCACCATTGTGAAGGCGGCGGAGAAGGCCGTAGCCGCCGGAGCCCGGGTGGCCGCCATTTCCACCACGGCGGAGTCGCCGCTGGCCACGCTGGCCGATTTAGTCGTGCTGGTGCCCGCAGCCCAGAAGCAGGACCACGGCGGCAGCCTCTCGCAACAGTACGCGGGCAGCCTGTTCGAGCAGGCGGTACTGCTGCTCACCGATGCCCTTTTCCAAACGCTGTGGACCCTGGACGGCACGCCCGCCCCGGAGCTCTGGAAACGTCACGCCAACCTCGAATAACTATTCAATTTCCTTTCAATCACCTGTTAAACAACCTATTAAACCAGACGTTCACCATGGCTAAATTACAAGTTGCAATCGACCTCCTGACCACCAAAGAAGCCCTTGAGCTGGCAGCAAAAGTGGCTCCCTACGTAGACATCATCGAGCTGGGCACCCCGCTCATCAAGAGCGAAGGCCTCGCCGTTATCAAGGCCATGAAGGCTGCCCACCCCGACAAGCTGGTGTTTGCCGATTTCAAAACCGCCGACACCGGTGAGCTGGAAGCCGGCATGGCCTTCGGCGCAGGTGCCGACCTCGTGACCATTCTGGGCTCGGTGGATGATGCCACCATTATCGGCGCGGTGAAGGCCGCCAAAGAGCACGGCAAAGGCGTGGTGGTGGATACCATCGGCGTGAAGGACCGGGTGAAGCGCGCGCAGGAAGTGAGCAAGCTCGGCGTGGAATTCGTGGAGCTGCACGCCGGCCTCGACGAGCAGGCCCTGCCCGGCTACTCCATCCAGGTGCTCATCGATGAGGCCAAGCGTGCCGGCGTGCCCGTTTCCATCGCGGGCGGTGTGAACATCGACACCATTGCCGCCGTGAAGCAGGCCGGTGTGGCCGTAGCCGTAGCCGGTGGCGCCATCTACGGCGCCGCCGACCCCGCCGCCGCCGCCAAGGCGCTGCGCGAGGCACTGGACGCCGCGTAAGGCGGCTGCCTGACACAGGCATGAAAAGGCCCTGGCAAGTTGCCAGGGCCTTTTTTCGTACCTTGCCCGCTGAATTTTTCCCTTACTGCCCGTATGCTCCCCCCCTACCAACAAGCGTTTGTCGATACCCTTGACTTCGTACCTCCCAAAGAATATCTGGGCTATTTATTCACCACAGACAGCGGCTATGAATTTGGCGGGGCCTACTTGGTTGAGGCCGATGAATTGCTGCCATTCAATGCCGAATATAGTGCGAATGAGCATTATCCCGGCTATTTTCTCATTGGCTCGGATGGGGCCGGTGAGGCATTTGCCATTGCTAAAACCACCAGCAACTTCGTGCAGACACCTTTTATTGGCCACGATGCCGAAACGCCGGCCGTAGTCGGCCGAACGTGGCCGGAGTTTCTGGACTATCTGCAAACGGAATACTGCTAACCCGGCTGGAGACTTGCCCCGGCCGACCCCGCCGGGGCGTTTCCCGTACCTTCGTCTACGTTTTTCACCCTTATGGTCGCGGACTGAGAGTTCGCGCTACTCCTTAATTATGCACCCCGCTCCCACCGCGCCCTACAAACCGAAGAATCACGTTCGCATCGTTACCGCCGCCGCTTTGTTCGACGGGCACGACGCGGCCATCAACATCATGCGCCGCATTATCCAGAGCAGCGGCGCGGAGGTAATTCACCTCGGCCACAACCGCTCGGCGCAGGAAATCGTGGATTGCGCCATTCAGGAAGATGCCCAGGCCATTGCCATTACCAGCTACCAGGGCGGGCACAACGAGTATTTCAAGTACATTTTTGACCTGCTAAAGGAGCGCGGCGCGGGCCACATCAAAATCTTCGGCGGCGGCGGCGGCGTGATTCTGCCCACGGAAATTGCGGAGCTGCAGGGCTACGGCATCACCCGCATCTACTCGCCCGACGACGGCCGCGCCATGGGCCTGCAAGGCATGATTAATAACCTGCTGGAGCAGGCCGATTTTCCGACGGGCCAAAATTTGAACGGTGAGGCCGGCCACGTTAAGGAGAAAGACGCGCGCAGCATTGGCCGCTTGATTTCGGCCGCAGAGAACTTTCCCGAAGAGTTTGAGCGGGTAAAGTCGCAGTTGGTTTCCGATTTTCAGTTGGAAGAGAAAAATCAGAACCAAGCACTAGGCACCAAGCATCAGGCACCAATCTTAGGCATTACGGGCACGGGAGGCGCGGGCAAGTCCTCGCTGGTGGATGAGCTGGTGCGGCGCTTTCTAATGGATTTCCCCGACAAGACCATCGCCATTATATCCGTGGACCCCAGCAAGCGCAAGACCGGCGGCGCACTGCTCGGCGACCGGATTCGGATGAACGCCATCAACTCGCCGCGGGTGTACATGCGCAGCCTGGCTACACGCCAGAGCAACCTGGCCCTCAGCAAATACGTGCAGGATGCCGTGGACGTGGTGAAGGCCGCCAACTACGATTTGATTATCCTGGAAACTTCCGGCATCGGCCAGTCCGACACCGAAATCATCGAGCACTCCGACGCCAGCCTGTACGTGATGACGCCGGAGTACGGCGCGGCCACGCAGCTGGAGAAAATCGACATGCTCGATTTCGCCGATGTCATTGCGCTCAACAAATTCGACAAGCGCGGGGCGCTGGATGCGCTGCGCGACGTGCGCAAGCAGTACCAGCGCAA
Organism: Hymenobacter siberiensis; assembly: GCF_018967865.2. Classification (NCBI taxonomy): domain Bacteria; kingdom Pseudomonadati; phylum Bacteroidota; class Cytophagia; order Cytophagales; family Hymenobacteraceae; genus Hymenobacter; species Hymenobacter siberiensis. The sequence goes on from NZ_JAHLZY020000001.1 coordinate 2,525,172, forward strand.
CCATGGCCTGTGGGACACCCCTACCGACCAGATGCCGGTATTCGGCACCATTGCCTCGCAGTTCAACGACCCGGGCATGAACCGCCTCTACCGCGCGGTGCTGAAGATGCTGGAAACTAAAACCGGGGCCACCTTCGCCTCGCACTTGGAAACCAGCGGCGAGGACTCAGAGAAGATTTACATCATCCCACCGCACCGCACCCGCTACCTCTCCGAGATTGCCGAGACCAACCGCGCCTACGACCAGCGCGTGCGCGAGCAGGCCAACATTGCGGAAGTAGCCGGCGCGTTTGCCAAGCTCGAAGAGCACTACGGCGCCGACAAAGCCAGCCCGGCCGGCACCGTGGAGGAGTTCAGCAAGAACAAGCAAACCCAGCTCCGCCGCCTCGATGCCGACAGCCAGGCCATTCTGGAAAACTGGGAAGCCACGCTGCAAAATTACCGCGACCCGGAGTACGTGTATTCGGTGCGGGGTAAGGAAATCCGGGTACAGACGCACACCAAATCACTGTCGGGCAACATGATACCAAAGGTATCGGTGCCGCGCTACACCGGCTGGGGCGACCGCCTGCGCTGGGCCATGCAGGAAAACTTCCCCGGCGAATTCCCCTACACGGCCGGCGTGTTCCCCTTCAAGCGCGAGGGCGAAGACCCGACGCGCATGTTTGCCGGCGAGGGCGGGCCGGAGCGCACCAACCGCCGCTTCCACTACGTGAGCATGGGCCTGCCCGCCAAGCGCCTGAGCACGGCCTTCGACTCGGTGACGCTCTACGGCGAAGACCCTGATTTGCGGCCCGATATCTATGGTAAAATCGGCAATGCGGGCGTGAGCATTGCCTGCCTCGACGATGCCAAGAAGCTCTACTCGGGCTTCAACCTGGCCAACCCCAGCACGTCGGTTTCAATGACCATCAACGGCCCAGCAGCCACGCTGGCGGCGTTTTTCATGAACGCGGCCATCGACCAGCAGTGCGAGTTCTACATTCAGGAAAACGACCTGGAAGCGGAAACGCACGCTAAAATCGACGCGATTTACGCGGCGCTGGGCCAGGCCCGCCCCCGCTACCAGGGCGAATTGCCGGCCGGCAACGACGGCCTCGGCCTGCTCCTGCTCGGCGTGACCGGCGACCAGGTGCTACCCGCCGACGTGTACGCCGCCATCAAGGCCCGGACCCTGACGCAGGTGCGCGGCACCGTGCAGGCCGACATTCTGAAGGAAGACCAGGCCCAGAACACCTGCATTTTCAGCACCGAGTTTGCCCTGCGCCTGATGGGCGACGTGCAGCAATACTTCATCACGGAGAAGGTGCGGAATTTCTACTCCGTCTCGATTTCGGGCTATCACATTGCCGAGGCGGGGGCCAACCCCATCACCCAGCTGGCCCTGACGCTGAGCAACGGCTTCACGTTCGTGGAATACTACGTGAGCCGGGGCATGAGCGTGAACGACTTCGCGCCCAACCTGAGCTTCTTCTTCTCCAACGGCATCGACCCGGAGTACGCCGTGATTGGGCGGGTGGCGCGCCGCATCTGGGCCAAAGCCATGAAACTGAAGTACGGCGCCGACGCCCGCAGCCAGATGCTGAAGTACCACATCCAGACCTCGGGCCGCAGCCTGCACGCCCAGGAAATCGACTTCAACGACATTCGCACCACGTTGCAGGCCCTGTACGCCATCTACGACAACTGCAACTCCCTGCATACCAATGCCTACGACGAGGCCATCACCACGCCCACCGAGGAATCGGTGCGCCGGGCCATGGCCATTCAGCTCATCATCAACCGCGAGCTGGGGCTGGCCAAGAACGAAAATCCGCTGCAAGGCTCCTTCATCATCGAGGAGCTGACCGAGCTGGTGGAAGAGGCGGTGCTGCTCGAATTCGACCGCATCACGGAGCGCGGCGGCGTGCTCGGGGCCATGGAAACCATGTACCAGCGCGGCAAAATCCAGGAGGAAAGCATGCACTACGAGATGCTGAAGCACACGGGCGAGTACCCCATCATCGGGGTGAATACCTTCCTCTCGTCGAAGGGTTCGCCCACGGTGGTGCCGGCCGAAGTCATCCGCGCCACGGAGGAGGAAAAGCAGTACCAAATCGACATGCTCCAACTGCTGCACCAGCGCAACGCCGACCAGGCCCCGGCGCGGCTCAAGCAGCTCCAGCAAATCGCCGTGGCCAACGGCAACCTCTTCGCCGAGCTGATGGAAACGGTGAAATACTGCTCGCTGGGGCAGATTACGAATGCGCTGTTTGAGGTCGGTGGGCAGTACCGGCGGAATATGTAATTGTCATTTCAAAAAATAGGCCCGGTGTTACTTGAAATAACACCGGGCCTATTTTTTATATCTGAATGACTTATCTTATATTCAATTCACCAATTTTATTTGCAGCAGCAATACCTATTAATTTTAAATTTTGACTTCTAAAAACGTATAGCTCAGGTTCAGTTTCCGGTGTAGCAATTGTGAAATCGAGTGGAGATTCTTGGTCGTCTTCGAGCTTAATTACAACCCCTTTATAGTAAGGGTGAGAAGATTTACTATTCCTTGCCGGCCTCTGTGTTCTTTTATCAGAACTCCAAAATGGGGTTGCTGAAACATACATACGGATACCTATACCATTTAAAACTCTACCCACACACAATTTGACTGAAGCTACTTCTTCTTCACTCCAAAATTCATCTGCGTAATCAGTACGGATATAAGTCAATTGCGAATCTAAAGATTCGGTGATGTCATTGCCGCACGCAATTGGCACTGTAATCTTTTTTTCTTCGCCATACAATACAATATGATATTTTCCTTCCTTATGACTGAATCTGTCGAAGATGTTGTGAATAGAGACCATAGTTACTTTTAAAAAAACCATTCGAGCAATTACCCTTTCGCATAGGATAAGCAAGGTAATACAACAAAATTCTATGCTAGGCCAAGTTCATGCTTGCAACAAGATATAATATTATGCACACCCTGCCTTCCCCATCTCGGGAGGGCAGGGTGTTGTGCGTAAAGGGGCCCCGCCCACGCGGGCCAGCCGGGCGCGGCGGCGCGACGCAGCCCGCTTCGGCAGCGGCTTTGGGGGCAGCAGATGCTATGCGGCCACTTTCGCCTGCCCTTGGTGGACCACCCGCGCATTGCGGGGCAGAGGCGCGGCCACAGTCAATTCATAGGCCCGATTGAATGCTTCCTGAGAGACCTGGAAGTAGCTGGCGAGGCGGCGGATAACCTCTTTCGATAGGCCCCGGCGGCGGTTCAGGATGTCGGATACTGCGCCTTTGCTGAGGCCCAGCGCGGTTACCAGGTCTTTGGCCAGCAGGTGACGGCCGGCCATGAGGGAGCGCAGCAGGTCGATGGGGTCGGCTTCGGGGAGGGTGGCGTGGGCGTGGTCCCAGGTTTCGATGAGCAGGGTGAGCAGGTCGATTTCTTCCTGGGTGGCGGCGGTGGGGTTGGGTTGGGTTACCAAGGCTTCGAGTTTGGTGCAATAGGTCTGGTATTGCGGCTCGGTTTTGATGACGGTGTATTTCAGCGTTTCCATAATAGTAGCTAGTATAGGTTGACGGTGTACTGCTGGTTTTTCGCGCAGAGCTTATCGTATTCGGCATGCGTACCCAGCCAGCACACGAACAAATGCACCTGCCGCTCGCCAAACGCATAGCTGGCAATCAGCCGGTAGTTGTTGCCACCGATATCAAACACAACGCGGTTGCTGCCGTTGCCTAGTAAGTCGGCCGCGCCGAAGGTTTGCTGAATATCAGCGGGCGTGTTCCAGTCGGCATATTTCACGGCCGTTAGCCAGAGTGCGAAGGCAGCCCGACTTCGTGCGTGGCGGGCGACAAAGCCTTCCACGGTCTGCCGTTTGATGAGGTGGACTTTCATAAGGGTACATCAAATATAAGCTATTAAGTTCGCGTTTTGCGAACTTAATACCACGCCCCTGATTCACCCGCTACTCCAAGCCGCTCCCAGCTTCAGCAGCGGCGGTGGAGGGCGCGGGGGCGGCTCACAACTGGCGCGAGTTTAGCGCAGCGTAACTCGTGCCCACCTTCCGGGCGAGGCTGCGCCTCACATCAGAACAATTCGGCAGAAAGATGACCTCCCGTCAGTTTGCCGCTGGCGCGGCAGTGGAGGCACAGCCTCCACGTCATCGTTGGTCACGAGTTATGGCTGCGCCTAAACTCGCGCCAGTCCATTGCCAGTCCAGTGGCCAGCTCGTTCCAATTTGATTGTATTGACAAATCAAAAAGGGGTTGAACAAAGCTCATTTGTAACTCTGCGCCTGCCGGGCTAGTATGCCGCATTTACACTGCTTAGACTCATGATAACCCACTTCACCGAAATAGATAGAACCAAGCTTTTCCTGCTGTACCACCTCAACCCGGTGCATCCCAAAGCCCCACCCGCCCCCAAAGGCCCCCTGCTGCAGATTGTCATTATCCGGCACGGCGAAAAGCCTACGGAGGGCGACAACCTTTCCCCCGAAGGTTTCGAACGGGCGCTGGCCCTGCCTGAAGTGCTCAATAACCTGCTGCCCCGGCCACCCCATTTCACCTACGTGCCGTGCATTGGCACCGACAAGGAGGACACGACCCGCGTGCGGATGATGCAAACCGTGCTGCCCTACGCCGTACAGCACAACCTGACCATCAACAGCGACTACGCCCCCGACGAAATCAAGGGCCTCGTGAAGGAGCTTCGGCACCACCGCGGCACCGTGCTGCTGGTATGGGAGCATCACAACATTGTGAAAATCGCCGAGGCCCTGGGTATCATAGAACCCCTGGAATGGCCCGATAATGATTATGACAGCATCTGGACCATCACGTTCAGGAAAGGCCGGGCCAAGGGCAAAGCCAAACTACCGGTGCTCATCAAGACCCAGCAAGGTATTCAACCCGCGGCTGTTTAATCAGGCTCGGTAGCCTGACCGGACGCCTCTCCCCCAACCTTTCGGGGGCCGCACTGGTACAACCAAGCTGGCTGCGCGCACACCATCCCGGCAGCCTGGCCCGATGGAACTAGCAAACAAGAAAGTATTTATAACCGGCGGCAGCGCCGGCATTGGCAAAGCACTACTGGCCGAATTCATCCGGCGTGGCGTGCGCGACTTCGCCGTGATGGGCCGCAAACAGGCGGCCCTCGATGCCCTGAAGCAGGAATTCCCCGAGGCCCGGCTGCTGCTCATTGCCGGCGATGTGGGCCAGCCCGCCGACCTCGACCGCGCCATGGCCACCATCACCCGCGAGTGGGGCGGGCTCGACATCCTGGTGAACAACGCCGGGGTAGTGAGCGCCGGCCTGCTCGCCGACCAGCCCGACGACGATATCATCAGCCAAATCAACATCAACCTGACCGGCCTGATTCTACTCACCAAGAAAGCTCTGCCCCTCCTGCTGCAGAGCCCGGATGGCGCACTGATGAATATTTCTTCCGGCTATGGCTATCTGGCCATGCCTTTCTACAGCGTGTATGCCGCCACCAAGGCCGCCATCCGCCAGTTTTCCGATGCCATGCGCCGCGAGCTTTTTCAGCACCCGCTGCACGTGATGACCGTGTACCCCTCCGCCACCGATACCGACATGATGAAAACCGCCGTGGTGAAGGGCATGGACTCGGCCGAAGACGTGGCCAAAGCATCCATTGAGGGCCTGCTGGCCGGCGAAATCAACGTCATCATGGGCGGGGCCGAGCGCGAGGCGCAAATCAAAACCAACTTCCTGGAACCGCGCAAAATCGACGCCGTGGCCGCCGCCAACTACGAAGCCCTGCGCAAACGCACGGCCCAGCATCGTTCCATGTAGCACGCTGGCTATTTGGCCATCGAGAATCAAAATACCACCCAAAAAAGCCGGATATATTATCCGGCTTTTTTGTGCTACAATGGGGATGAATACGGTGTCTGCATTCTGCTGGCGTGGCCAATAATCTAAACTGAAGCGAGCTAGCGCTAAACTTGGTTCTGCGCCTAGTACCTTGCTATTCCTTAGTTAGCCCAACGACTGTGAATAAACGCCTACTCGCCGCCGCTCTATTGGGCTGGCACACTGCAAATGCCCAAACCCTCACTACTACCGAGCGCAGGATTGTAGCCTCGGTGCAGCAGCACATGCCGCAGACAGAGCAGCTGCTGGAACAGGTCGTCAATATCAACAGCGGCACGCTCAATGTGGCGGGCGTGCGCCAGGTGGGCGCAGTATTCCAGAAAGAGTTCGACGCGCTGGGGTTTAAAACCGAGTGGGTGGCTATGCCCGCCAGTATGCAGCGAGCCGGCCACCTAGTAGCCCGGCACAGCGGCACCAAGGGCAAGAAGCTCTTTCTGATTGGTCACCTCGACACGGTATTTGAGTTGGATATGCCCTTCACCAAGTTCACGCGGCTCAACGACTCGACGGCCACCGGCCAGGGCGTAAACGACATGAAAGGCGGCGACGTAGTGATAGTGGCCGCGCTGCAGGCGCTGCAAGCCAACGGCCTGCTTAAAAACACCAGCATCACGGCCTACTTTACGGGCGACGAAGAGCGGGGCGGCCAAGGGCCGGAAAGCCGCGCCGACTTCATTGCCAAAGCCCGGGAAGCGCAGGTAGCCCTGGCCTTCGAAACGGCCACCAACCTGAACATCGTGGCCACTGCCCGCCGTGGCGCGAGTACCTGGCAGCTCAAAACCTTTGGCAAGGCTGCCCACTCGTCGGGCATTTTTAAGCCGTCCGTGGGCTACGGGGCCATTTACGAAGCGGCCCGCATCCTCAATTCCTTCCGCGAAAACCTGAGCCAGGAGCAGAACCTGACGTTCAACCCGGGCCTGATGGTGGGTGGCTCCGAAGTGAGCTACGACGAAACCAGAGCGCGGGGCGAGGTAGTGGGCAAAGCCAATATTATTGCGCCCACCACCACGGTCATCGGTGATTTACGCTTCCTGACCGAAGCCCAGAAAGAAGCCGCCCGCGACAAGATGCGCGCTATCGTGGCGCAGAGCCTGGCCGGTACCCGGGCCGAAATCACCTTCACCGACGGGCTGCCCGGCATGGCCCCCACCCTCGGCAACCAAAAGCTGGCCGCTCTGGCCGACCAGACCAGCCGCGACCTGGGCTTTGGGCCGGTTACGACCAGCGACCCCGGCTCCCGGGGGGCCGGCGATATTTCCTACGTGGCCCAGTACCTCGATTGCCTCGACGGTTTGGGCGCATCGGGCAAGGGTGCCCATGCCGCGGGCGAAACCATTAATATGAGGGACTTTCCGAAGCTGGTGGAGCGGGCAGCCCTCATGATTTATCGGCTTACCCGGTAGCCGACCGGTGAAGGTGCAAGCCGGGTGCCAAGGCTGAAAAGCCTCGCTGCAGACCTTTCGCCACTTTATCGAAACAAAACAGCCCGTCAAACGTCTGTGGTAGCATGCAAATCACCATCGCCCGGCACTCCACCAATCGGCTCACCGTTAACCGCTTTGGCTACGGCACCATGCGCCTCACCGGCACTGATATTTGGGGCGAGCCCGCCGACCGGCCTCAAGCACTCGAAATCCTGAAAACCGCCGTGTCCAGTGGCGTCAACTTTCTCGACACAGCCGACTACTACGGCGAGGACGTAACCAACCGCCTCATTGCCGAAGCCCTGCACCCCTACCCGACCGACTTGGTTATCTGCACCAAAGTAGGTGCTACCCGTCGGCCCGACAAAAGCTGGGTGCCCTTCAACACCCCCGAAAACCTCCGCACCAGCATCGACAACAACCTGCGCACCCTGAAGCAGGAGCAGATTCAGCTGGTGCACCTGCGACTGATGGGCCACGGCGCAGTACCGCTCGATGAGCAGCTCGGGGCCATGTTTGAGATGCAGCGCGAGGGCAAAATCCTGCATGTAGGCCTGAGCAACGTGACCCGCGAGGACCTGGAAGCCGGGCTGAAAATCGGCGAGATTGCCACCGTCGAAAACATGTACAGCTATGCCCAGCGCACCACCGTGGTGCTCCCCTACGGCACCAACCCCGGCGGTGAAGAAGTGCTGGACCTGTGCGAGCAGCACGGCATTCCGCTCATCCCCTTCTTCTCGCTGGTGCACGGCCTGCCCAACGCCGGCCAGAAGCTAACCGAGCTGGCCCGCCGGCGCGGCGTGACAGACGCCCAGCTCAACATTGCCTGGCTGCTGCACCGCTCACCCTGGCTGCTGCCCATTCCGGGCACGTCGTCGCTGGCGCACCTTGAGGAAAACCTCAAGGCGGCCGATATTGAGCTGAGCGCCGAGGAAATGGCCTATCTGGGGTAGTAGTTTGTTTCGTTTCCTTCGTCCCGACCTTAATTTGGGGGAATGAAACGTTGGTTCACTTTACTTTTTCTACTTCTTGCTTTTGCAGCCCCCTGCCTCGCTCAGGACTTATCCGGCATTTGGCAAGGCGCTGCTACTAACCTGCCCAGACGGGTCGTAAGCCCGATAGCTATGCAGATTTACAAGCAAAGTGCCGCCCCACTTTCAGAATGTTTCTATCAGGAATTTGAATACGGAAAGTATTGTGTTATCTACCAGCTAACGGGCACGCTATCAGCTAAGACGCTGGTTATTGCATTCGATAGCATTTTACAAGAACGTCGCCCTTCCAACCCAAACTTCAGTTGGGATGCCGCACCCATTACGCTTTCCTATGATGAACGGCAGGAGATGCTTGTTGGAAAGAACTCTCCAGGGAGGTATACCCGGAGTATGGACTACACCTTCACCTTTTTTCGGATAAAGCTGAAATCAAGTTTGGTTGTGCCTGCTGCAGCTTCAACTACCCTGCGCGTCTCGGGGCGCGATGTGCGCTGGTTTTCGGACATAGCACTCAAACGCCCTGTTGCTCAGGGCAATACGTTCAGCACCCGTCTGCAAAAAACCACCACTTTCTACCTAACACAGGGGTTCTATCCTTCGCGCAAAAGCACCGCCACCGCCGTAACCATACGGGTAAGGCCTGCTTTAAAATCTGTTGCTAAGCAGCGTCCGTCTACCTCCGCACCTGCAATTGTTGTTCCGGTACTATTGCCCACGGTACTCTTCTTTGTGGGTACGGCCACGCTGCTGCCTACCGCCACTCCTGCCCTGGAGCAGCTCACGGCTGACCTGAAAGCCCGGCCCGCCATGCGCATTCGCATAGCCGGCCATACCGACCGGATAGGCGAAACCGACAAAAATCAGGTACTATCCACGCAACGGGCGGCAGCGGTAATGGCCTTTCTTGTGAAATCGGGCATTGCTCCTGCGCGCCTGGCAGCCATTGGCTACGGCGATAGCCACCAGCGCTACCCTACCCCCGATGCTCGCAACCGGCGCGTAGAAATAGAGGTACTGCCGTAATCAGGCTACACATTTTGCTGCTTTGGCCCCATAGTTTTTTTCCTCCTTCTGGTTAGCCGTCAAACTTCTGACGAACGAATTATTACCCTATGAAATGAAAAGCAGCTTTTGCTTTGGTATCGGGGCCCTGCTGTTCGCGGTTCCGGCACCGGCCCAATCCCTGACGGGTATATGGCAGGGAGTTGAAACGGATACTGGCCAGCCGGGGGCCTTCTGGCCCACGGTCTTGCGCCTGCAAAAAAGCAAGGGCAGCAATGTGTTCGGCATTCTCTACGAAGAAACCGATACCAACCCGAGCATCACGGTCACGTTCGGCATGCGCGGCACCCGCACCGCCACCGGCCTGCGCCTCGAACACGGCGAGAAGCTGAACGAAACCGGCCGCACCCTCACCCAATACTGGTGCGACGGCTCCATTACGTTCACCTACGACCCTGCCCTCGAAAAGCTCACCGGCCACGCCACCTACCGCCCCGTGGGTGGCTGCAGCGTGGGCACGTTAATGCTCTACCGCATCAGGTTAAAATCGGCCGCCACGGTGCCGGCCGGGGCCGAAAGCAGCTTGCGCGTATCGGGCCGCAATGTGCTTTGGTTTGCCGATGCCGAGCTGAAGAAACCCGTAAACTCGGGCAATACCTACCGCACCAGGCTCAGCAAAACCACCACGTTCTATCTCAAGCAGGCTTATTATCCTACCGACCAAAGCCCGGTGGTGCCCATCACCATTCAGGTGAGCGGGGCCAGACCTGCGCCGCCGGCTCCGGCGCCGAGGCCCGTGCCTGCTCCTGCCCCTCCGCCAGTCGACTCGGTTGCCAAGGCCCCGGCCGCGCCCCTGTTGCCCGCCACGCCGGCCCCGGTGGTGCTGCCCACCGTATTGTTTAAAGTGGGCACCTCCGAGCTGATGCCCACCGCCGCCCCGGCCCTCGACCAGCTGGCGGCCGAGCTCAAAGCCCGCCCGGCCTTGCGGCTGCGCATTGCCGGCTACACCGATAAAGTAGGCGAGCCCGATAAAAACCAGGCGCTCTCCGAGCAGCGCGCCGAGGCCGTGAAAACCTGCCTGTTAAAAGCCGGAATTGCGCCCGAGCGCCTCCGCACCATCGGCTACGGCGACTCCCGCCCGCTCTACCACTCGCCCGATGCCCGCAACCGGCGGGTGGAAGTGGAGGAGCTGCAATAATCCCCTGCTGTTTTCACAGCTTTGCGTAGGCCGCCAGCAAGGGAGAAGCCCGACCTTTGCCGCCCGCGCCGCTCCCCGCCGCGTGCCAGCAATAAGCCCATTCCTCCCCGTATGTCCCATCGCCACTTTCTTATTCATAAGCCCTACGGCTGCCTCAGCCAGTTCACCAGCCAGTTTTCGGGCGAGGCGAAAAAGACCATGCTGGGCAAATTCCATGACTTTCCGGCGGGCACCATGTCCATTGGCCGGCTCGATGAGGACAGCGAAGGCCTGCTCCTGCTCACCACCGATGGCAAGGTGAGCGAAGCCATCCGGAGCCGGCACGTCGAAAAAGAATATTACGCCCAGGTTGATGGGCTCATGGACGAGCCTGCCCTGGCCCGGCTGCGGGCCGGAGTCGAAATCGGAGTGCACAGCGAAAAGGTTATCACCAGCCCCTGCGCCGCCCACCGCCTGGACTCCGCCCCCGCCTTTGCTCCGCGCACCCGCAAAATCCGCGACGACCGGCATGGGCCCACTTCCTGGGTGGCGATTACGGTGCGGGAAGGAAAATTCCGCCAGGTGCGCAAAATGACGGCGGCCGTGGGTTTCCCCACCCTGCGGCTGGTGCGCGTGCGGGTGGGCGGTATCTGGCTGGGCGACATGGCCCCGGGAGCCGTAGTGGAAGTACCGGATTTTGGGTTGTAGGCAGTTGGTGTGGGGGGCAGAGTGGGCTCCCGCACCCCACATATCACCATTATTAAATCGTTATTTCATGCTGCATGCATAACATTTATCGGGTTGTGCCGTATCTTTACCGTAGCATTAACCACTAGGCCTGTGCGCACTATCGATATGAAAAAAACCGCTGCTTTCTCGTTCTCCTCGCTGCTGCTGTTGGGCGGCGTGAGCTACCTGGCTGCCAAACTGGCCGGCCTCGACCTGACGTTCTTCTTCCACGGCGACGACGACCACCAGTACTACTGCTAATCCCTATTGTATCGCTACACAGCACCCTATCCGCATTATTATCTGAAAAAGCCTGGCTATTAGCCGGGCTTTTTTGTTGTGACATCGGCCAATGCGGCGGACCCGGGCGGTTCGGCGCGGCTTTTGGAACCTTGCCCCCGCAACGGCGTGCCCCGTAGCAGTTCTTTTTCACGGCGGCGGGCGGCCATGCGTTGCCGCTTCCGCCGCTTCACCAATTCCCCTCCTGGTTTTATGAACCTCGATTCCCACCAAGCTCAGGTGAGCTACATCATTGGCCGCGACCTGGCCCGCAACTTTGCCCAGCAGGGCCTCGAACTGGACGTTGATACCCTGGCCGGCGCGCTGAAGGAAGGCCTGCAGGGCCTCCCCAGCCGCCTCACCCAGGAGCAGATGCAGGCCGCCATGCAGCAGATGCAGGAGCAGATGGGCGGCGCCGACCAAGACGATAATTCCCAAGACCCCGAATCCATGAACAACAACAAAGCCGAAGGCGAAGCCTTCCTCGCCGAAAATGCCAGCAAAGCCGGCGTTACCACCCTGCCCAGCGGCCTCCAGTACGAGGTAATCACGCAGGGCACGGGTGCCAAACCCAGCCTGAAATCGTCGGTGACGACGCACTACCACGGCACCCTGATTAACGGCACCGTGTTCGACAGCAGCTACCAGCGCGGCCAGCCCGCCACCTTCCCCGTCAACGGCGTAATTGCCGGCTGGACAGAAGCCCTGCAGCTCATGCCCGAAGGCTCGAAGTACCGCCTCTACATCCCCTCCGACCTGGCCTATGGCAAGCGCGGCGCGGGCCGCGACATTCCCGGCGATACCGCGCTCATCTTCGATGTGGAGCTGCTGAAAGTGAACAACTGAGCGAGCGTAGCGGCGGGAAATATTCCCGCCGCTACCCGCACGGCGGCCCCTGCCTGGAGCCGCCCTACCAGCACCATTCCGGCTGTTTCCAAGACCATGAATCCCTTCGAAGCCCAGCCGCCCGCTGACCAGCCCAAAGAGGCCCCGGAACAACCTTCCGGGGCCTCTTTGCTGCCTACGCCCGGTTCGGCAGCGGTTCCTGCCCCCGCCGCGCCCCACTACCAGCCCGCCCCGCTCATCGAGCCGCTGCCGGAGCTGCCGCCCCTGCCCGAAGTACGGTCCGACGACGGCCGCGTGGTGCTCTCCGGTAGTACCGTAACGGTGCAGGGCCAGCAGTTCTCGCTGCGCGAGCTGGAGCGGGCCGAAATCACGCCCGTGAAGTGGATACTCTGGTACCTGCTCGGGGGCCTGGGGCTAGCCTTCGTTATGATAGCCTTTTTGCAAAACCAGCTCCGCACCGGCCCGGCCATGCTGGGCATGGTGGCCACGGCGCTGCTGCTGGCCTACGGGCATCGCGGGACCAACCGCCTGCGCCTGCACCGCTTGGGCCGCGAGATGGTCAACTTTGCCCTGCCCGGCGACACCGCGCCCTGGCTGCGCCTCACCGCCGAGCTGAACCGCCGCATCTACCGCGTGCACGATTACGATGCCCGCGTGGCCGCCGCCGCACTAGCCGCGCACGACGAAGCCGTGCGCCTGGCGGCCCAGCTCGCGGCCGAAGCGGCGGCCCTGGCCGACCAGACCCAGGCCCAGGCGGCCACCGACGAAAATGACCAGTGCTGATTTCAGTCCCATGCTGGCGTGCGGCCGTAAGGCTGCTGGCCGGAGCGCATCCGCTACCTTCGCGCCCCGTAAACCATTCCCCGCTTAGCCCCCGATACCTCACCTTTACTTTATGAGTTCCGATACTAAACATTCGCACACCGCCATTTCCGGGGCGGGGCTGCTGATTGCCTTGGGCATCATTTATGGCGACATCGGCACCTCGCCGCTCTACGTGATGTCGTCCATCCTGAGAAGCGGCCGCGTGCCCGATTTGATTGATGCACACCTCGTATTAGGCGGCATTTCCTGCGTTATCTGGACGCTCACGCTCCAGACTACCATCAAGTATGTACTGCTTACGCTGAACGCGGATAACAACGGCGAGGGTGGCATTTTCTCGCTCTACGCCCTGGTGCGGCGGCGGGGAGCCTGGCTCTCGGCCGTGGCCATCATTGGCGGTTCCGCCCTGCTGGCGGATGGGGTGATTACGCCGCCTATTTCAGTATCATCGGCGGTCGAAGGCCTTAAAAACGTATTTCCAACGCTGACCCAGGACATTGTTGTTTATATCGTTATCGGTATTATTGCGGGGCTTTTCTTACTACAAAGCTTTGGTACACAGATTGTTGGTAAAGCATTCGGACCGATTATGTTCCTGTGGTTCACCATGCTGGGTGTGTTGGGTACAAGTTGGATTATCCAAAACCCGGTAATTCTGAAGGCGGTCAACCCGTACTACGCCTACGACCTGCTGGTGCATTACCCCGGCGGTTTCTGGCTGCTGGGCTCGGTATTTCTGTGCACCACCGGAGCCGAGGCCCTGTATTCGGACCTGGGCCACTGCGGCAAGGGCAACATCCGCATCAGCTGGACGTTCGTGAAAACCTCGCTGCTGCTCAACTACCTGGGGCAGGGAGCCTGGCTGCTGGCCCACCAGGGCGAGATGCTGAACGGTAAAAACCCGTTCTATGCCCTTATGCCACAATGGTTTTTACTTATCGGCATCAGCGTGGCAACCATTGCGGCCATCATTGCTTCGCAGGCGCTCATCACGGGTTCGTTTACGTTGGTGGCCGAGGCTATCCGCCTGAATATGTGGCCCAAAGTGAAGCTCAACTACCCCACCGACGTGAAGGGCCAGCTCTTTGTGCCCAGCATGAACCGGCTGTTGCTGCTGGGGTGCATCGGCGTGGTGCTGTACTTCCGCGAGTCGACCAATATGGAAGCCGCCTACGGGCTGGCCATCACCCTCACCATGCTGATGACGACCGTCCTGCTCACCATGTGGCTGAAGATGAAGAAGGTAGCCATGCCGCTCATCGTCCTGTTTGCAGTGGTGTACGGCATCATCGAAGGCTCGTTCCTGATTGCCAACATGATTAAGTTTCCGCACGGCGGCTGGGTGTCGCTGGCCATCGGCGGCACGCTCATGGCCGTGATGTACGTGTGGCTCAAGGCATTCTACATCAAGCGCCGCCTCACGGAATTTGTGCGGCTGGAACCTTACGTGGACGCCCTCAAGCAACTCAGCGACGACGAATCCATCCCGAAATACTCAACCCACCTCGTGTTCCTGACCTCGGCCGAGCGCAGCACCGAGATTGAGCAGAAAATCATCTACTCCATCTTCCAGAAGCGGCCCAAGCGGGCGGATATCTACTGGTTCATCCACGTCGACACCACCGACGAGCCCTACACGATGGAGTATAAAGTGACCGAAGTAGCCAAGGACGACGTGTTCCGCATCAATTTCCGGCTGGGCTTTCGGGTGCAGCAGCGCATCAACCTCTACTTCCGCAAAGTGATTGAGGACCTGGTGCGCAACAAGGAAGTAGACATCACCTCGCGCTACGAGTCGCTGAGCAAGCAGCACGTCACCGGCGATTTCCGCTTCGTGGTGCTGGAGAAATTCCTCAGCATCGAGAACGACTTCCCCACCGTAGAGAAGCTCGTGATGCAGGCCTACTTCTACATCCGCCAGTTTATCGCCTCCGAAGACCAGTATTTTGGCCTCGACACCTCCTCGGTGAAGGTAGAAAAGGTGCCGCTGGTAATTGCGCCGGTGCGCGAAGTGGCGCTGAAGCGGATTAAATAATAAGTTACGGTTTGAACTGCTATTTTAGCGGGGCTGCAACCAAGCAGCCCCGCTTTTTTATGCCCGATGCTGTACATAATCTGGGAGTTACTCAATCTGGTCGCACTGGGTTTGCTTCTCTGGGCAAGCTATAAAGCAGTAAAGATTCTGGCTCGCGAATGGGGAATCCTCAAAACCGGACTATTCGCATTATTGCTACTTGCCATGACGGGCGGTAAACCAAAGGCCTCGGTGCCAATGCGCACAGCAGTAAGCAATACCAATGCGCTCCGTCCCGGCATCTATTTGCCTGTTATAAGCGACAAGTTTATCAACCGCCTTTCGCTCGTTATTATCAAGAGTTCGGGCCCTGATACGACGGCCGCTACCGTTGCGCAAGATTTTTCCGGCCTGGGAGTTGGTCACAAATGGGAGCCGATAGGTCCTGGCATCTATCGTTTTCAGCACGGCCAGCTGGCCTACAACATCCCGCAGCTTTTGCGCTGGAACCTGCTGGGAATAAACGTCTTCACGCAATTGAAACAATTGAAAGGCACCACTTCCCTGCATAACTAAAGAGGCCCCGCTCAAATTTGAGCGGGGCCTCTTTAGTTATGCAGGGAAGCCGGAAATTACTTCCCCAGCCACTTGGCCAGCACTTTCTGCTGGGCGGCGGTAGGGCTCGCCACAGGCTGAATGGTGAACTTGCGGTCGGGGTTGGGCAGGGCGCGCAGGGTGATGTCGCGGGTAAGGCCGTCGCGGCGCACCTGCAGCTTCACATCGGCACCTACGGGGCTGCTGATGAGGGCTTTCACGGTTTCGTCGCTCGGCGCGGCACTGTTGATGAGCAGGACTTCGTCGGTGGCGCTGAGGCCGGTGTTCCAGGCGGCACCGTCGCGCACTACGCTGGCCACGAGCAGCTTGCCGGCACGGTTCGAGAAGTTGGCCCCAAGGGTGCCGTCGGTGCTCAGCGGTGCGCTGGTGAGCGTGAGTCCGGCGTAGCCGAGAGCAGTGGCGAAATCGATGGGCTTGGTGTCGTACACGTTATTCAGAAAGAATTCGTCGAAGCGGCGGCCGGCCACGGTAGCCACGGCATCCTGGTATTCCTGGTCGGTGAAGCCCCGGCCGGCCTTCTTGTAATACGTGTCGTAGAGCAGGCGCATCACGTCGTCGAGGTGCTTGGTACCGTTGGTGACCTGGGCAATGTTCAGGTCGAGCCAGGTGCCAATCAGGTCGCCCTTGGGGTAGTAGCTGATTTGGGTATTGCTGGAGTTTTCATTCGGCCGGTACGACTTAATCCAGGCATCAAAGCTGGACTCGGCCGCCGACTGAACGCGGTTGCCGGGCGTATTCTCCACCTCCGTGATAGTATTTCCCAGCTTACCCAGGTACTCCTCACGGCTGAGGATGCCGGCGCGCGCCAGAATCTGCTTCGAGTAGTATTCCGTCATGCCCTCGCTCACCCACAGCATGTGGGTGTAGTTTTCCTGGTCGTAGTTGAACGGCCCCAGCGCCACCGGCCGGATGCGCTTCACGTTCCAGAGGTGGAAGTACTCGTGCGCCACCAAGCCCAGGAAGGACTTCAGCCCGGCATCGGTGCCGTAGGCGGCGCGGCTCACCTCCAGCGTGGTCGAATACAGGTGCTCCAGGCCACCGCCACCGCGCTCCAGGTTGTGCACGATGAACAGGTAGTGGTCGAGCGGATTCTGGCCCACCACGCGGTGCGCTTCCTCGCACACGCGCTTCATATCGGCCACCAGCTTGGTGTCGTCGGCGGTGTACTGCCCGTACATGGCTACCTGGTGCGGGGTGCCGTTGGCGGTGAATTCCAGTATTTTTTGATTGCCGATTTCAATCGGCGAATCAGCCAGTTCGTCGTAGCTCGCGGCTTTGTAGGTGAACTTGCCGGGGCCGGGGCGCAGGGCCGTGCTCACCTTCTCCCAGCCGGCGGCGGGCTGCACGGTCAGCGAGCTGTTCAGCATCTTGTTATCGGCCGGGTACATGAACACGCTGCTGCCGTTGAGGTAGCCGTGGTCGGCGTCGATAAACGACGTGCGTACGCTCAGCTCGAACGCGTACACCCGGTAGCTCACCCGGAAGCTGGCCTGCTTGGGGTGGCGTACCCGCCAGGTATTCTTGTTAATTTTCTCCGCTACCAGGGCCTGTCCGCCGCTGGTCTGGGCCTGGAAGCCCTCCACGTTTTTGGCATACTCGCGCACCAGGTACGAGCCGGGGGCCCACACGGGCATTTTCACGTCGGTATAATCGGCCGAAAAGCCGCCCAGCTCCATCTTCACCTCGAAGTAGTGGGACTGGGGCAGCGGCATGGCCAGCGTGTAGCGCAGCGTGGGCACCACGGCGGCTGTTGGGCGGGCATTCACACCCTCAGCTGCTAACACAAGTCCCGCTAAAGCAGCAGTGCGCAGGAATACGTTTGAGTTTCTAAGCATTCGAAAATTAACTAAATTGGAAGCAAGGGCACAAAGTAAGCCCCGCAGGTTGCCTCCAACCTAGCAGGCGGCCCCGCCGTTAGGACCTAGCGCGGCGCTTACCCGACAGCCACGCGCCTTTTGCCGGACTTTTGTATGCGCTATATCTGGATAATTTTTGTGGGGCTGCTGATGGCGATGGTGGCCATTCTGCCGCGCCTGGGGAAGCACAAACCCGCTCCACCCATGGCGGAAACCAGCCCGTCCGACGCCGCCCTGCGTGCCCGGCCGGCATCCCTGCGCACGGCCCCCGGCGCTGCCCTCCCGCCCCGCGCCGATAGCGTGGTGGCCTTCGGGCTGGCCCAGCGCGGCACGCCCTACGTGTACGCGGGCACCTCACCGCTCACGGGCTTCGACTGCTCGGGGTTCATCATGTACACGTTTGCCCATTTCGGGGTGCCGGTACCGCATTCCACCGCCCTGCTCATCGACGTGGGCCGACCCGTGGCCCGCACCGAGGCCCAGCCCGGCGACATCATCGTGTTTACCGGCACTGCTGCCACCAACACCACGCCGGGCCACGCCGGCATTGTGATATCGCCCCGGGGCGAGCTGCCGCTGCGTTTCGTGCACGCCTCATCGTCGCGCCGCGAGCCGTTTGTGAAAGTGAACCAGGTGGAGAATTCCGACTATGAGCGGCGCTTCATGCAGGTGCGGCGGGTGCTGGGACCGGACACGGGCATTGCCGCCTCGGCGCGGCCGAAGCTGATAGCGGCCCCCGCCAGCACGCCGCCCGTGGCCGCGCTGCCTGCCCGTCGGGTGGCCGTGGCAGCAGTGGCCGCGCCTATTCCTGCGCTCCCCAAGCGGCTCGCGACGAAGAAATACCCGACAGCCGCGATTACCGCTAAGAAGAAATCGGCAGCTAAAAAGAAGTCGGCGTCTATTCCCAAGCGCAAGCGGCCGGCCACCAAGGCCAAGTAAGCCCTTCAAAACCGCTTAAACGCAACGATGCCCGGCCTGCCTTTGCCGTCCCACTAAAGGGCGGCTGGGCAAACCGGGCATCTAATCCTTCAAATCTTACCAAGCGGCGAAACTGGGGTGCAGTTCCGGCGTCTTTCAGATAAGACCTGGCCGAATGTGGGTAGCCTTAGGAGCTACCCCACGAAGCTGTTGTTAGGCGTGTACTGCGGTGAAGCGTACGACATTCGACAGGCTTGGCAGGATTTGTTTGGGACTACTAGACATTTTGTACCTCCTTTCTTTACGTTCGACATTGCCTCATTATCGCGGCCCAATAATTTAGGGATTCTCAAATGGGGTCGTAGCACTCACTACTGGCCCGTAAAGTTAATAGCAAGGGCTAAAGTTCAAAATCTGCCCGGCTTTTTCGGGGCTGCGCTGCTCAAAAAGCGGCTTTACGGCTGATTTACAGCTATATTAATTTTGCTATTGCCGCCGTATTTTTTTCTGATTGGCCCGGCGCGTAAACTTGGCTGTAAACTTGCAATAGGGGCAATAGCCAGCGTGCTGGCTTAGCTCTGAAATTTTTGCTTACCTTTTCCCCTCAAACCCACCTCATCCAATCTTCAGAAATGAAAAAAACCTTGCTCTTACTGGTTGCCCTCGTGCTGGGCCTCGCTGGCATGGCCTCCGCCCAAACCATGTCGCCGCTTGGTGTCTGGACCAATACGGAGAAGAAAGCCACCTTCGAAATCTACAAGTGCGGCGACAAGCTGTGCGGCAAAATCGTGAGCCTGACCATTCCCAACGACCCCGCCACCGGCAAACCCAAAACCGACTCGCAGAACCCCGATGCCAAGCTGCGCAGCCGCCCTCGTCTAGGCCTGGTATTTATGCAGGGCTTTAAGTATGACGACAATAACAAGTGGGACGATGGCAAAATCTACGACCCCGAAACCGGCAAAACCTACTCCTGCTACATGAAGATGGAAAGCCAGAACACGATGGAAGTGAAAGGCTACATCGGCTTCTCGCTCATCGGCAAATCGCAGACCTGGACGCGGGTAAAATAACCCCGGTACCTGCCCCTGCTTAGCTCGTGCTACGGCCGGCTCTCTACCCCGAGGGCCGGCCGCTTTTTGTGGCACGGTATCGGTAAGACGGCAGCTAATTGGGCTTATATGGGCATATTTGAAGGTTAAAGTTGCATGCCGCTCTTAAACTATTTGTCCGAGCCGGTGTTCTGACTCCACTAAAGCATCTTGTTTTGTTCAATTTCATTCAGCAGTTATTTCGCCCTGAAGAGGCCGCCCCGGCTGCCTGGCACGCCGTGGCACTCACGGCGGCGCAGGTTCGGCGACACGCCCGCTGGGTAGAGCAGCATGTGTTTTTGAACTGGCTGGAGCCCTACTACAAGGCCTACCACCTGCGCAAGGGCGGAGCCGGCGGCAGCCGCGGCCTGCAAGTGCAGCAGCTACACGAACAGGGCCGCCAGGGAGCCATATTTTTCTTCGACCCCACCATCGGGCCGGGCAATTTCCGACATTTCTACGAGCACCTGGGCGAGCGCCTGCTCGGGCTGGGCTACCACCGCGCCTGCGCCGACCAGTGCACCCAACGCAAGCAGCACCTGCGCGAAACCGTGCTCAAGCAACTCTTCAAGCCCAACCCTACCGACTGCCCCGATACCGGCCACTGCAACCAGCGCTTCGGCCTGGTTACCATCGATTTGGTAGCAGTAAACGGTCAGCCCATGTTTATCCGCCTCACCAACAACGCGGTGCTGCAACCCGGTTTCACACCCGCCGGCTCGTTTGATGAGCTGCTCCGGCACCTGCTGGATGCCCCGCCGCCCACGCCGGCCACCCAAGCCCTGATAGCCGAATACCACAACCAGTTCTAACGGCTCATTACCAATATATTAACCAAAATAAAGGCCGCTCCCGGATTGGGAGCGGCCTTTATTTTGGGTGACGAAGCAGGGCGCTATTCCCGCACAAACTGCGCCCGGCCCAGCATATTGCCATCGAGGCCCAGCAGGCGCAGGTAGTACAGGCCCGATGCCAAGCTGTGAGTATCAATCTGAGGATGTGCTGCTTGCAGAGCCTGGCGCAGCACTACGCGGCCGGTGGCATCTACTACTTCGGCCCGCGCGGTGGTAGCGGGCACGGCGGCGAGCTGCAACTGGTTGTGGCAGGGTACCGGAAAGAGGGTGAGTGGGGTCACGCCGGCCGTGGCGCGGGTGGCGAGCACGAGGGTGTTGTCGCGCACGGGCGCGGCGGCGGGCAGGTCCAGAATCCACTGGTCGGGGTCGACGGTGATGCTGGAAACTGTGCCGGTGGCCGCAAACTGAAACGTTTGGGTGGCCTGCGTCTGGCGCAGGCGCACCGTTTGCGTGGTGCCGTTGGTGAAGGTGAGGCGGTAGTCGACTTCGGTATCGAAGAATGACGTGACGGTGGGCACCGAGGCCGTTTCGGTCACGCGCAGCACGACGATGCTGCCCACCTGGTTCCACCGGCCGTTGAAGGTAGGGTAGCCATTGCCCCGGAACCACTGCTGAAAGAAGTAGGTGAGCGAGCGGCCGGCTTCGGCCTCGAAGATGCGCTGCAAGTCGGCGGTATGGGCCGTGGAGGCGCGGTAGGTGGTCTGGTACGTGCGCAGGGCGCGGAAAAACTTTACGTCATCGTTCAGCAGATAGCGCAGCATGTGGATAACGGCCGCGCCCTTCTTATAGGTCAGAGCGGTGCTGAAAATGCGGTTCACGTTGGTGGTATCGGCCACGTACACGCTGCCGGAATTCTGCTGGGCCGTGCCGTGCGCATTGTCCATCCAGGTGCGGGCACTGGCGGGAGTGGCAAAGGCCTGATACGAAAGGTATTCGCCGTAGGAAGCAAAGCCCTCGTTCAGCCAGATATCCTCCCAGGAGGCGCAGGTCACGTTGTCGCCGAACCACTGGTGGAACAGCTCATGGGCGGTGAGGTTGAAGAAAAACCCGTCCTGCGTGGTCATGGTCTGGTGTTCCATGCCACCGCCCAGGCCCAGCGGGGCCATGCTGTGGCCGTACTTCTCGTTGGCAAACGGGTAGAGGCCCACCAGACTGGAGTAGTTTTCGATGAAGCCCGGCGTGCGGTCAATCTCGCTCTGATAATAAGTCAGGGCCGCCTGGTTGTAGAGGTAGTTGACGATGGGCACCGTGGGCCCGCCCGCCGGGTGCGCGTAGTTCACGTATTCCACATACGGAGCCACCGCTACCGAAATCAGGTAATAATCAATCGGATAACGCGATTTCCACTCGTAGCGCACCTTGTTATTGGGCAGCGTGACGGTGCGCGTGAGCACGCCGTTGGAGCCCACTTTATTGGGCAGCGTGGTGGTCACCCACACGTCGCAGGAATCAGCTTTATCCGTGAGCACCTGCTTGCAGGGAAACCACTCGTGGGCTGAGAATGGCTCCGACAGGCTGTAAGTGATGTTGTACGGGATGGTGATGTTGTAGCCAATCTGGCCCTGGGTGCGGTTGCTCAGGCCGTTGCCGATGGCGGCCGAATTTCCGCTCGGGGCCGTGCCATGGTAGTAGATGCGGGCATCGACCAGGGCATTGGCGGGAGCCACCTGGGCCAGCCGGGCCATCACGTCCTGCCCCACGCGCCGGATGCCGGGCGAGCGTTTCCCGTTCACCACCACCGAGTCGATGAGCAGCGTGGCTGTGCCGGCGGGCGAGCCTGCCGGGGCCTGGTAGAGCTCGAACGCGAGCGAATCGAGGGCCTGGCTGCCCACCCGCACGCGCATCAGCACCGAGCCGGCCACGTTCAGCGAGGTGTTTTCCAGGGCCAGGTCGAGCTTGTAGTATTTGACATCGTAGCGGTTCATGCGGGCGCGGTGGGTCACCGATGAGGTAGCCGTGCGCTGGGCGCTGGCAATGCGGCCCGCCGCGCAGACCAGGCCGGCATCTGGCCCAGCTGTAATCTGCTGCGACGCCGATGGCGTAGATTGGGCCAGCAGCAACCCGGGAGCGCTGAGCAAGGCACTGACAAATAGCGCGTAGAGACGACGATGCATAAAAAGAAATCGTGGAAAGGTGAGGAGGTTGAATCCAGGCCGCGGCGGTTGAAAAATCAGCATCCGAAGGTACGGTGGCGAAGGTAAAAGTGGCTGGGCCGGCAGTGGTAGCCACGCGCCCCAGATGCCCGCAGCGGGCGGGCTTATATGTTGGCGGGGCTGGTCGTATATTTCGGCTTTATCACAATTTAATTCGCTTTTTCTCTTTTGGCATGCCCTACCGCTTCCGCCTGCCTCACCCCTTCCTGCTTGGTTTTCTGTTGTTTATAACAGGTTGGCTGGGCGTAGCGGGGCCAGCGAATGCTACGCACATCGTGGGGGGTGAAATGGAGCTGGTGCACAATTCCGGTGACTCGTACACGCTGCTGCTCAACCTCTACTTTGATGCCTACAACGGCAGCCCCAGTGCCCTCGATGCCGACCTGACGGCCAGCATTTTCGACAAAGCTACCAACGACCGGATGATGAACGTGCTGCTGCCCCTCACCAGCAACACCTTCGTAAGCTACACCAACCCAGCCTGCGCCAAGCCCACGCTCAGCACCCGCCGGCTGGTGTACAGCAAGCTGATTACGCTGCCGCCCGGCACCTACAACGGGCCCCAGGGCTACTACGCGGCCGTGGAGCGCTGCTGCCGCAACAACTCCATCAGCAACATTGTGGACCCCGGCGCGGCGGCCCAAACCTTCTACCTCGAATTTCCGGCCGTGGTACGGCGCGGCCAGCCTTTTTACGATTCCACGCCCCGCATTTTCCCGCCCTTGGCCGACTATGCCTGCCGCAACGAGCTGTTTTACTACGACTTCGGGGGCAAGGATGCCGACCAGGACTCGCTGGTCTACGAGCTGATGACCCCGCTCAACGGGCATTCCAGCACCAGCACGCCCAAGCCGGCTGCGGCTTCGCCGGGGCCCTACTCCCCCATCACCTGGCAGCTGCCCGCCCCGGCACTGCCCGGCCAGCCGGCGCTGCCGCCCCTGGGCCCGCTCAACCAGATTCCGGGCACGCCTACGCTGCAAATCAACCGCTTCACGGGGCGGCTCACGGTGCGGCCCAGCAACCTGGGCCTGTTTGTGTTCGGAGTGAGCTGCTCGGAATACCGGAAGGGCGAAAAAATCGGGGAATGCCGCCGCGATTTTCAGCTCATGGTCCTCAACTGCCCCACCAACACCAAGCCCAGCATGGTACTGCTGCCTGCCACCACCGGCAATGTGCCCTACCGGCCGGGCCGCGATACCCTGCGCCTGGTGCCGGGCGGCAACCACTGCGTGCGCCTGCGCTTCACCGACCCCGACCCCAACTCGCGCCTGTCGCTGTCGCTGAGTCCGGTTAATTTTTCGGGCCTGCTGCCGGCGTTCACCACGGCCACCAGCGGCGCGGTGCGCAGCCCCGGCCAGCCCGATACGCTCACGGCCACCCTCTGCTTTCCCGCCTGCATCGACACCCAGGGCAAGGTATTTCTGTTGGATGTGGTGGTGGGCGACGACGGCTGCAGCTTGCCCAAGCGCGATACCGTGCGCGTGGCCTTCACGTCGGTGCCACCGCCTAACTCGCTCCCTACGCTTACTACCACGGCCGGTCCGGGCCTGCCCCTGCACGTGCGCGTGGGCGACCTGGTCACCTTCAACCTGACGGGCACCGACCCCGATAATGACCCCATTCAACTGGAAATGAGCGGGCGAGGATTTTCTCCCGCCAGCCTGGACGCCACGCTCACGCAGGCATCGGCCGGCAACCAGCAGCTGGGCCGCTTCAGCTGGCGCGTCGACTGCCGGGCGGTGGGGCCGGATTCGGTGCTGGTGTTTCAGTTTGAAGCGGCCACTTCGCCTTGCGCCAAGCGACAGGCGACGATGATTTCGGTGCCCATCGTGGTGCGCTACACCAATACGCCACCGGTGCTCACGGCCAGCCCGCTTTTCCCGCTGCCCACGGGCGCGGGGCTGCTGCCCGTGGTACGCCTGCCACTGGGAGCCACGTTCACCGCCACGCTGGCTGGCGTAGATGCCGACCGCGACGGCCTGACAATGACGGCTACCAGCGAAAATTTCTCATTGGCCGAAGCCGGGATGAGCTTCAAAGCCCAGAATGGTGTGGGCGTGGCCGCCGGCCAGTTTCGCTGGGACGTGAGCTGCGATGCCGTGGCACTGCGTCGCCCGTTGGACGTAACCTTCCAGCTGGTAGACGCCACCTGCCGGCCCGTCGCCCAGCGGCAGACCGTACGCTTCGAAATCATCCGGCCCGACTCGCCGGAGCTGAAGCTCTACAACATCATCACCCCAAACGGCGACCAGGTAAACGACGAGTTCCGCCTGCCAGGGCTGCCGCTAAACTTCTGCGATGAGCAGTTTGCCAGCGTCCGGATTTTCTCGCGCTGGGGGCAGTTGCTCTTCGAGTCGAAGGACCGGGGATTCCGCTGGCCCGGCGAAGGCAGCGCCAGTATGTACTACTACTTCGTAACGTACACCGATGGCCGCTCTTTCAAAGGTTGGCTGGAGGTGAAACCTTAGCCGAGCTTAAGTATTTGGTTACCGCCCGGCCCCGGTCCGACCGCCTAGGGCGGTCGGACCGGGGCCGGTTCACTGCACGATTTTCAACGCAAAGGACCGCTCCAGATGGAGCGGCCCTTTGCGTTGAAAATCAATAACTAATATTCGATTTCAATACATAAAAAGAAAGACGGCGAACAGTGCCACCCACAACACATCGATGAAGTGCCAGTAGGCACCCAGGAGCTGTAACTGCCGCCGGTAATACGGGTTGCGGATAAAGACGAGCGCGCGCACGGCATCGCGGTCGGCGTGGGTCACGCGGAGCAGCAATGCCAGCAAGAAGAGCATTCCGCCCAGCAGGTGGGCCACGTGCAGCGCCGATATCAGGTAGATGAACTGGCCGCTGCTGGTGCTGGTACTACCCTGGAAGAGCACGCCCTGCGTCATCAAATCGCGCCAGCCCAGCAGTTGCAGGCCGGCAAATATGCAGCCCAGCAGCAGCGTGGCCCCGAGGCAGCGGGCCAGACTGCCCAAGTCGTCCTGCGCGTAGAGGCGCCGGGCCTGGCCCATGGTGTAGCTGCTCACCAGCAGCACAATGGTGCTGAGTGAGAAGTAGCGGGGTAGCGAGTGAAGCCCGGTGGGCACCCCGCTGCGCACACGGGTGGACACGTAGGCCGCCACCAGCATGACAAACATGATGGTGATGGCCACCATGGCCAGGTAGCCAGCCATCAGCAGCGGAGGCATTCGTTCGATACGGCCAAACGACGACGAGTTGCGCCGGGCTCCTACCTGATTATTACGTTCGTATTCGGAGTTCATGGGGTAGCACCAAGGGGGTGTACTATGAAAACTAACCCGGTGGTAATTAGTTGCACAGCCCCTCAGAATTGCCCGAAAGTTGCGCTACTTGAAGAACGACCCAATTTTACCCAGCACGGCGTTGAGGGTAATTTTTGGAGTGCGCTGCACGCCAAAAGTCACGTAGGTTTTGCCGCCCACGCGCAGGTCGAGCACCCAGCCCAACTGCCGGGCCAGGTCGTTGATTTGCTGGAGCGGGTCGGGGCCGGTGGATTTGGGAGCTTTAGGAATTCCCGGCGGCTTGGGCGGGCCCGCCGTGAGCTGGTCGAGCACCTGCTGACTCGGAATGTTCAGGATGAGGTAGGTACCGGAAGCAGCCAGCTGCAACGCATGGCCGTTCCAGGTGATGACCAGCTGAGCATCGATTTCGAGCGTGCTAGGCACCGGGGGTGGGGTTGGTACTGGTGGGCAATTGGGGCGCGCCCGGCTGCTCGCCCCGCGTTCGGATGCGCAGGGAGCCGTTCAGCTTCCAAGTGGCGGCGGGGGCACTGGGGTTTTGCGGGTTGGGCACTTGCAACTCAATCTGGTCGAAGGCGCAGCTAAGCTCAACGCCGCCCGAGAGCTTGCCGAGCAGCGAGGCGGCCATGTCGGCCCAGTTGGAAGAGGAAGAATCAGGCATAAAAACAGGAAAGTGATGGTGAAAA
The DNA here is from genome assembly GCF_018967865.2 of Hymenobacter siberiensis. Classification (NCBI taxonomy): domain Bacteria; kingdom Pseudomonadati; phylum Bacteroidota; class Cytophagia; order Cytophagales; family Hymenobacteraceae; genus Hymenobacter; species Hymenobacter siberiensis. The sequence goes on from NZ_JAHLZY020000001.1 coordinate 2,551,785, forward strand.
CCAAGCGGCCAAAATGCCCGCGAAAACGAGCCAGCCGGCCGCAAAGTACGACCTTTGCCCCTGCTAACGCAATGCGCAGGCCAGAGTTGCAGCTTCATCCGCCGGGGCGTAATCCTGCGTACAGCCTCTGTAATCGCATTTATTGATTCTTGCTCAATGCCCTTCCCTGCTTTACGCTTCCTCGGCGCGGCAGCCTGCCTGCTCTTTATTTCGCCCCCCGCCCAGGCGCAGCCCTCGGCCGATGCCAGGCGCTTTCCCCGCATTTCCGACCTCGCCGACCTCAACTTTGAGCCCAGCAACCCACCGCCACCTGCTGCCAGCCACGACCGTCCCTTCGGCCTGCGCAAAGGCTACTCCCCACCACCCGCCGGGCTATTTTATTGGGAGGAAATGGCCGGGCCGGATGCCCGCCCAGCAGCACCCAACTACCAGACCATCAATCTCGAAGCCAAAGAATGGCCCAGCCGGTTTCGCCCTGCGGGCCTCGCAGCAGGCTATATTGGGCCGCCTGCCCCAGCACCACCACGGGAGTACGGGCTGCCAGTGCCCCCCAGGCCGGCGCGGCGCGTTCCGGCCCCACCAGCAGGTCGGTAGCCACGGGTAGCGACAGTCGGCGCAGGGGCGCGGCCACTGCCGCTTCCACGGCCCTGGCAGTCACGCAGCCAATCTGGCCGGTGGGGGTTTGCACCCGTAGCACGGCTCCTTGCTGACCGAGTATCAGTAAGGAGCCGTGCTACGGGGCTTTTATTAGCTGTTGAATAGCAATATTTTGGCCGGATTCCGGCGATGGACGGAGCACAGCTTCCGTCCGCAACCGCACGAACTCGCCCCGGCGGTCGGGGCCGGCGGGGGCACTGGGCGGGCGGGCGGCGCGGCGTACAAACGGCAGCGGGTCGAGCGCGCCCTGACCACTGCGATAGACGCCAAAATGCAGGTGCGGCAAGGTAGTCCGGGCATTACCGGTATTGCCCACCAGGCCCAGCGTGTCGCCGGCGCGCACGTGCTGGCCGGGCACCACCAGCTGCTTGTCGAGGTGGGCATAATAGAGGTGTTCGCCGTGCTCGGCATCGGCCAGCCACACCACGCGGCCACCCAGCGGGGTTTCGCCGGTGCGGCTGATATAGCCCGCCGTGGCGGCCACGGCGGGTGTGCCGCGCGGGGCAAAAATATCGATGCCCTCGTGGCGGCGGGCTCCGCCATCGCGGTCGGCGCCCCAGAAGCTGCCGGCGGCGGCATCGCGGCGGCCCAGCACCGGGAATATGCTCAGACTGGGCTCGCGGCGCAGGCGCAGGGTGTAGCGGCCGGCGGCTAGCAGTTCGGGCTGCACCCGCAGCAGGTGCTGGCCAATGGTTTCGGCCCGGTAGCGGAAGTCGAGGGTGAGCGTATCGGCATTGGCCAGGGGGGCGGGGTGCGGCCGGGCACCATTTCAAACGCATCCAGAAACACGCGGGCATTGGTGCCCGGGGCCAGGGCGAGGCTCACGTGTACCTGCCCGCCGGCCTGCACGGCATAGCGGTAGCTGGCAGCGGCGGGGCGCTCGGGGCGGAAATAGCCGGTTTCGGCAAAGGGCAAAGCGACCACCAGCGAGTCGCGCAGGGCCTGGGCGGCGGCCGTGAGCCAGGCGCGGCCCGCCGGGCGCTGATCGAGGCCGGCCTGATGCAGCTGGCGGGCGTAGGCCTGGTGCGGGGTCGATTTTCGAAACAGCGCCTGCAGGGTTTGCTGCTTGCTGCAGCCGGCGCTGAAAAGCAGGGCGGCCCCGAACAGCAGGAGCCATAAGAATCCGAAGAGTAGCCGGGCAACCAGCCGCCCCGGGTAGCAAACCACTTATTGTGCATGCCTCCCAACACGACAGTCCGGCGGGTAGTTCGGCCCACAGCGGCGCGGGCTGCTACCTTTGGGACATTCACCCCGGCCCCCTCACACCCCTGCCCATGAAGCTTATTGAATGCCCCCGCGATGCCATGCAGGGCCTGCCCGACTTCATTCCCACGGCCACCAAAACCGCCTACCTCAATACCCTACTGCAAGTGGGTTTTGATACGCTGGACTTTGGCTCCTTCGTATCACCTAAATCCATTCCGCAGCTGCGCGATACGGCCGAAGTGCTGGCCGGTCTCGACCTGAGCACCACCCGCACCAAGCTCCTGGCCATCGTGGCCAACCTGCGCGGGGCCGAAGCGGCCCTGCAACACCCCGAAATCAGCTACCTGGGCTTTCCGCTCTCGGTATCGGAAACCTTCCAGCGGCGCAACACCAACCAGAGCCCGACCGAAGCCCTGGCCGACGTGGCCGCCATGCACGAGCGCTGCGAGCAGCACGGCAAAACCCTGGTTACCTACCTGTCCATGGGCTTCGGCAACCCCTACGGCGATGCCTGGAACCCGGAAATCGTAACCGATTTCACGGCGCGGCTAGCGGCGCTGGGTATCCGCATCGTGGCGCTGTCCGATACCATTGGGGCCTCCATAGCGGCCACCATCGAGCCGCTGTTTGCGGCCCTGATTCCGGCTTTCCCGACCATTGAGTTTGGGGCGCACCTGCACACCACGCCCACCACCTGGCACGAGAAAGTGACCGCCGCCTACGCGGCCGGCTGCCGCCGCTTCGACGGGGCCATTGGCGGCATTGGCGGCTGCCCCATGGCCACCGATGAGCTGACGGGCAACATGGCTACTGAGAATTTATTGGCTTTTCTAGCCGAAAAGGAAGTAGATTCGGGACTGAACCCGGTGGCGTTCGGACAGGCCCGGGTGGCGGCGGGCCAGATTTTTGGGTTTCACTAATACTTTGTGCTGATGCCGACTACCGTCGATATTTTCATCCCCTGCTTCGTCGACCAGCTTTACCCGGCCACGGCCATGCACATGGTGCGCGTGCTGGAGCGGGTGGGCGTAAAAGCCAACTACAACCCCAACCAAACCTGCTGCGGCCAGCCGGCCTACAACGCCGGCTACGTAGACCAGAGCCGGGCAGTGGCCGATAAGTTCCTGACCGATTTTGCCGCGCCGGCTACCGATACCCAGCGCTACATCGTGAGCCCGTCGGCCTCGTGCGTGGGCATGGTGCGCAACAGCTATACCGATTTGTATACGGACCAACCCGGGCGCGCCGCCTGCCAGACCGTGCAGGGCCGCGTGCACGAGCTAACCGAATTCCTGGTGGATGTGCTGGGAATCACGGCCATACCCGGGGCGCGCCTGGATGGCAAGTACACCTACCACGACTCCTGCTCAGGCCTGCGCGAGTGCCACATCCGGGCGCAGCCGCGCCAGCTGCTGGATGCCGTGGCCGGCCTGGAGCGCATTGAAATGGCCGAAACCACCACCTGCTGCGGCTTCGGTGGCACGTTTGCGGTAAAGTTTGAAGCCATTTCCGTGGCCATGGCCCAGCAGAAAGTAGAGTACGCCCTCGACACCGGGGCCGATTTCATCGTGAGCACCGACGTGAGCTGCCTCATGCACCTCGAATCCTATATTAAAAAGGAGAAGCTGCCGTTGAAGTGCCTACACGTGGCCGACGTACTGGCCAGCGGCTGGTAGCAGTGAGCAGTGAGCAGTGAGCAGTGAGCAGTGAGCAGTGAGCAGTGAGCAAAAGAACGTCATGCTGAGCGCAGCCGAAGCATCTCTAACGCAGTAGTAATTAGTTGCTATTGCAGTAGAGATGCTTCGGCTGCGCTCAGCATGACGTTCTGTGCCATCGTTTTTTCAAACCTAAAATACCATCCCCTTCTTTTTCGTGCAGCATTATTTATCCGGCCGGCTTTCGCAGTATCTGCTGCTGCTGGCTTGTCTGGCGGGCATTGCGGGCCTGCTGGCTTCGCGGGCGCTCATTGCCATTGCGCCCATCGTGGGCGTGGTGGCAGCCCTGACCAACCCGCAGCTGCGGCACGCCATTCTGGGGTATTTCCGTAATGGGGCAGCGATGCGGGCGGCAGCCGTGGTAGTTTTTCTGCTGGTTAGTGGCTTATATACCACTGATTTGCTGGTGTGGCGGCACGAATTATTCCGCGACCTGACCTGGCTGGCGGTGCCGCTGGCCTTCACGCTGGCCGTGCCCCTCACGCGGGGGCAGCGCCTGGCGGTGGGCAGCGGGTTTGTGCTGAGCGTGGCCGCCGTGGGACTAATTACCCTGGCACAATACTGGCAAGACCCCACGGCGGCCAACGAGGATATCCTTTTGGGTCGGAACATGCCGGTAGCCACCCACATTTTTCATATCACCTTCGGGGTGATGCTGGCCCTGGGGGCCTTCTGGGGCATGATGCTGCGGCGGCACGAGCTGGCGCGCCCGTGGCTGCGGGCGGCCCTGCTGGGGGCGGCAGCCGTGGCGGCGCTCACGCTGCACGTACTGGCATACCGCACCGGGCTGCTGGTGTTTTACGCGGCCCTGCTGGCGGTGGTGGTGCGCCTGCTCATGCGCCGTAATCTGGTGCTGGGCCTGGCGCTGCTCGTGCTGTTGATGGTGGGCCCATGGGCGGCCTATCGGGGGCTCGAATCGGTGCGCAAACGGGTAGATTCGTCCTTATGGGACGTGAGGCAGTTCACGAATGAGCATGACATCAACGAAACTTCCCTGTCACGGCGTTTGGTCGCCATCGAAACCGCCCGGCAGGTCATTGCCCAGCATTGGCTGGTGGGCGTAGCCCCGGCCGATGCCCGGGCGGCCATGATGCACCAGTACGACTGGCAGGGATTTGGCCTGCGAACCGAAAACCGCATTGAGGTGCACAACCAGTTCCTGCAGGCCATGGTGGGCGGCGGTGTGCTGGGCCTGACCCTGCTGCTGGCGCTAATGTTCTGGCCACTTACCCGGCCCTGGGCGCGGCGGCAGCCAGCCATCGGACTTTTCCTGCTGGTACAGGCCGCCAGCATGCTGGTCGATGCGCCGCTGGACCTGCAGCTGGGTCTGAACCTCTTCGTGTTCGGCTACGGCTTCCTGATAGTGGCCGGCGAGCGCCAGGCCACCCAGGAGCTGGCAGCCTAGCGCATTCGGCTTTGCCGGAGCGCTCTACAGCGCCTTCCGAATCCGGTCTTTCAGGCCCTCGGTAGCTTCGAGCAGCGGCAGGCGTACGGCCGCGCCGCACACGCCCAGGACTTCGAGCACGGCTTTCACGCCCACGGGGTTGCTTTCCTCATACATCATCGGGTTGAGGGGCAGCAGGTGAAACAGGCCTTCGCGGGCAGTGGCGAAATCGCCGGCCAGCGCGGCGCGGGTGAGCTCGGCAAAGCGCTTGGGGTAGGCATTGGCCATTACCGAAATAATGCCTTCGCCGCCGCAGGCAATGAGGGCGGGCGTGAGCATGTCATCGCCCGAAATCAGCAGGAAATCCTTCGGCTTATTGGCCGCGATGACCAGGCACTGCTCCATAAAGCCGCTGGCTTCCTTGATGCCGATGATGTTGGGGTGCTGGGCCAAGCGCAGCGTGGTTTCGGCGGTGAGGTTGGAGGCCGTGCGGCCGGGCACGTTGTAGAGGATAATGGGCAGCGGGCTGCCATCGGCCAGGCGGGTGTAGTGGGCAATGATGCCGGCCTGGCTGGGCTTGTTGTAGGCGGGGCTGGCCGACAGGATGGCGGCCACGCCGCTGAGGTCGGTGGTGCGCAGGGCTTCTTCGGCGGCGGCCGTGTCGTTGCTGCCAATGCCGTAGACGAGCGGCACGCGGCCGGCCACGTGCTCCTTGGCCACGCGCAGCAGCTCGGTTTTCTCGTCGGCCGTGGTGGTGGGCGACTCGCCGGTGGTGCCGTTCACCACGAGGTAATCGACCCCGCCATCGATGCAGAAATCGAGCAGGCGGCGCCAGCCATCGTAATCCACGGCCTGTTCCGGGGTGAATGGGGTGACCAGGGCCACGCCCGTACCATGAAACGCGGGCAGACGGGAGGCGGATTTGTTCATGCCGGGAGTTTGAGAGTTAGTTTTGTGGGTTACAAAAGTAGCAGGTAGGTCCGCTTTGCGCGGGCCTTTTGTTCGCCCGTCTTTATTCATCACCCATTCCCCCGGTTGCGAAGCCCGGCTTCGCGCGTGTTTCAATGAAATTTTCCTCTGCTTCCCTCCTGCTGGGTGCCCTTGCCATGGCCGCCTGCGACACTAAAACCGCCACCACCGGTGAAACGGCCAACAGCAGCGTTACTGTAGAGGCTGCCCCACCCGCCGCCGCCGAAACGTCTGGCACCCAGGCCACCGCCACCGATGAGGCCAACGCCACGCCCGCCCCGGCCCCCGGCAGCATCCCAGCCAGCAAAACCGGCGACGCGGCCGCCATTCTGGCCCGCCCGCAGGTGCCCATTCTGTGCTACCACCAGATTCGCGACTGGACGGCCCGCGACTCGAAGGGTGCCAAGGACTATATCATTCCCATCGCACAATTCAAGGCCCAGATTAAAATGCTGGCCGACTCGGGCTACCACACCATCTCGCCCGACCAGCTCTACGCCTACATGACCACCGGGGCCAAGCTGCCGAGCAAGCCCATCATGCTCACCTTTGATGACACCGACCTCGACCAGTTCACCATTGCCCGGCCCACGCTGGAGCAGTACGGCTACAAGGCCATGTACTTCGTGATGACCGTGAGCCTGGGCCGCCCCCATTACATGACCAAAGCCATGGTGAAGCAGCTATCTGACGAAGGCAACATCATCGGCTCGCACACCTGGGACCACCACAACGTGAAGAAGTACCAGGGCAAGGACTGGGAAACCCAAATCGACAAGCCCACCAAAACGCTGGAAGAAATCACGGGCAAGAAAATCAACTACTTCGCCTACCCCTTCGGCCTCTGGAATACCCAGGCCTTCCCCGAGCTGAAAAAGCGCGGCTTCGTGGCTGCCTTCTCGCTGGCCGAAAAGCGCGACCAGCAGGACCCGCTCTTCACCATCCGCCGCATCATCGCCAGCGGCTACTGGACCCCCAAGACGCTGCGCAACAACATCTTGCAGTCGTTCTAAGCCAATTGCTACCAAGCAAAAAGTCCCCGCTGCAATCGCAGCGGGGACTTTTTGCTTGGTAGCAATTGGGGGGGGGGGAATATTACGGGGCTTTCACGCCGCCGGTACCGCTGGCGGCGGGCGGCATGCCGGGCGGCACCTGGTGCACCACTACTACGTAGGGAAATTCGCCCTTCATCTGGCTGTAAATGGTGGCTTCGAAGTCGGGGCCCTGGTAGCGCACGGCTTCGCAGCTGGGGCAGGTCACGGGCTGAGCCGTGAGCTTGCGGCTTTTAAGTTCACGGCCCAAGTCGCGCACGCAGCTGGCCTGGGTGGTTTTCAGCACCACGTCCTGGCCGGGGCGTTGGGCGCGCATTTGCAGGCGGGCCGTGGGCGTGGTGCTGCCGGCGGGCACGTACGTCCAGGCTGCCTCGCGCACGGTGGCCGTGGGGCCCATATACGTCCACTCAAAGGTGAGGTGGTCCGTCACCACTTTAGGGGTTGCGAGGGCTGTGGGCTCGGCCCCGATGGCCAGTAAGTCGGCCAGGGCGATACACTGCGCCTGCAACGCAGGGACCCACAGAGCTTGGCCAATCAGGAATGCAAAAAGAAGAAATGCGCGCATGGATGGGAAAATGGAGGTCAAAGGTCGGGATTTCAGTCCATAGACAAAAACTTAGCCGAACTATTTGCGCAGAACTTAATAAAGCTTCAAGGTTTCTTGCCTTTTCCTCCATTATCGGAATATTCCAGCGGCACACCTAGAATAGGTTTCCCTGCCGGCCCGGCCCCGGCATAACGGGCGCAGGCAGCACGGCGGCGGCAGCTTCGGCGGGCGCACCGGCATCGGCGGCGGGCAGCATCCCCATCAGGTCGATTTCGGAGATAATGGGGACTTTGAAGCCCAGAGCTTTTTCGCGCTTGGCGGGGCCCATGTTATCGCCGGCCACCAGGTAGCTCAGCTTTTTGCTGATGGAACCCGTGATTTTACCCCCGTTGGAAGTGATGAGGTGCTGCAGCTCCTCGCGGCTATGCTGCTCAAACACCCCCGAAATAACGAACGTGAGGCCGGCCAACCGGTCGGAAGCAGGCACGGGCGCTTCGCCGGTCACTTCCAGCTGCACGCCGGCCTGGCGCAGGCGCTCCACCAGCGTGCGGTTTTCGGGTTGCTGAAACCAGTGCGCGGCGGCCACGGCAATCACGCCACCCACTTCGGGCACGGCGGCCATTTCCTCGGCGGTGGCGGCCATCAGCGCGTCAATGCCGCGGTAATGGGCAGCCAGCTTCTGGGCCACCGTCTCGCCCACGTACCGAATACCCATGCCAAACAGCACGCGCGGAAACGGCACCTGTTTGCTGGCCTCAATGCCGGTGATGAGGTTATCGATACTCTTTTCGCCGAGGCGCTCCAGCGTCACCAGCTCGGGCCGGCGGGCGGGCAGGTCGTAGATATCGGCGGGCGTGACAACCATTTTCAGGTCGAACAGGCGGCCCACGGTTTCGGCCCCGAGACCGTCGATATTTAGCGCTTTACGGCTCACGTAATGCTCCAGGCGGGCCTTGAGCTGGGGCGGACAGCCGCGCTCGTTGGGGCAGCGGAAATGCGCCTCACCCTCGGGCCGCACCAGCGGCGTGCCGCAGGCCGGGCACGCCGTGGGGTACTGGATGGGCACCGCATCAGCGGGCCGGGCGGTCAGGTCCACACCCGTAATTTTGGGGATGATTTCGCCGCCCTTTTCTACGTACACCAGGTCGCCGAGGCGCAGGTCGAGCAGCTCTATCTGGTTGGCGTTGTGCAGAGTGGCGCGCTTTACCACGGTGCCGGCCAGCGGTACGGGCGTGAGCACAGCCACGGGCGTGACGGCCCCGGTACGGCCCACGTTGTAGAGCACGTCGTTGAGGCGGGTGCGGGCGGCTTCGGCGGGGTACTTATAGGCAATGGCCCAGCGCGGGCTTTTGGCGGTGTAGCCCAGCTGGTCCTGCTGGCGCAGGTCGTCGACCTTGATGACAATGCCATCGGTGGCCACGGGCAGGTCGAAGCGTTTTTTGGCCCAGTAATGCACGAATCCGAGTACTTCATCGATAGTGGAAGCCCGCCGCCAGGTATCCGAAACCGGCAGGCCGTACTGGCTCAGGGCTTCGAGAGCGGCGCTGTGGCTGGCGAAGTGCCGGCCCGGCGTGAGCAGCGAATAGGCGTAAAAACGCAGCTTGCGGGCCGCCACCTGAGCCGAATTCTGAAGCTTGAGGGTGCCGCTGGCGGCGTTGCGGGGGTTGGCCAGCAGGGCTTCGCCATTCTGCTCGCGCTCGGCGTTTAGCTCCTCAAACACCGGCAGCGGCAGGAATACCTCGCCGCGCACCTCAAAATCTTCGGGCTGGTCGGGGCCGGGGCGCAGGGCCAGCGGCAGGGTTTTGATGGTGCGCACGTTGGCCGTCACCACGTCGCCACGGGTGCCGTCGCCACGGGTCACGCCCTGGGTGAGCTGGCCGTGCTCGTAGCGCAGGCTCATGGCCACGCCGTCAATTTTCAACTCACAGACGTAAGCATACGGCGCGCCCTCCAGCCCTTTTTGCACCCGCTCATCGAACTCGCGCAGGTCGTCTTCGGAATAGGTGTTGCCCAGGCTGAGCATGGGAAAGCGGTGCACCGACGTGGGAAACTGCTTGGTGATGGTGCCGCCCACGCGGCGGGTGGGCGAGTTGGGCAGGGCCAGGTCGGGGTGCGCGGATTCGAGCTGCTGCAGCTCGGCCAATAGCTTATCGAATTCCTGGTCGGAAATTTCCGAGATATCGAGCTGATAATATTGGTGATTGAGGTGGTGCAACTGCTCGGTGAGGGCCTGAATGCGGTGCTGAATGGCGGGAGTATCGGGCATGGCGGGAGTATAGCGTCGGTAAGAGGCGACAAAAAAACGTCATGCTGAGCGAAGTCGAAGCATCCCTGCCGCGATAGTAAATAGATTACTTGTGCGGTAGCGATGCTTCGACTTCGCTCAGCATGACGTGGTATGTATTCCGGTTGCTGGCGAGTGATGTTAGTTCTGCACCAGCACGCCATCGGCCAGAAAATTCAGCTCCTGCCGGGGCTGGGTAATGGCGGCAATTTCCGGCTCGGGCTTACCGGCGTCGCGCAGGTAGTGCTGCTGCTCGGCCACGCTCACGGTCTGGCGGTGCGCCCAGCCGCTCACTACCACGGTATGGCCGCTGAGGTCTTTGGGCACAAAAAAGGCATAATCGCGGAAGCTCACGCGCATGTCCTGGCCGTCGGCGGTGGGCAGGGTCATCCAGCAGCCTCTGGCCTGGCACACGGCGGTGGCTTTGCCCACCAGCTTCACCTGGGCCGAATCGCGGCTGCCCAGGGCGGTGACCAGGGCGCTCATGGGCAGGGCCCCGGCGGGCGTGATGGCCGCGCCGTAGGTCTGGCCGGGGGCGGCTGGGGCAATGCTGGTGTTACCAAGCGTCTCGCCTTCTTCTTCTTCACCGTCGGCATTGGCACCCGCGCCTTTGGGTACTTCAGAATCGTGGCCATTCACTTCCTGCTGGCCCTGGGGCAACGGCAGCACGGGGTTGATGGGGGCCGAAGGAACAAACTTCAACAGGAGCAGAATGGCGACTAATACGCCAGCGAAAGAGAGCAGGAATTTCATGATTCAAAAACAGAAAGTGGAAGCGACTGAATGGCGACCGGGCTAATTAACTTGGTCATCGACTTAAAGTCAAACATCAACCAAATTCAGACTACTGGCTGATTACTACGGTCTTGCGCAGCTTGCGGGCATAGGCCATGCGGCGCTCGGACCCACCCGCGCCGGGATAATCGAAGCCCACAGTAGTGGGGTCTTCGCGCAGGGCCGACCAGGTTTTGGCGTCTACCTCGGCGGGCTGCTCGGTACCGGGCGGAATGGCCGGCTGCATGAAATGGGTGTCGGCAAAGAAGTTATTCATGCCCTGCAAAATGGCAATTTCCTGTTCGCGTACGCTCGCCGACTGCGGGTCGGCGATATCGGTGTGGCTGAGCAGGGCGCGGGCGGGCAGCACTTCGTGGCGCAGGGTATCGCCGGTGCTGCTTGTCACGATGAGGTGGGCCTGGGCCGTGAGCACGCGGGGGCCGCGCAGCTGCAAAATGAAATTATCCCGGGTGGCCGGGTCCGAGAACGAGTGGGTAGCACTCACGGTGTTGAGCACCGTTTTGCCGCTCACGCGCACACGGCTGCCGGCGGGCGGCGGCGTATACGTAGAGCGAGGGTCGGTGGAAGAGCTGCTTACTTCGCGCTCGGTGCTCACGCAGGAGGCCAGTTGCAGCGTGAGCCCGGCAGCCAGCAGGATTTGGGCAGAAAGTCGTAGGTGTTTAGTTTTCATAAAAAAGCAAGGCCAAAGGAAGGCTCAATGCACGAAGGTAAGGCGAGGAATGAGGCCGATACTATATAAAAACCTACTAGCTTGGAGAAGCCGGCCCGGGGATTTTACGGCAAAAGCCCAACAATGGGTTTGAGCCCGGCCCGCTGGCCCACTCAGAACAAGCCCACTTCGACCCCCAGCATCCAGCGGGGCAGCTCGGGCCAGGCCCCGTAGCCGGACGCAAATACCGGCGACAGCCGGTAGCGCGCCGTAAGGGCATAGCGGTCGACGCCCACGCGCGCCCCAACCAACCCTGACCAGCGGCGCAAATAAGGCAAGCCCCGCTCGGTGGTTTCGACGGAGGTGATGCCCGGCGCGGGGTCGTCTTCGGTGATGTGGGAGGTGGCGGCCACCCAGCCGCTACCAGCCAGCAGGTCGACGTAGCGGCCCACGGCGTTGCCCCGACGGCCGTAGTTCAGCCGCAGGCTGAGCTCGGAATACAGCTGGTGCAGGGCCAAGCTTTCGCTGCGATGCAGGGTAGAAGCCGGCACGAGTTTTTGGCCGTTTTGGGCCAGATTATAGCGCTGGTAGGCATAGCCCAAGTCAGCATTGAGCGCCAGCGCCTGGCTGAACCGGACCTTGAGCCGCCCGCCGCCGCGCAACTCCGCCGAGCCCAGCCCATAGCGCACGGCCGCGCCGCTGCCCGCCGGGCCGGCCAGCAGCCCATAGCCAAAATAAGCGTGCCCGAAATAGCGCCGATTGGGGCCGAAAGTCGTTTTTACGGTGTCATCGGCCACGTTGGCCTGCACCAGCACCTGCTGGGCACGAGCAGCGGGCAGGGCTCCGGCCAGCAGGCCCAGCAGCACCAGCCCCCGGCGCATAGCCCCGGCCAGCCCCCCTTGCCTGTTCAGTTCCGCAGGTTTCATTACTCTGAAAATGTGGCCGTGTAGCCTTTGAAATAAACGCGCAGCACGTTACCCCCGCCCAGGAAGCGGCGCGGCACCTGCACTACCAGCCGCTGCGTCACGGCGCGGGTTTCGTAGCGACGCAGCACGCCGCGCCGGTCCGCCAGGTTCCAGTAGAGATAGGCCGGGTAGCTGGGCTCGGGCAGCGGCGCGGGGCTGGGGCCCACGGGCTGCTCGCGGCCTACGTGCGGGACGTTGTCGGCGGGGCTTTTCGCTTCCGGGGCGGGCAGGGCGGCGGGCAGGGCGGGCTCGCTCTGGTCGGCCATGAGCGGCAGCGTTTCGGCGGGCCGCAGGGCAGCTTCGGGGCGGATGACGACGGCAATCAGGCTGTCGTGGGGCACAAAATCGAACGTGGGCCCGGCCGCAACCGCCGGCACCGAAAGCGCAAAGTGCGCGAAGCGGGGCCGCCCGTAGCCGTGGGCATAGTCGAAGTACGGGTACAGCTCCGCCGATTTTTCGAGCCCCCGAAACACCTGCATGGCCGTGAGCTCCCGGTGCTGCTGCCACAGGCAGGCCGCGAAGCCCGCCACCAGCGGCGAGGCAAAGGAAGTGCCCTCCAGCCGCTCGTAGCCGCCGCCCGGCGTGGTGGTGAGTACAATGCCGAACGCCACCAGGTTGGGCTTGGGCCGGCGGTCGGCGGTGGGGCCGTAGGAGCTGAAAGCGACGTGAAGGCCGGTTTCGGGGTCGAGCCCGCCAATGGCCAGCGCCGAGTCGGCATCGGCGGGCGTGCCGATACGAACCCAGTCGTCGTCGCCGTCGTTGCCGGCGGCGCTCACCACCAGCACGCCCTTGCGGGCGGCCAGGTTGGCGGCGCGGGCAATGAGGCTGCGGTGCCCGTCCATCTGCTCGGGGAAATAGCGCTGCTCGGTATAAGCCAGCGAGGAATTGATGATGTCGGCCCCGAGGCGGTCGGCCCATTCCACGGCGGCCAGCCAGGCTTCCTCCTCGGCGTAGCGTTCGCGGTGCAGCTGCTCGGTGCGGGCCAGCAGGTACTCGGCATCGGGCGCGAGGCCCAGGGCCGGGCCCGACGTGCCGCCGGGACCACCGGGCAAGCGGCCGGCCAGGCAGCCCATCACCTCGGTGCCGTGGCTGCCGCCGATGAATACGTCGTCGCGGTTGCGCAGAAAGTCGTGGGTGGCCACGATGCGCCGGCCCGCCACCAACTCCCGAAACGCCGGGTGCTCGGGCAGCCCCCTAAAGCCCACATCGAACACGGCAATGCGCATGCCCTGCCCGGCAAGTCCGGCCGCCCGCAGCGCGGCCCCGTCGAGGTAGGCTGTTTGGCGGCGGGCCAGCAGGTAGTCGTTGGCGGAAATAGGCTTGGGTGCGCTGGCAGGTTCGTAGCGTACTGGTTTGGTTGCCTGATGAGCGGCTGCTTCAGCGGTGCGCTGCGGCCACGCTTCGACCTGGGCCACGCCGGGCAGCGCCCGGAGCGCGGCGGCCTGGGCCGGAGTGGCCCGGCAGGCCACGGCATTGAACCAGCGGCTGACCAGCGTTATGGTGTCGACCCGCGCCGCGATGGCGGCCACGTAATCGGACCGCACGGGCAGGTCGGTGGCATCAAACGCCGGGAGGTGCTGGCGAACGCGACGGGCCTGCGCGGCGGGCGAAAAATAGTGCTTCGGACTAAAATGTGCGCCCGCCTTATCGGCCAGCGATACCCAGTAGCGCGCAGGAGCTTGCTGATTTGCGGGCAATGCACTCCCAGAATGCCCCTGAGCAGCACTTGGGCCGGCTGCGCACAGCAGAGCCACGGCTAGTCCGGTGGCCCGGCACGCCGGCCCCATGCGCTTCCAAACGGTGCTAAGTAGAGGAGAAACGTGCATAGAACTTCGCCAAAGGTAACCCCTGCGGGTGGGCTCCGTTTTAAGGCTGGACCATTTCGAGGTCTAATCGACTTCTTTACTTCTCTTTCACACTTATGAATTTCCGCCTCCTCCCCACCATGCTGCTAGGTGCCACGCTGCTGGCACTGCCCGGCTGCAACCAGAAAGAAATCGCGGCCCTGCAACAGCAGAACTCCGACCTCACCAAATCGCGCGACCAGCTGGCGCTGGAAAAAAATGCCCTGGCCTCGGCCAAAGCCCGCAACGAGGATGAGCTACGCAACTCGATTCTCAATAAAAACCAGCAGGTTAGCCAGCTGAATCAGAATCTGGGCGATGCCGAAACAGACATCAAGAACAAGAATGCCGACCTGCAAAATAAAAACGCCCGCATCGCCGACCTGCAAAATGCCCTGGCCCAGAAAGATGCCGCTACCAAAGCCCTCCGCCAGCGCGTTTCGGATGCCCTGCTGGGCTTTAACGCCCAGGATTTGCAGGTGAGCGTGAAAAACGGCAAGGTATACGTGTCGCTTTCCGAGCAGCTGCTCTTCAAATCGGGCTCGACCAAAGTAGACCCCAAAGGCCAGGATGCCCTGCGCAAGCTGGCCACCGCCCTCAAAGACAACAAGGACGTGAACGTGCTGGTAGAAGGCCACACCGACAACGTGCCCATCAAAGGCACCACGGCCAGCGGGGCTAAGGACAACTGGGACCTGAGCGTGATGCGGGCCACGGAAATCACCCGCCTGCTCACCACGGCCGGCATGGACCCCGCCCAGGTTACGCCCTCGGGCCGCTCGATGTACATGCCCGTGGTGGCCAACGACTCCCCCGCCAACAAGGCCCTGAACCGCCGCACCGACATCATCCTCACGCCCAAGCTCGACGAGCTGTTCTCGATTCTGGGCCAGAACTAAATCACTGATTTTTGCGGATTAACCGTGATTTCGCTGATTCGCTAACGGAGTCTTCCGGCGATTCCGAACACGAGCCCGCTATGAAACAGAACGGCCCCACCCGCGCAAGCAGGTGGGGCCGTTTCTACGGAAAAGAAATCAGCGAAATCACGGTTAATCCGCGAAAATCAGTGATTTACAAGCCATACTTGCTCAGCAGGTAAATCAGCGACGCCATGCTGGCCCCGCCCAGCTCCAGCTCGCGGCGGTTCACTTTGTCGAAGGTGTCGGCGGCGGTGTGGTGAATGTCGAAATAGCGTTGCGAGTCGCACTTGTAGCCGATGAGGGCTTTGGGGTGCACAGCGGCTTGCAGGGGCTCGATATCGGTGCCGGAGTGGCCGGCCGTTACGTCGGCGGCGTGGTAGGGCCGCAGCAGCGGGGCAAAGCGGGCCAGCTTGGCCACCGTGGCGGGGTCGCCCTCCACGGTGAAGCCGCGCGGCGTGAACCCGCCCCCGTCCGACTCGATGGCGGCGAGGTGCGTTTCCTGATTCTGGGCGGCCAGGCGGGCGTATTCGTTGCCGCCCCGGGTGCCGTTTTCTTCATTCATGAAGAGCACGGCGCGTACCGTGCGCTCGGGCTTGAAGCCGGCGGCGCGCAGCAGGCGTAGGGCCTCCATGCTTTGCACGCAGCCGGTGCCGTCGTCGTGGGCGCCCTGGGCCAGGTCCCAGGAATCGAGGTGGCCACCCACGGTGATGATTTCCTGCGGGAATTTGCTACCCTTGATTTCGCCTACCACGTTGTAGCTTTTTTCGTCGGGCAGGGTAATGCACTCCATTTCCAGCTCAAACTGCAGGTCGGGGTTGGCCTTGAGGAGTTGGCTGAGCCGGTCGGCGGCATTGGTGCTAAGGGCGGCGCCGGGCACCTTGGCCACGCCCTCGACGTAGCGCATGGTGCCGGTGTGCGGGTTATCGTCGCGGGCGCTGGTCATGGAGCGCACCAGGGCCCCCACGGCCCCGCGTTTGGCGGCTTCGATGGCCCCGTTGGCGCGCTGGTCCACGGCCCCGCCGTAGGCCGCGCCCGGCTCAATGAGGACATCGTTGAAGGGCCGGTTATAGAATATGAACTTGCCTTTCACGGCCGCTTCGGGCAGATTTTTCACTTCTTCCAGGCTGTGCACTTCCACCACGCCGGCCTTCAGCTTGCCGCCGGTGCTCACCGAGCCGCCCAGGGCGCACACCGGCACCCGCACGCCTTTGTCCTTATTCCCAATGATTTCGCCGCGCTCCTTGCTGCCGCGCACCCAGTGTGGCACCATCACCTCCTGCAGGTACACGCGGTCGAACCCGGCTTTTTCCATGGTGGCCTTGCCCCACTCCACGGCCTGCTGGGCCTGCGGCGAGCCCGACAGGCGGGGCCCGATGGTGCCGGTGAGGTAGCGCAGGTTGTCGTAGCTCTCGCCGCGCAGCAGGGCTTCATCGAAAATTTTGCGCAGGGCCAGCGAGTCGGTCTGGTCGGCTTGGGCCGCAGCGACGGGCGCGGGAGTGCCCTTGGCTTTTTTGCGCGACTGGGCCTCAGCCGGAGCGTTGATGACCAATAGGGTGCCGGCCAAAACCAGCATTTTTTTTACGTAACAAGGCATAGAGCGACAAGCTGAAATCCGCGACCGTAGTGGCCGGGCGTGGGCGAAAGTACGGCGGCGGGCCATTGCGGGGTGCGGCCCCGGCCAGCAGCAGGCCCGGAAGTTGCCGGAGCAGCTACTGGTGCAGGGCCTCAAAAGATAAGGCCGCCGCCCCTCACGCAGAGCAGTGAGAAGCGGCAGCCTTGGGCATCTTTACCGGCTTTGGCAAGCCGCAGCGGCTACTTCATGGGCGCAGTCTGAACCATGGGTGCAGCCTTGCCTGGTTTGGGACTCTGCCGGCGCTCGGGGCCATAGCCGCGCATGTCGACGGTGGGCATGGCTCCTTCCACCAAGCGCACGGTGAAGAGGTATTCGTAGTCGTTTTCGCCGATTTCTTCCACCGGCGGGGTAGCCCCAAAATCGTCGATGAGCGAGAGCACGTTGTTGGAATGACCCACGATAACCACCGATTTTCCGGCGTATTCTTTCAGAATGCGGTCGGTCAGGTCACGGCCCCGTTTCGGGTCGTACACCTGCGGCTCCAGCTTCAGGGCCTCGGCCAGGGGGGCCAGGGTGGCGCGGGTGCGCTTGGTTTCGGTGGTGAAAAGGGCCGCCGGGTGGTAGCCCATCAGGGTTTTGCGCAGAGCCAGGGCGCGGGTCTGGCCCAGGGCCGAGAGCGTAGGGTCGGTGCGGTCGGTGGTCGAATCTTTTTCGGCGTGGCGCACAATGTACACCGTCGTGACAATGGGCTTGGCTTTAGATTTGGATTTGACCGGGGCCTGGGCGGCGGCGCTGTTGGCCAGCGTGACCAGGGCCGCCAACAGCAGCGGCCAGAATAGGAAGCAGTGTTTCATCAGAAAAGCAGGAAGAAAACGTGGCAAGATGTTGTGGGGAAAGATACGCCACAAAGTTTGAGGGGGCTGAATCGTTGGCCCGGCCCGGAATGAAAACCGTCCTTCATGTCCCGTTCAGATGCACATGTCGTATGTTGTACCCGAAAGCCTCACCCGTCACCCTCTTTTTTGCCCCATGCACGTTCTGCTCATCGAAGACGAAAAAAGCCTGCACCAAGAAATGCGGCAGTTTCTGCTGCAAGCCCAGTACCTGGTCGATTCGGCCTACACCTACGCCGAGGCCTCAGAAAAGCTCTACGTGAGCAGCTACGACTTCGTGCTGCTCGACCTGGGCCTGCCCGGCGGCGATGGCCTCGACCTGCTCCGGGAAGCCCGCCTGAATGAAAACCAGGAGGCCTCGTTCATCATCCTCACCGCGCGCGGCGCGCTCGATGACCGCATTCGCGGCCTCGACCTCGGGGCCGACGACTACCTGCCCAAGCCGTTCTCGCTGCTGGAGCTCACCAGCCGCATGCAGGCCATCACGCGCCGCAAGTTCAACCTTAAGCGACCAGAAATTACCTTCGGCCAAGGCTTTAGCATGGACCCCAACGCCCGCATCGTGCGGCACGGCGGCCAGGAAGTGCCCCTCACCAAAAAGGAGTTCGACCTGCTGCACTACCTGCTGCTGCACCGGGGCCGCGTCCTCACGCGCCTGCAGCTGGGCGAGCACCTGTGGGGCAACGTGCTCGAAGACGATTCCGACTCGAACTACATCGACGTGCACATCAAAAACGTGCGCAAGAAGCTGGCCCAGTTCGCCTCCTCCGACTTTCTGGAGACGGTGCGCGGCATCGGCTACCGGGCGGCGGAGTAGCAGCAAAATGGCAAGTGAGTAAGTGAGTGAATGGGAGTTGCACGCTGGTAGTACCGAGTAAATTTGCTGGTGCTTCCTTCTTACCAGCAGCATTGCCGCTCTCGGCCTTACTCATTTACTCACTGGAGCTGTTTAGAAAGTCACAAAAGGTACTCAAACGGTCATGCTTCGCTGCGCGCTGCATGACCGTTTGAGTACCTTTTGTGACTTTCTAAACAGCTCCACTTACTCATTTACCAAAATGCGTCTCGAAGCCAAGCTTGCCCTCTTCAATGCCCTGTCCAAGCTGCTGCTGGTGCTGCTGGGGGCCCTGGTGATTCCGCCCATTGTGCAGCGCGTGGCCGTGGCCCACACCGACCTGTACCTGCGGGCCAAAAAGCAGCAGGTGCTGGCCCTCATTGCCCGCGATGGCCTGCAGGCGTTCGAGCGCGGCGAGCGGGTCGAAACCTACGCCGACTACAACATCTTCAAGCAGGAATACATTACGCTCACGCCGCTAGCCGCCGGCAAGGCCCTGCCGCCCGAGCACATCTTTGAAGAGCCCCGGCAGGTAGACCAGCAGGTGGAGGATTTTCGGATTCTGAGTTTTGCGCGGCCGGCCCAGGCGGCGGGCCAGCCAGCATTTCGGGTCGAGATTGGCTCCTCCCTGGAAACGGTGGAGCTGCTGACCGGGACGCTGCGCAACCTGGCCCTGTGGGTGCTGGTGGCGGCCTCGCTGCTCACCGTATTTTCCGATGCAGCCTTTGCGCACTACCTGCTAGAGCCCCTGCGCGAGCTGACTATACGCAAGCTGCGGGGCATCCGGCAGCCGTCGGATTTTCAGTTTGAACCCATTGATACCGATACCACTGACTTCCGTCGCCTCGACGACCGGTTGAACTCGCTGATGCGGCAGGTGCAGTCGGCTTTTGCCAAGGAGCGGGAGTTCATGAGCAACGTGAGCCACGAGCTACTCACCCCGGCCAGCATCCTGCAATCGCGCTTCGAAAACATGCTGCAGGACCCCACCCTGCCCGAGCAGCACGCCCAGCAAATCGTGGAATCGCAGCGCACGCTCTACCGCCTGCGCAACACCGTGCGCACCCTGCTGCTCATCGCCAACATCGAAAACGAGCAGTACCTGCGCAACGAATCGGTGCGCCTGAGCACCGCCGTGGCCGAGGTGGCCGAGGAGCTGGACGACCGCCGCCAGCAGCGCGACATTACCCTGGAAGTAGACATTACCGGCGACGACACCCGCCCCCTCGCCAACGCCAGCCTGCTGCACACGCTGGTGCGCAACCTGCTCTCCAACGCCATTAAGTACAACCGCGAGGGCGGTAGCATCCGGGTACTGGGCCGCCCCCTGCCCACCGGCGGCTACACGCTGCGCGTGGAGGATTCCGGCCCCGGCATCGCCCCGGAAAACATCCCGTACCTTTTCGACCGGTTTCGGCGCTTCAACTCCAACGCGCCCGGTTCGCCGGAGGGCTACGGGCTGGGGCTGCCCATTGCCCAGACCATTGCGGGCTTTCACGGGGCCACGCTGCGGGCCGAGTCGGAGGTGGGCCGGGGCACGGCATTTATCCTGGATTTTCAGCCGGCCACCAAATTATTGGTGGGATTCATGCCGGCTTCATAGGGGTACTGGTAGTTTCGGAAAGTCATTCTACTTTCCGTGCGTACTCTGCTGAAAATCCTGCTTGGTAGCCTGTTGCTGTTGCTGCTGGTGGCCCTGGGCACCGAGGTAGTGGCCCTGCACCGCAGCGCCCTGCCCCTGCCCGGCCTGACGGCCCCGCCCATGGTGGTGCGCAAATCGACCACGGCCCCCATGCCGCCCAAAACGGTGCGGCTGGTAGTGGCGCACCACTCTTCGCCAATTAAAACGCGCGAATCCGCGCTTCCTGCCCACAACAAAGCGCCGGCTAACTAGCCAAGTTTTTTTAAGCTTGTCATCCTGCGCATTCTGTTTTAATCGCAGAATGCGCAGGGTGACAAGCTTAACAGAATTATTCCTGGTTGGCTACCCCGTAATCTTCCGAGGACACGGGCTGGGGTGGGATGGCCACTTCCTGCGCTTCGGGCAGGGGCAGCTGCCACTGCTGGCTGAGGTGGGCCAGGCCTTGCATGGCAGTGAGGTCGAACTTGCAGGGCACGATGGACACGTAGTTGTGGGCCAGCGCCCACTCGTCGGTATCGGTGCCGGGGTCGAGGTTTACGAACTGGCCCACCAGCCAGTAATACGGGCGCTGGTAGGGGTCGAGGCGGCGGTCGAACTCCTCCTGCCACTTGGCACGGGCCTGACGGGCCAGACGCAAACCGGCAATGGGCGTTTCGGATTTCTTGGGGATATTCACGTTGAGGGCCGTGCCGGCGGGGATGCCGTGGTCGAGGGCGTGGCGGCACACCTGGGTCACCCACTCGGCCGCGTGCGAGAAATCGGCGTTCGGGCCGTACTCGCAGAGGGAGAAGCCCACGGCGGGCAGACCTTCAATGGCTGCTTCAATAGCCGCCGACATAGTGCCTGAGTACAACACGTTTACCGAGGCGTTGGAGCCGTGGTTGATGCCGGACACCACGAGGTCGGGGGTACGGTCTTTGAGCACGTAGTGCTTGGCGATTTTCACGCAATCGGCCGGGGTGCCGGAGCATTCGTAGGCAGCCACCTCGGGGCCGAACACCGGGTTTTTGGTGAGGCGCAGCGGGTGGCCGATGGTGATGGCGTGGCCCATTCCGGACTGCGGCGAATCGGGGGCGACAACCACGACTTCAGCCCCGAGGGCCACCATGGCTTCAACGAGGTGGCGGATGCCGGGGGCAGTGATGCCGTCGTCGTTGGAAACGAGAATAAGGGGGCGCGGGAGGGCGGCGGACATGGGCTAAGGATGTTTAGGGTTGGGCAAAGGTAGGCGGAGGCAGAAACTCCCCTCCTTTTTTAAGGAGGGGATGTTCGCGCGAAGCGCGGACGGGGGTGGTTAGGGCGTTGAACAGCTTAGGGCGGGTTTCGTTCGGGATTATCCCAACTGCCAGCCAATGCTACCTAACGCTACCTACCGCCATCCAACGCCAACAACCACCCCAGCCGGCGCTGCGCGCCGGCGTCCCCTCCTTAGCTTCGCTGACCTTCGGTTGGTAAGAAGGTGAGTTTCTCGCCGGGCATCTTCTTCCCTGCCGTTCCTTTGCAGCTATGTTCATCCTGCTCCTTGCTTCGCTCATGGCCCTTGCTCCCACCCTGCCCGCCCCGGCCCCGGCCTGGCGCACGCCCTTCGAAAACGACCCAGCCGGCAACACCACGGCTACCTACGCCGAGTGCATCGCCTACTACCAGAAGCTGGCCGCCGCCTACCCCACGCACCTGCACCTGGCCGAGGCCGGCCCCACCGATGCCGGTCGGCCGTTGCACGAAGTGGTGCTGAGTAGTGCGGTAAGCTTTAGCTTGCCGTCGAAGGAAAGCCCGGACGGCAAGCTAAAGCTTACCGCACGCAAACCGGTGGTCTTCATCCAGAACGGTATCCATCCTGGCGAGCCGGAGGGCATCGACGCGAGCATGATGCTGGCGCGCGACCTGATGCAGCAGCCCCGGCTGCAAAAGCTGCTGGCGCAGGTCACGGTCGTCATCGTGCCCGTTTATAATATCGACGGGATGCTGAACCGCAACTCGACGACCCGCGTGAACCAGAATGGGCCGGCGGCCTACGGCTTCCGGGGCAATGCCCGGCACCTGGATTTGAACCGCGACTACATTAAGCAGGAGTCGCGCAATGCCCGGTCCTTCGCGGCGCTGTTCCAGAAGTGGCAGCCCGATGTATTTGTGGAAACGCACACCTCCAACGGGGCCGATTATCAATATACCATGACACTCATTGCCACCCAGCACAGCAAGCTGGCCCCGGCGCTGGGCACCTACCTGCAGGGCCAGCTGCTGCCGACGCTTTACAAGCGCATGGAGCAGAAGAAGTGGCCGATGACACCCTACGTGGACTTTGAGGGCCAGACGCCGGAGAGCGGCCTGCGCGCTTTTCTGGAATCGCCGCGCTACTCCACCGGCTACGCGGCGTTGTTCAACACCATTGGCTTTATGCCCGAGACGCACATGCTAAAGGCCTTCGCGCCCCGCGTGCACGCCACCTATGACTTCCTGCTCACCATGCTCGAAACCGTGGGCCAGCAGGCCCCCGCGCTGGCAGCCGCCCGCACCCAGGCCGCCGCCGACATGGCCGCCCAAACCACCTTCCCCCTCGTCTGGGCGCTGGACGAAACCCAGCACGAAACCGTGCAGTTCCGGGGCTACGAGGGCCGGATGAAGCCCAGCGAAGTGAGCGGCCAGCCCCGCCTCTACTACGACCGTGCCGCGCCCTTCACCCGGCCCGTGCAATATTTCAATACTTTCAAACCAACCGCCACCGCCGGCCGACCCACGGCCTACATCATTCCCAAAGCCTGGACGGAGGTGGCCGATATCCTGCGCCGCAACGGGGCCACGCTGGAGCCGCTGACCCGCAAGGTGACCGCGCCGGTGGAAGCGTATTATTTCGAGGATTTCAAGACCACGCCCAAGCCCTTCGAGGGCCACTACGTGCACAGCCAGGTGCGCCTGCAAACCCGCCCGGAAACCACCACTTTCCTCCCCGGCGACCTGGTGGTGTACCTGAACGATGCCGCCCCCATCCGCTACCTGATGGAAACGCTGGAGCCGCAGGCCACCGACTCCTTCTTCGCCTGGGGCTTTTTCGACAGCGTGCTTCAGCAGAAGGAGCATTTCTCCGACTACGTGTTTGAGGACCTGGCCACCGACCTGCTCCGCCGCGACCCGAAGCTGCGCGAGCGGCTGGAGAAACTCAAGCAGGACAACGCCGCTTTTGCCGCCAACGGCCCTGCTCAGCTCGAATGGGTGTACCAAAGCTCGGCCTACCACGAGCCCGGCCACAACCGCTACCCGGTGGCGCGCTGGCTGGGCCCGGGCAAGCTGGGCGAGTAGGGCCAGCACCGCCCGCCGGGCCGCAGCACTTACCACCCGGGCAGCCCGGCACCGCCGGAGCCGGATATGTTGAAAATATTTTAAACAAGGCCCATATTTTGGGCAAAATTTTGCATTATTTAATTTTTTTAGATATTATTTTTATGATATTCTCATGCTAAATCGTTGCGCTTTGGAGTGAAATACAATTTTCGGCATCGATTGTGGGGGTAAATTAGCAGGAGTGCAAATGCCAAAGTCCTATACTTTAATAGGGTTTAGCCGGCGCTGTGCCTTTCGGCTTCACACTCCAATTCCCACCACTTTATGACACAATTTCTCCGCAGGGCAGCCTGCGTATCGCTCGCTGCTGCCCTGTTGCTGACCGGCTGCGCGAAAGAAACCCTCACGCCGGGCGCAGACGCGCCCACCGCTGTGCCCCCCGGCTACCTCCAACGCCACCGTGGTAAATGGGGTGATGATGCAGGGCTTCTACTGGGACGTGCCCACCAGCACACCCGCCGACCTGGTGGCAGAACCTGGGCAGCAAAACCACCGAGCTGAGCCAGGCCGGTATTACAGCCGTGTGGCTACCGCCGGCATACAAGGGCTCGGGCGCGCTGGACATGGGCTACGGCGTATATGACCGTTACGACCTGGGCGAGTTCAACCAGAAGGGCACCGTGGCCACGCGCTACGGCACCATCGGGCAGCTGCGAAGTGCCATTGGGGCGCTGCACGGCCAAGACGTGCAGGTGTACGAGGACATGGTGATGAACCACTTTCCTCGGCCGATGCCCAGGAGCTGGCCAACGGCCAGTACAACGTGTACACGAGCTTCACCTACCCCGGCCGCAACAATACCTACAGCAACTACCAGTGGCACTGGGGCAATTTTACGGCAACCCAGCAGGCCCTCAACAACGGCTGGTACCAATGGAAAGCATACGACTTCCAGCCCTACGCCAACGGCGACGCCTACGATAACCTGCTCGGCTCCGAGATTCAGTACAACAACCCTTCGAACGTCAACGAAACCATCGGCTGGGGCAACTGGGTTACCACCAAGCTCAGCCTCGACGGCTACCGCCTCGATGCCACCAAGCACATGTACACGCCCTTCGTGAACCAGTGGCTGGGGATGCGGTGAAGGGCACTTCGGGCCGCTTCGCGGTGAGCGAGGCCTGGTTCCGCAACCTAGGCGACATGAACAACTACGCCGCCAGCACCGGCGGCCGCACCAGCCTGTTCGACGTGCCGCTGCATTACCTGTTCAACGACATGAGCAACGGCAATGGCAGCTGGGACATGCGCGGCCTGCAGTTCGCCGGCTTCACCGAGGCCAACGGGGCGTTGTCGGTTTCGTTCGTCGATAACCACGATACCGACCAGACCGGCGGCGCGCTGTTCTCGCCGGTTTCCAACCTGAAAATGCTGGCCTACGCCTACATCCTCACCCGCGACAAGGGCTACCATTGCGTGTTCTACCGCGACTATTACGAGTACGGCCTGGGCGCGCAGATTAAGAAGCTCATCGCCATTCGCAAAGCCAACGGCTACGGCGCGGCCGCCGAATACACCAGTGTGAATGATGCCAACGTGTACGCCTACTCCCGCGCCGGCGACACCTCGCACAAGGGGCTGATGGAGCTGCTGAATGACGGTGGCAGCGCCGCCAGCAAGGGCATCACCACCCCCTTCAAGAGCGCCTCGCTCACCGATGCCACCGGCAACAACGCCGGCACCATCACCACCGATGCCAACGGCTACGCGGTGTTCCCGGTGGGGGCCCGCTCCTACGCCGTATGGGTGCCCACCAGCGGCACCACCACCCCGCCCCCCACGGGAGGCACCACGGCCGTGGCTTTCAACGTGACCTACAGCGGCACCGTGAGCGGCCAGGATGTGTACGTGCTGGGCAGCACCGCCCAGCTCGGGGCCTGGAATACGGCCAACGCCATCAAGCTCAGCGGCGCGGCCTACCCCGTCTGGAAAGGCACCATCAACCCGACCAGCGGCACGGCGGTTAGCTTTAAATACATCCGCAAGGACGCGGCCGGCAACGTGCTGTACGAGGGCGGCGCCAACCGCACCTTCACCCCCAGCGGCACCAGCCAGACGCGCAACGACACCTGGCAGTAAGGCCTGGCTTTTGCGACACATTAGAAAGGCGGACCCATTCGGTCCGCCTTTTTTTGGAGTTGTTTAGAAAGTCACAAAAGGTGCTCAAACGGTCATGCTCCGCTGCGCGCTGCATGACCGTTCGGGGACTTTCTAAACAGCTTCTTTGTATGTGCAAGACGTTATGGCCGGCAAATCTTTCCTTTTTGCTTGTTATTAGGAAAAGTTCTATCAGTCAGACGGCGACCTTATGCGAATGGATGTTTCAGCAGCAGCTCCTTAGCTGAGCTGGTGCCAGCCCCAGCGCAGCAGCAACACACTACCCCAGCCCACCAACCCCACAATGGCAACCAGCACCACCAGCAACAGCAGTATCAGGCCCCGGCCGCTGCCGCCGTGCCGTCCCTCGGCGTAGTGGCGGCGCAGCAGGGCCACGTTGCGCTCGTTGCTTTTGTAGGCAAAGTCGAACACGTTGCCGATGATGGGAATGCCGCCCACCACCGTATCGATGAGAATATTGAGCGCCATGCGCACCACTACCGCCCCACTGGCCCCGTGCCGCGCCATGGTGAGCAGCAAGGCAATGGAAACCACGGTGGTCGACAAATCACCGACCACCGGGAGCAGCCCCAACAGCGGGTCGAGCCCGAAGCGGAAGCGGGTACCCGGCAGCTGAAACTGGCTGTCCATAAGCCGAGCCACGCGCTCGACCCAGCGCAGGCGCTCATCGGCATCGAAGGAAGGGAACGGTGGTGGTGGCTGAGTTCGGGGAAGCATAAGCAGGGCTTTCGGGGCAGTACGTACATTGACGACCAAACGATGGCCCACGCGGCGCGAAACCGGCCCGACGGCCCGGGGCCTAACGGGCCGCGATGCCGCCCGGCTCAGCCACACCCGCCGGCTTGCGGCGCAGCGTTTCATACAGCACCAGCGCCACCAGCAGCCCAAACAGGATGAGCGAGGAACCTTCGGTACCGAAGCCCAGCCCCTGCTTCGCGGTGGGCTTGGTGAGCAGGTCGCCAAACGTGGCCCCAAACGGCCGCGTGAGCACAAACGCCGCCCAAAACAGCAGCACCCGCGAGATGCCGGTGAAGTAATAGGCCAGCACCAGCACCGCCAGCAGGCCGCCAATGAGCAAGGCACCGCCCCCAAAGCCCAACCCGGAATCATCGGCCAGAAAATCGCCCAGAGCCGTGCCCAGCGTGTTCGACACCAGAATGGCGGCCCAGTAAAAGACCTCCCCGGTGCGCGTCCTGATTTCCGTCACGGACAACGACTTTTCGCGCAGCCACCACAGGCCCAACACCAGCCCCAGCAGCGACACCAAAATCAACGAGCCGGTGGCATAGCCCAGGCCCAAGGTACGGTCCATGTAGTCGGACATGGTGGTGCCGGCCGTGCTCGTGGCCAGAATGGTGGCCCAGTACAGTACCGGAATGTAGCGGGACATGGCCAGCTGGCCAGCCAGCACCACCAGGAATATACCCAGCAGAATAAGCGAGCTGGTGCCGTAGCCCACGTTCATGGTTTGGGCCAACAGGTCGCCGGCGGTTTCGCCAAGGGTGGTGGCGCAGATTTTGGTAATCCAGAACAGCAGGGTGACTTGGGCGATTTTATTCATGGGAAATCCTGAGTGGTGCACAAAAATCACTGATATTCCTGTCTGTTTTCTGTTATTACGCAGATAAAATGCTGCTGTATTCAACTCAACTTGACGAGCTAAATGGTGAAGCTGTTTAGAAAGTCCCCGAACGGTCATGCAGCGCGCAGCGAAGCATCTTGCTCGCATCCTCAGGCCCGTTCAACGATGCGAGCAAGATGCTTCGCTGCGCGCTGCATGACCGTTTGAGTACCTTTTGTGACTTTCTAAACAGCTTCGGTATTTCAGGAGTATAACTGCATTATTGCGTCGGCAGCGGCGGCGGCCCCGACAGCCGGACGCGGGCAATTTTGTAGTAGTGCGCCAGAAACAAATTATTCTTCTGCCCAGCATCCTCAAACAACTCTACGTGGACATCTGCGCGCTGCCGAGCCGATGGAATGGGGGCGAGCAAGCCCATAGCTCGCGGCAACTGCAAAGGCGGCAGCACCGCTTCGGCCCCACCTCGGCGGCTGACAGCCGCCAGCCGCTCGTAGCGAGCCTGCATTTGCAACGCATAGTCGGGGGCCATGAACAGCAGTTCCTGCCAGGCGCGGCGGGCTTGGCCCGTGAGCAGTAGCACCAGCGCCAGCCCCGTAAGCGTGAGCGTAGCGGCCTGCCCACGCAGCCGGCCGGGCCCGGCCGGTGCCCACTGCCGGACCCACAGTGCCAGCACCGTAGTCGACACTAGTAACTGCACCACCAGCACATTAACTACCCGGTCGGGCATGGCTTCCACCCATTTATCGTGCATAAAAAATGCCTTCAGGAAGGCTACTCCGGCGCAGTTCAACAGGACGTAACCCGCCAGCACCAGTACCAACTCCCGCCGCCGGGGACGCGGGCGAACCTGCCCGGCCGAAGTGAGCAGCACGGCAGCAGCCAGCACCAACGCAGCCCCGGCCACCGGTGGGCGAGCCGTCATGCGTGCCGCCGCGAGGGCAGTGCGCGGAGCCAGCAGTACCCAGCGGTGATAAGGCCCGGCCGCATCGGGGGCGGCCATGCCGTGGCGCTGCCGGTTGCCGGGAGCGCCGACAAGCAGCCCCGCCGTAAGGAGAAACGCGCCGCCCCATACCATCCACAGCCCCCGAAAACCGACTGGCGCAGGCATACCGCTGGCCCAGGGCCAAGCCCCCAGCCCAGCCAGCAGCACGCCGCAGCATAGCATGGCCACTTCGCCACCGCCCACGGCCCCTACCAAACACACCGTAGCCACGCTGGCCCAGCGCCGCCGATAAGGTGCCCCCGGGAGCAACTGCCTCGCCCGGAGCGCGGCGGCGGCAAAACCCAACGTAAGCACTAGAGCGTGAGGATAATTACCTTTGCTTTGGCAATCGTTTATAACGAAGAAATTATTTATGCGAAGACATGAGATTAGCGATGCTCAATGGCTGGCGGTGAGCCCCCTTTTGTCGGGCAAAGCCACGGATTGCGGGGTAACGGGCAAAGACAACCGCTTGTTTTTCAACGCAGTCGTGTGGATAATGCGCACCGGCTGCCCGTGGGCCGACCTACCCGAACGCTTCGGCAAATTCAACACCGTGTGCAAGCGCTTCCGGCGTATGGCGACCAAAGGGGTTTGGGAGCGGGCCTTCCAGGCCCTACAAGCCCCCGAACTGGACTGGGTCATGCTCGATTCGACCGTCGTGCGGGCGCACCAGCATTCAGCAGGCCAAAAAAAAGCACCGCCGCCACCGAGTGCCTCGGACGCAGCCGCGGGGGCATCGGCACCAAAATTCACGCCTGCGTGGAGTCGCTGGGCAACGCCGTGCGGCTGATTGCGACCGAAGGCCAGGCGGGCGACAGCCTGCAGGCGCTGCCCTTGCTGGCGGACCTGCAGCCGGGCAAAGTGCTGGCCGACACGGCTTACGACAGCGACGCAACCCACGCCTATTGCACCGAAAAGGGCATCGAAGCCGTCATTCCCAGCCATCCTAACCGGGTAGAACCCTTGGCAATGGACGAAGAAACCTACCGCGACCGCAACAAAGTCGAGCGCTTTTTTGGCCGCCTCAAGCAATACCGCCGCCTAGCCACCCGCTACGAAAAAACCGCCGTTTCCTTCCTCGCCTTTTGGCATATTGGTGCTACGCTAGATTGGCTTAGGTAAATAGATAAATCTTTGATTGTCCTCACGCTCTAGCGGCAGCATATAATTCACCGCCCCGCTGTACCAGAAAAGTAGCGTAAACGGCTCGGGTAGCGCATTCAGCGCCAATACGCCCACGGCCATAGCTAGCGCCCAGCTCATTCCACGGGCGGGCCCCATCTGCGCGGGGGGCTAGAGCCAGTTCCACGGCCCGCAACAGCTTCTGCAAGGCACCTATTAAGGCTAGCCCTAGCGCCAGCAACACCCCGCGTAACGCCCATAGCCCCGCCGGCGCAGCCCCATGGCGCGGTCCATATGACAACGGATTGAGCAGCGTAGATACGCCAATAGCTACAAAGCGTCCCGACCAGTACCAGTACCACTGCGCTCCCCAACGCCCCAGCTTGGCGACAGTGGCAGTGTTGTCGAAGTCATCGATGGCGGGCTGGGCAAATAGCATTAGCCCCAGAAAGGGCAGCAGCGCCAGCAGCAACAGGCCCATCATCACCGGACGGGAGCAAAAAAGCCGGGAGGGAGGCCTCATAAACACCGTAAAGATGCACCCTTCTTGGCATCAGCGCGAAGACTCGACACGCAAAAACGCCCCGCGCACCAATTGGTACGCGGGGCGTTTTCGTATTTCGGCGCGAACTGAAAGTCCGCGCTACGGCGGGGATTACCGGCGCTTGCGCGGCTTTTCCTCATCGTCCTCGTCGTCCTCATCCTCACCGAAGGTGGGCATGGTGAACATCGACGACAGTAAATCCTTGAACTGCGCGCCGGCCGTGAGGCGGTTGCGCGAAATCAGGCTGTGCTCGCTCAGGCCGTGGAGCAGGAATTCCATGAGGAAATAAGTGTGCTCGGGCGTTTCGTTGGGGTGCAGCTCGGTCACGATGTCGCGCAGGCCGGGCACCAGGTCGAGCGCGTGCTTGTAGTCCTCGGTGCTGGCGTCGTGCAGCAAATCCAGCGTGTGACCGTTGCCGAACCACTCCTGAATGGCCTTGTAGGGCGAGGGGCGGTTCTTGAGCTTCTTGCTCTTGTCGGGGTCGGGGAAGTAGTTCAGGAACAGCGTGCGGATGGCCTTACCCATCAGCTTCTCGGCCACTATGCCCGCACCCTCCTGCTCGCCTTCGTACACCAGCTCCACCTTACCCGTTACGGCGGGCACGGCCGAAATGAAGTCGCCCAGGCGCACGTAGGTGTT
The DNA here is from genome assembly GCF_018967865.2 of Hymenobacter siberiensis. Taxonomy (NCBI): domain Bacteria; kingdom Pseudomonadati; phylum Bacteroidota; class Cytophagia; order Cytophagales; family Hymenobacteraceae; genus Hymenobacter; species Hymenobacter siberiensis. The sequence continues at coordinate 2,582,047 of NZ_JAHLZY020000001.1, forward strand.
GGCTTCGCCATTCACCAAGGCGCGGCGCTCAGCCCCGGCAATCACCTGCTCGTAGGCCGAGATGGTGAGGCGGGCCGACACGCCCGACTTGGCGTCCACGAACTCGGAGCCGCGGGCCTCTACGGCCACCTGCTCCACGAGGTCGTGGATTACCTCGTTGCTGGTCACCATGCCCTTCTGCTCATCTTTAATGCGGGCTTCCTGCTTGGTGATGCGCTTGCCGATTTCAATCGACTTGGGGTAGTGGGTGATAATCTGGGCATCAATCCGGTCCTTGAGCGGCGTCACGATGCTGCCCCGGTTGGTGTAGTCCTCCGGGTTGGCGGTGAACACGAACTGGATATCGAGCGGCAGCCGCACCTTGAAACCGCGAATCTGAATATCGCCCTCCTGCAGAATATTGAACAGCGACACCTGAATGCGCGCCTGCAAATCGGGCAATTCGTTAATCACGAAAATGCCCCGGTGCGCCCGCGGAATCAGGCCGAAGTGAATCACCCGCTCATCGCTGTAAGGTAGTTTCAGCGTGGCGGCTTTGATGGGGTCGGCGTCGCCGATGAGGTCGGCCACCGATACGTCGGGCGTGGCCAGCTTCTCGGTGTAACGGTCGTTGCGGTGCATCCAGGTCACGGGCGTGTCGTCGCCGTGCTCGGCAATCAGATTTTTGGCGAACACCGACAACGGCTGCAGCGGGTCGTCGTTCAGCTCAGAGCCGGCCACCACGGGCATGTACTCATCAAGCAAATTGATGAGCAGACGCGCAATGCGGGTTTTGGCCTGGCCGCGCAGGCCAAGCAGGTTGATATGGTGCCCGGCCAGAATGGCGCGCTGCAACTCTGGAATCACGGTTTCATCGTAGCCGAAAATGCCGGGAAACACGTCCTCCTTCAGGCGGAGCTTGCGGATGAGGTTTTCCCGCAGCTCGGCTTTCACGGTGCGGGGCTTGTAGCCAGATTTTTTCAGCTGGCCGAGGGTGGTGATGTGGGCGGAGTGGTTGGTTGGAAGCTGGTCGTGGGACATGAAGGGGGATAATTGTCATCCTGAGCCGCGCGAAAGACCTTATCACGTCCGCGCCGTTTGAAATAGTATAAGCTGACAAAAGCAACCGTGATAAGATGCCTCCTTCGTCAGCACAACAAAAAAGATGATTTTACAGCGTCTTGCGCCGGTTTTTCTTGTAGTCTTCGAACACCAGGTGGCCCAACCCTTTCAGGCCCGAATAATACGCCTTGCCCTGGTTAACCTCCGTGAATTCCTCCACGAACTTCTGCAAGTACGGGTCGGAGGTAATCATGAACGTAGTGATGGGGATTTTGACGCGGCGGGCGGCGGCAGCCAGGTTCAGGGTCTTGTTCACCACTTTGCGGTCGAGGCCGAAGCTATTTTTATAATAGCCGCCGGCTTCTTTCAGGCAAGTGGGCTTGCCGTCGGTAATCATGAAAATCTGCTTGTTGGGCGTTTTGCGCTTGCGGAGCAGGTCCATGGCCAGCTCCAGGCCAGCCACGGTATTGGTGTGGTACGGCCCAACTTGCAGGTACGGCAGGTCCTTAATTTCAATCTGCCAGGCATCGTTGCCGAACACAATTACATCGAGAAAATCCTTGGGATACTTCTGCTTCACGAGCTCGGCCAGGGCCATGGCCACCTTCTTGGCCGGCGTGATGCGGTCCTCGCCGTAGAGAATCATCGAGTGCGAGATATCAATCATCAGCACGGTGCTGGTCTGGGACTTATGCTCGTTTTCGCGCACTTCGAGGTCGCCTTCGGTCAGCATAAACTCGTCGCTTTCCATGCCGTGGTTCAGCTGGGCATTGCGGATAGACTCGGTCATCTGAATCGACTCCATCGAATCGCCGAAGCGGAACTCGCGCAGGTCGGTGCTCTGCTCGTCGCCCTGCCCGGTGTGGGGCGTGCGGTGGTTGCCGGTACTGCTCTTTTTGAGCTTGCCGAAAATCTCCTCCAGCGCGCTCTTACGGATACCCTGCTCGGTTTTGGGCGTAATCTTGAATTCGCCCTTAGCTTGTTCATTTTCATCAATGTAGCCTTTTTTCTTCAGGTCATCGATGAAATTACCCATGCCGTAGTTGTCGTCGGTGAGGCCGTACTGCTTGTCGAGCTCATTGAGCCATTGCAGGGCCTCGCCTACGTCGCCGGAGGTGATGGTAACGAGCTGCATGAACAGCTTAAATAACGACTCAAAGCCCTTTTCGGGCTGGTCTTCGGGAACAAAATCGCGGAAGCGGAAGCCAACCATGTCATTTAACAATTAACATTTATCATTTAGCAATCGTATGGCGTGGACCATTCGAGTAGTAGTTTGCAAACACCTGAGCGAGCGTGGATGTTCATTAGTAGCACCGCTGGGCCATCTATCAGCTCAGCGTTTGCCACCAGCCGATACCAGTCAGGTGCTAAATGATAAATCTTAATTGTTAAATGAAATGAAAGCAATCTGGAACAACACCGTTGTGGCCGAGAGCGACAACACCGTAGTGGTCGAAAACAACCACTATTTCCCCGCCGATTCCATCAAAAAGGAGTTTTTTGAGGACAGCGTGGCCCAAACCAGCTGCCCCTGGAAAGGCCGCGCCAGCTACTACTCGCTGAGCGTGAACGGTGAGAAGAACAAAGACGCCGCCTGGTATTACCCCGAGCCGAAGGACGCCGCCAAGGAAATTGCCGGCCGCGTCGCCTTCTGGAAAGGCGTGAAAGTGGAGAAATAATCGCCGCCAACACTACTCTGAACACCAGAACGTCGGGCCAATACTGGCTTTGATTTAGGTTTTGGGGCAGCTATCGCCAAATGACAAAAGCCGCTTCCCAACAGGGAAAGCGGCTTTTTTTGATTTTCAGGCAGTAGCTCGAGGCTACGAAATCCACTTGAACTTGTACTCAAGCTTGGGCACGGCCATGCGGTCGCTCACGCGGCGCAGGCGGTTGGGCAGGGCCATCACGTAGTCGCGGGCCTTTTCAGCTTCGCCAGTGAGGTCGCTGAGGTGTTCAATATCCCAGTCGGCGATAAGCGAATCGAGGATATCGGTGTAGTCGGCGCTGGTGTACACGCCCAGGCGCTGGGCGGCATCGGTGAAGTGGCCGAAGGTTTTACCCATCTCCACGCCCATTTCGCGCATGTAGTGGGCGGGCATCACAATTTTCTTGCGCATCATGTCCTCGAAGGCCAGCATCATTTCCGAGGGGTCGTACTTGAAAATCTCGGTCACAAAGGACTTGTACACGCGGGCGTGGCGGTTTTCGTCGCCGGCAATCATGCCGCAGATTTTGGAGAGCTGGTCGTCGCCGGCGGTGCGGGCCAGCTGGCCCACGCGGCGGTGCGAAATATTAGTGGCCTGCTCCTGGTAGCTGGTGTACACGAAGGCACGGTACGGGTCGTTGGCCGTGCCGAGGTCGAAGGCGTCGTTGATGAGAAACTGGGTGCTCACCTCAAACTCGCGCATGTTCACGCGGCCGCTGAGGTAGAGGTAGCGGTTGAGGAGGTCGCCGTGGCGGTTTTCCTCGGCCGTCCAGCCCCGAATCCACTCGGCCCAGCCGTTGTTGCGGTCGCGGTTAATGTTATCAAGCTCGTAGAACCAGGCTTCGTAGTTGGGCAGGGCTTCCTCGGTGATGGTGTCGCCGATAAGCACGGCCAGCAGGTCGTAGCTGAGGCTACCGGCTTTTTCGCGCAGCTCCTTTACTTCGTCAAAAAACGTGTCACGGCGCGAATCAGGCAGGAAATCGGCGGGCTGCCAGCTTTCTTCCACACTTTTGAGGAAGGTGCTCATGTTCGATTTCACGAAGCCTTCCATCTGTTGCAGGACTTCGCTGCGGGTAGTCGATATGGAGGTTTGCATGGAAATGGGGCAAAAAAGCGTGAGGGGTTAATTAAAGAAACGCTTTTCGCGCAACAAAGGTCTTACCCAACCGTAGGGGGGCGGGTATAAGATTATGGCATTTTGACCGATTCGGCACCTAAAAAGTGCCTTTTCAGCCTCAATATCACGGATTATCCGGCCCCTGAAAGTGGTACACCCGTACCCACGAGTCGGGGCCGCAGGGTATTGCGGCCGCTTCGGGGTGGAGCAGCAGGCGCGGCCCGTCCAGGCCGAAGCGGCGGCTGAGCCAGTGCGCCGTTTCGGGGCTGAGCACCCACAGCGCCTGGAGCGACACACCAAAAGTAGGCCGCCGGGCCAGCCGACGGAGGCATTCGGTCTGGTCGGTGGTGCCGGTAAGGGCCTGGCGCAGGCGGGCCTGGGACGCATCGTGCGAAGACCAGCCGGTGAGCAGCAGCACCGGGCCGGGGCCGAGGGAATAACCGCGAAAGGGCGAGAGACTTTTCAGTAAATCGTTGGTGCCGGCCAATATGCGAACCGAGCCGCCACTCCGGGTCTGAATGTAACGCAGGCCGCTTTCGTGCTGGCGCCTCTCCTGGCTCAGGACCTGGTGGCGGTGCCAGGTTTTGGCCCCGTAGAGCAGCCCCGCCACCACACCGGCCAAGGCGAAGGCCGGCCACACGAACGCCGGCATCGCCCGGCGCGCCGAAGTCTCGGTTGGCTTCAGCAGAAACGCTCCATTGGCCAGCAACCAGAAATCGAGAATGGGCAGCTCCAGTCGCGGGGGCAGCTTGAGCCAGCCCGCCAAAAAAACCAGCATCCCGGCAAAGGCCGCCTGCACCAGCCAGAAGCCCACCGCGAACCCGGGCCGACGCCCGGCGGCAAAAGCCGTGGCCGCCAGGGCCAGCAACAGCGGGAAATAGTCGCGCAGCAGCAGGCCGGCGCGCAGGTACAGCTTGGCCGGCACTTCCCGGGTGAGAAAATCGCGCACGTCGAACTGGTAAGCCCGCTGGCACATTTCCTCGTTCACCACGGTCGCGTCGCCCATCAGCCACAGGCTCAGGGCAGCCGTGCCGAGGCTATCGGCCGGCGTGCGCGGCTGGGGCCGGAGCTGGTCGAAATCGAGAATACGGGCAAAATAACGGTCCCGGGCCTGGGTGTGGGCCTCGTTGGGCGTTTGAGCTGCGGCGGCCAGCAGGGTGGCCAGCACCAGCACAGCAACGCTGCCAGCCAACGTTGCCAGCGCCTGCCGCCAGCTGCCGGCCAGCCATACCACCGCCGGCAGGGCAACCGCCAGCCCCATTACGGCTAGGCTGGGCCGCATGCACCACGCGGCCAGCAGCCCCACAAGACCCACTGCCAGGGCCTTCCGGCTTCCCGGCCGCTGCGCCGCGAACAGCACCGCCGCGCCGGCCAGTAGCAGCGCCACCCGCACGTAGCTAAACCACAGCCAGTGCTCGACCCAGGCCAGCCCAAAAAACACAACCAGCGCCAGGGTTACGACCTCGGCCCGCCACCGCGGCCGCAGCAGCTTATCGAGCACCGCGAAAGTCAGCACCGTGGCCAAAAGCATGCCTCCCCCCAGCAACAGGCCAAACCACGGCACGGTGGGGACGGCCGTGTAGGCGGCCGCCAGCGCATGCCCAAACCCGTGGAAATATAGCGGCACCGAAGGCACCGGCCGCAGTGCAATGACGCCCGAAAACAGCCATGCCAGCAGCAAGTCATCGCTGGCTTCGAAGTAGCTGCCCAGGCCGGCCACCGTTGCGGCCACCAGCGCCAAAGGGAGCAGCGCTACGCGAATAAAAACGGTGAATCGGGCGGAATGCGGCACGGCGGCAAAGTGAATGAAGTCGCTAAGAAAGCTGGTTCGGCGGCATCAGGCGGGCCAGAAGCGCATTTCGAGCGACACCCGGGTGGCATCGGCGTTGAGGTTGGCGGCGGCCCCGTGCAGGAGGTAGGGCGAAAACACCAGTACCTCGTCGGGGCCGGGGTTGGGGCGCAGGGGGTGCAGCGGGCGCACCGGGCGTAGCACGCCGGGCACCGTGTAGGCCACGCCGTGGTAAATGGCCCCGCCGGCTGTGCGCTCCACGGCGCTTTCGGGCCAGTGGTGGCTGCCGGGCACCAGCACCAGCGACGACTGCGCGGTGCTGCCCGCCACGGGCAGGTAAATGTTCAGGGCGTTGCGGTAGCGCGGCAGCCAGGCGTCGCGGTGCAGAGGATTTTGGTCGGAGCGGTGGGGCCGCACTATGCGCAGGTGGAACACGGCCTCGTTCACGTTCGGGTTGTGCGCCTGCACTTGTTGGCCGCAGGCCGCGCTCACCAGCTGCTCCAGCAGGGCCGGGGCCACGGGCAGGCGGGCCAGGTCGTAGGCTTTGGTTTGGGCGATGACGGCCAGGTGGCGGGCAGCGTCGTCGCCCACGGCGTGGTGGTATTGCGTGATGTCGAAATCGGGGGCAACGGGGCAGCCGGCGGCCCGCAGGGCTTCGCGCAACAGCTCGGCCAGGCCCGCTTGCAGCTGCCGTTGGGCGGCACCGGACAGGCCCGGCACCACGGCAAAGCCTGCCGCCGCCCACGGTGCGCGGGCACTCAGGTCGGTGTCGTGGGCCAGCAGCACCTGCTCGCTGGCCACGGCCACGGGCGCCCCCTCTACCCGGTAGGCCAGAGGCTGCCCATCGAGGTGCAGATGGTCGAAGGGCATGGCATCGGCGGCCGGGTCGGTCGGATTCATGGCGGGGTAGGGCTCGCGGTAGAAGTTTGGATTGGAATCGTCAAAATTAACAGGGAATCTACGCCAACAGCCTACTCCACGCGGCCAGTGCGCGGTCGAGGAGCGTGAGGCGGATGGTTTGGCCCAGCAGTTGGCTCAGGGTACGCGCTTCGGCGTAGCGGTGGCGGCGCACGGCCTGGCGCAGCTCCCAGCGCAGGCGCACGGCCAGGGCGGCACGCTCGGCGGGGGTGCGGGCCAGGGCCAGGGCTTTGGTGCAGACGCGGATGGTGGAGGCCAGGTAGGGGTCGTGGCGCTGGTAGGCCTTGGCGCTCATGCTCCGCGGGTGCCTGCGCTTGCGGGTGGTCACTTCGTCGAGGTACAGAAACTGCCAGTCGCGGCTGGCCCGCACCCAGAAATCGAAGTCCTCGTAGGCCAGGGTGTCGTCGTAGCCACCCAGGCTTTGGAGGCAGGCGCGGCGCATCATCATGGTGGGCGTGCTGATGAAGTAGCGCCGCAGCACCTCGGCAAAGACCCAGCCGCTGGCGGGCGCGGGGCGCAGCTGGTTGGGGCCGTTGGGCCGGTGGTGCAGGCCCAGCGAGCGGCCGGCTTCGTCAATCAGCTCGCAATTGGAATACACCATGCCTACTACTGCGGCGGCGGCCTGAAACTGCGCTACCTGCAGTGCCACCCGCGCCGGCAGCAGCACGTCATCGGTGGCAAAGTCAATCACGAGCTCGCCTTCACTTTGAAAAAAGGCGGTGTTGAAGGCGCGGCAGTTGCCCACGTTTTCGGATAGTAGCAGCAGGTGCCAGGTGGGGTGGCGGGCGGCGTATTCGCGCAGGATGTCGGGACTGCCATCGGTGCTGGCATCGTCCACGAGCCATACATCCAGGTGCGGATAGGTTTGGGCCAGAACGGAATCAAGCGCCTCGCGCAGAAACGGCGCGTGGTTGTGGCTCAGCGCGATAATGCTGACGCCGGGCGCTTCGCTTAATGGAGAATGAGGAATGAAGAATGAGGAATTGGGCATGAAAAGACAGGCGGCAAACGGAAGCACAAGATTAATTCACCAACGACTTACAAAGTCAATGGCTGGCCGGCACATCGACGTATAAGACTTGAGTAGGTAGTCAGTAATAAGTAATCAGCAATGGGATTTCATCTATCTAAAAATCAGTCAATTTATTTCTGTCTTACTACCGATTACTGATGACTGACTACTTATTTCCCTTCATCAGGTGCAGCATGCCGCACGCCAGCAGCAGCAACCCATACCGCACTGCGTGCGCCCACACCACGCCGGCCAGGCCCAGGCGCGGCAGCAGCAGCACCAGCAGCACCGCAAACACCGCCGCCGAGCCCGCCTGCACCGCCACGTACGGCCCCGTACGCGCCCGGGCCGTGAGCTGGAAAATGAACAGCCAGCTCAGCAGCTTGGCCCAGTCGCCGAGCAGCTGCGGGGCCAGAAACACCCGCGCCTCCAGCAGCCGGGGCGCAAACAGCAGCGGCAGCAGCCAGTCGCGGCACAAGTATATCAGCCCCAGGCCCACGGCCAGTACGGGAGCCAGCAGCGCCAGCACGCCGCGCAGGTAGCGCCGCGCCGCCAGCGGCTGGCCCGCCATAGCCGCCAGCCGGGGATAGAATACACTGCTCATCACCGCCCCAAATACCATGGTGTAGTTGTCCGACAGCTTGGCCACGGCCTGCCACAAATCGGTGCGGGCCGGGCCGAAGGTGGCCAGCAGGTAGTCGCGCAGCATGTAGTCCACGGCCTTGCCGAAGAGTAGCGTGCTCACGGCCATCAGCAGGAACTGGCTGAGCCGCCGCAGCGCCAGCCGGCTGACGGGCGCTGCCGGCCGCAAGTGCCGCAGCAGCCCGGCCCGCGCCGCCAGTCCCAGCGCCGGCAGCAGCGTGAGGCCCTGCGCCACCAGGTAAGCCAGCAGCACCACCCGCAGCGGCCAGCCGCCCAGCAGCGTGGCAGCTGTAGCGGCAGTGCCCAGCACGGCCAGCGTCACCGAAAGGCCGATATAAGCCCGCAACCGCCCCGCCGCCAGCAGCGCCGAGCCCAGCAGCGCCTGGCCGGTAATCAACGAAATACCCAGCATGAACACCACCAGGCTGCACCACCCCCAGCCCAGCAGACCCCGCGCAGCCAGCACCCCGCCCCCGGCCAGCAGCGCCGCCGCGTTCAGCACGGTGGCCGCGCCCAGCCAGGCACGGTAGCGCGGACTGCCCGGCCGCAGCGGCGCGAGGTACTTCACCAGGCCCACCTGCACGCCATCGTAAGGCAGGGTGGTGAGCAGGGCCATCAGGTTCTGAAACTGGGCCAGTAGGGTGAGCCCGCCGGCCGGCGCATACGTGGCAAACAGCTTGTTGACGATGAGTGAGCCCGCCGCCCGCGCCGCCACCGCCACGCCCGTGCCCAGCGAGCCCCGCACAAAGTGCCGGATGGGAGATTTAATGGGAGCAGTAGTGGGCATAGAAGCGCAAAGAACGGAAACTACTCCCCTCCTTACTCCCTACAGCTCCCGCGCCCAGCTCAGCCGCAACCCCGCCACGCCGCCCAAATGCCGCTTGAACCGCAGCAGCGAGACATTCGGCCCGGTATCCAGCGTAGAAGTACCGAGGTCGAGCACCGCCATGTCGCTGGCCCGGGCGAAGGCGTGCAGGCCCTCATTCAGCAGCACGACGGGGCTGAAGGAATTGCAGCGCAGCGGGCTGGCCGGGTAGAAATTATACAGCACCTGCTTATCAACCTGAATAGCAACGGTGAGGGCCGCCCACTCCCCATCGGCCTGACGCACCGAGAATAGGAAATGCTCCTTTGGGAAGCGCCGAAACAGCTCCTGCACCCGCGCCAGGGGCAGCGACAGCTCCTGTCCCCGCTCCTGCCGGCAGGCCTGGATAAACGCGTAGGCCGCCGGCAGCAGAAACGGCGGCTCCTGCTCGAAGTGCAGGCCGGCACGGCGGCACTTGTGCAACCGTCGGCGCTCGGAAGGGTGCAGGTGGGCTTCGTAGTCGCGGGTGGGGTCGAGGTAGTAGTTCTGCTCGGCCAGGGCCACGCGGTAGTGGCGCTGGCGCAGGGCCTCGGCCAGCGTAGCGGCCCCGGCGGGGTCGTAGGCAAAGGGGTAGCCGCGCAGGGCCAGCCGGCGCACGCTCCGTTGGCGCAGCGCGGTTTCGGCGGCATTCAGCAACAGGTGCAGGGCGGCCAGCGGCAGGCCGGGAGCCAGCTGCATGGCGCCAAAAGGGGCCTGCGCGGGGCTGTGGGCCGCGCCCGCGGCTGCGTCGAAGGCTACGTGCAACTGCGCCACGGTGCGGCCGGCGGCGGGGTCTTCAAGGTAAAAGCTGAGCACTGGGCCGGCCGCCGCCTGCAGGGCCTGGTGCGCGGGCCGCAGGTACAGAAACGACTCGAAGGCCAGCGGCAGCCGGGGCTCGGCCGGGCCGAAGGGGCCGCTTTCGGCCACGGCTACAACCAGCGCCGCCGCGCGGCCCATCGCACCCGCTTCCATTGCAACCAGAGAATCCGTACTTTTCAACGCTTAAACGTGTGGCTTTCCCGGCAAAGTACGGCACAGAATGAGTGCCCGGCACTGCCCCACGCTTCGCCTACGCGCCTGCTGCCGGCCCAATGAAGACATCTTCATCGCATCGCCACGCGTAAGGGCCGAAATTGCGCCTTGCTTTCGCTTCTTCCCCGCTGCATGAATCCTCTCAGCTCTTCTCCCCAGGCCGCGCCCAACCGCTCGCCGGCGCTCACCGAGCCCGCCGGGGCAGCCCCGTACAGTATCGCCGACCGGGAGGCCACCCGGCTGGCCCGCGAGCAGCAGGTGGGCCAGCGCCCCGGCACGCTCAACATTCGTCCCGGGGCCCTCAAGCCACGCCTATTTCTGATGTCGTACAGCGACGGCAACTTCACCGAAGCCGAATACACCGACCGCTACGACGAGCTGCTCGACCAGCTGCGCCAACACTCCGAGCTCAAGCACTGGATTGACGTGCGCGGCTACGGCAATTTAGCCCTCATTGAGCGCATGATGCAGGATTTCGGCCTGCACCCGCTGCAGATGGAAGATGTACTGAACGATTACCAAAGGGCCAAAATCGACGTTTTCGACGATAACCGCCTGTTCATGGTGTCGCGCATGACCGACTTCACCCGCAGCCTGGAAATCGACGACGACCAGCTTTCCATCTTCACCGGCCCGAACTACGTGCTCACGTTTCAGGACGACTACGACGATTGCCTCGACTCGCTGCGCACCCGCATCCGGGCCAATTTCAGCAACCTGCGTCGCCAGCCGGTGCTCTACCTGGCCTACGCCCTCACCGACGTGGTGCTCGACCACTACTACCCTACCATGGCCGCCATCGGCGACTACATCGAGGACCTGGAGGAAGCCATTTTTGCCGACCAGCGCCCGCGCCGCCTACTCAACCGCATCCTGCGCATTAAGAAGGATGTGGTGCGCTTCCGCCGGCTGGTGTACCCGGAGCGCGATAAAATCGCGGAAATCCTGCGCCTGCCCGAGGAAATCATGCCCGAAACCCTCAAAATATTTTACCGCGATGCCTACGACCACGCCATTCAGGCCCTGGACCTGGCCGAAAGCTACCGCGACAACATCTCTTCGCTCACCGACCTGTATATGTCGGACCAAGGCAACCGCATGAACGAGGTAATGAAGGTGCTCACCATCATCAGCACCATTTTCATTCCCCTCAGCTTCGTGGTAGGCCTTTATGGCATGAACTTCCAGCACGTAGACGAGCACGGCCATATACTGCCCCGCAACATGCCCGAGCTCTACAGCCCCTGGGGCTACCCCATGGTGCTGCTGGTGATGTTTAGCGTAGTGGCCATGCAGCTCTACTACTTCTACCGCAAGGGCTGGCTGACGAATCGGTAGGTTTTCATTTAACATTTATCAATTAACATTTAACAGCCGTTCAACGAGCCAGAAATGCTCCGTTGAACGGCTGTTAAATGTTAATTGATAAATGACTCCGCACCTGCGCCACCCTTTCCGCTACCGTCCCTTCCACCAGCGTGTAAGCGATGCCCAAGTAGTCCAGCTGCATCAGTATCATGCCGTGCTGGAAGCTGCGGAGTGCCTCGGGGCCGCGCCAGCCGTCCTGCTCGAAGGGCACGGTGGGGGTGCACACGAAGGTGTGGGCATAGCGCTGCCCGCACACGGCCGTCATGGCTTGCAGGGCCGGGTCGCAACGATGGAAATAGTAGTAGGAATACAGTGCCGTGGTGGCCGCGTTGGTATCGCAGAATAGCACGCCGTGGGCCTGGACGGCAGCTTCGTCCTCCAGCTCGGCGTGGCGGCGGGCAATGTAGAGCAGGTCCTCGTAATCAAGATTGCCGGTTTTCTCCTCGTGCAGGGTGCGACCGTATTCGGGCACCCACACGGTACCGCAGGCCTCGGCCAGCGCCGCGCACAATGTCGATTTGCCGCTGCTTTCGGCTCCCAGAAATACCACGCGCGGCACCTCAGTGGGCGGCACCACGCCCAGCTGCGCGGCTACTAATGGGTGCAGGTGACGGGCATATGCTACCGGATTGTTGCGTACCAGCGTGCCCGATACGGGCACCAGCTGGCGGGCATTATCCACGGCGACGTGGGCCACGCCCAAATACGCGGCGAAGCCCGGCCCGTAGTTCTCGCCGCTGAAAACCACATCCACTGCCAGGCCCTGCCGGGCCAGCCACTGGCGCACAAACTCGCGCTGGGTAGTATCGTCGGCGGCATCGGGCGGCACACCGTCGGCCTCGGCGGTGAGAGCGAAGATGCGCAATGGCGTACTGCCAATACGCGGCCCATCAACCAGCTTATCGCCCCGATACAGCTCGCGCAGCCACTGGGCGCGCACGGGCGCGGGCATCGTTTCAGGATCTGGGCGGGCATATACCAGCACCAACAACTCGGCGACCTGGGCGGCAGCGATTTCAAGCAGTAGCTGGTGGCCCCGGTGGGGCGGCCAGAACTTGCCGACCACAAGGCCGGTGCGGGCGGAAGAAGTCATACTTTTTTATTTACCAAAACGTCATGCTGAGCTTGTCGAAGCATCTCTACCGTAGCAGTAAATCAATTTTAGTATTGAGGTAGAGATGCTTCGGCAAGCTCAGCATGACGTTCTGCTTCATTTGCCCCCGCACCCTACTGCGCCAGTTTCAGCTCGGTGCGGCGCAGCTCACGGCCCACAATGCGGACCAGCTGGTACGCATCCGTGGTGGCGTCGTAGCTGAGGCCTATGCCGGTGCCGGTGCTGGGTAGCGGCGCATCGCCCAGCAGCCGGCCCTTACCATTGTAGAGGTACACCTGGCCCGGACCGGGCTCCGTAACGGCCACCAGCAGCCGGCCATTGCCAAAATCAAAGAGCTGCACCGGCATCTCGCCCGAGGTTACGAAGCGCTGGGTGAGCAGCGGGGCCGCCTGATTGGGCAGATACACATCGAGCTGGTTGCCATCTTCGCGGGTAACCACGAAGCTGCGGCCCCGGGCATCGGGCACCAAGTGAAAGCGCGCCGTGCGGCTCCAGGTAGCCACCCGGCGGCGGGTCAGGATGTCGCCGCTGAGCGTGAACGTAACCAACTCGCCGTGCTGGTTTACGGCGGTGAGGTGGGTGCGGCCCAGGGTGGTGCCGGCCTGCACCAGCAGGTTGCCGGCCAGCCGCGCCCCCAGGCTCAGCGGAAAGCCCGGGAACAGGTTGCCCTGGCCATCGAAGGCGTACACGTAGCCGTTCTGGAGCGGGGCCACCACCACATCGCGCCCGCTCACGCTGAGCAGCGCGGGCTCGCCGGCCAGCGGGAAATCGAGGCGCTTGGGCTGCCAGCCGGGGAAGAGGTGGCCCCGGGCATCGAGCAGCCGCAGCTCGTGGCCGGCGGTGCGGGCCAGCAGGCGGGCGGGCGCATCGGGGCCGGCGGGGGCGGCCAGCAGCGCGGCGATGTGCACGGTATCGGGCAGGTTGAGGGGAAAGGGTAATACTTCGCGGCCATCGTTGGCCAGCAGGTGCAGGCGGTGGCCAGCCCCCAGCAGCAGCCCGCCCGGCACGCCACCGCCGCTGGGTAGCAGCGCCAGTCCCACGGCCGGCCCGGCCAGGGTATCGGACCACAGCACCGTATTATCAGCACTTACAAAGTGCAGTGTATTAGCCGAATCCTGCACTACCACGGCCGGAATGCGGGTACCCAGGGCGGGCAGCACCGTGGGCATTCCCACCAATTCATGCTGAAAGGCCAGCACCCGGCCATTGGCCGCCGCGCCGCCGGCCTGCGCCCTGGCCGGGCCCAGGTCGGGGTGGCGCAGCAGCAGCTGGGTAAAGTACTGCGCATCGGGCGCGGCCTCGTTCTCGGCCGGCATCAGCTGGAAGGCGAACTGCGGGAAGCGCTTGAACAGGGCTTCGTTACGCAGCAGGCCGGCCCGGCGGTCTTCGGTGAGGATGCCCAGCAGGGCGTTCCAACTATTGCGCGTGTCCACGAAAATGCTCAGGCGGGCACGGGGCAATGTTTCCTGCAGGAAAGATACCTGGGCCGGGGTCTGGGCCCAGGTGCGGCCGGCCATCACGTCGGCCAGGTAGCCGTTCAGGGTCAGCTCATCGGAGAGCACGAGGTAGCTGCCCACCAGCACGCCGGCGCTGGCCGCCACTTCTACCGCGCCGGGGCGGGACGGGGCCAGCAGCGGCCCCAGCACCTCCGCTTCGGTGAAGCCGACGGGGTGAATTTCGTAAGGCCCCACTTTGGTGAAGGCGGGCGAGCTGCTCTCGATGCGGCGCAGGCGGGCCAGCCACTGGGCCGTGCGCGCCGGCGCCGGGCAGCGCACCAGCGCCAGCCGCCCCGGCCGGCTGCCCGCCGCCACGGCGGCCAGGTAGCCAATGGCCATCTCACCCCCAAAAGTGGCCCGCAGACTGTCCAGCGCCGCATTGCGCCCCAACGAGTCGACCAGCGGCGTGCCGGCCCGGGGCCAGGTGCGGGCTGGCTGGGCGGCCAGGTACAGCAGCAGTGCCGTGCGCGTGCTAATGAACTCGCTGAGCCGCAACGGCTGAGCCGGCTGGCCGCTCAGGCGCTGCTGGAGCGCCCCCCGGGCCGTTTCGGGGTTCGAAAACCCCTGAAGCTGCGCCCGGCTACCATCCAGCTTCAGGCCCAGCAGGCCCTGCGACACCAGCCCGGCGAGCTGGTCGACCTGCCCGTGGGCATCGCGCCGAAATAGCACGTCGAGAAACTGCGGCAGGCGGCGGTAGTTAATCAGCAGCGAGCCATCCACGCCGCGCTGCTTCAGCAAATCGGTGGTGCCAAAGCTGGCCAGCACGGTGGGCGCATCGGGGTGGGCCAGGCGGCGCACCACCGCTTCTACCAGACCGGCGTTGGTGCTGATGAGCAGGTGGTTGCGGTAGTTGAAAACGGTGAGGCTCAGCTCGCTGCGCCGCTCGGTGAGTACGGTCAGCTCCTGGCCTTCGTAGTCGCGGGTGGCGAGGCGGTAGCGGGCGTCGCGGCCCAGGGTTTCGAGCAGGCCGCGCACCTGCCGGTACTCGCTCACGCGGCTCAGCGGCACCTGGTAGAGCACGTCGAACTCCCCCGGCCCCGTTACGTGCACCGAGGTGATGACCAGCTTGCGGCCCAGCAGGTTGAGCAGGCCATTGCGGCGGCGGGAGTTGCCGCCGGCCAGGCTGTCGGCCAGGGCCAGGTGGCCGGCCGCCTGCTGGAAGTAGCGCACGGCCGTGAGGTTGTCCCACAGCTCGGTTTCCTGCAGGTGGCGCACCAGCGTGGGGTGGTCGTGGGTGCTGAAGACCAGCACGGCATCGTCGGGCACCAGGGCGTAGGGGTCGACGGGCACGGCCGCCAGCGTGCGCCGGTAGTAGACGTACGTGGCCAGCGTGAGCAGCAACAGCAGCGTGGTAAGTAACGCCAGAAGCTTTCGGGACATGCAGGGGACAGCGGATGACGGGCGACGAAAGTACGGCGGGATGCGGTTTGGCCGATGGGCGGCCCCGCGCCGGCTTGTTTTTAGAACGCCCTGCACCGCGTATCTTTCTGCTGAATACCTCTCCCCTGCTTCATTATGCATAATTGGCCCAAGGCATTAACCGGCAACGCGGCCCGCCTCCTGGGCAGGTTGGGCCTGCTGGCGCTGCCGGCCTGCTTCCAGCTGCGCGAGCCCGAGCCCGCAGCAACGGCCAGCGAGTGGATTCAGCCCACCCAGATTGATATTCTGCTGGCCAACTTCACCACGGCCGTGCAAAGCGTGAACGTGGGTAACTACGAGCGCATCTTCAGCGGGCCCGACTACCGCTTCGTGCCCGACCCCACCAGCGCCGGGTCCTCGCCCGCCCTGTTTGCCAACTGGAGCGTGCCCGAAGAAACCACTTACTTCAGTAGCCTGCGCCGTCGCACGGCTACCGGCACCGCCAACACGCTCACTCTCATCGGCCGCCGCGACCAGCTCTACACCACCGATTCAGCTGAGGTTTCGGCCCTGTACCAACTCAAAATCACGCAGCAGGATACGGCCTTCCGTGCCGGCCTTTTGCAGGGCAACATCCGCCTCATCCTGCGCCGCCGCAACAACGAGTGGCGCATCGTATCCTGGCGCGACCAGCGCACCACCCCCGGCCTGTGCTGGACGGATTTGAAAAAATACTTCAGCTCGCATTGAGGGGAATGACCGTTTCCATCTTCGTTCAACGAAGCGTATATTTCGCCTCATGAAATTACCGTCCCGCCCCACTGTGCTGCTCTCGGGCATTGTGCTCATGCTGACGGTGCCCGCGTGCAACCCTTTCGCCCCGGCCCTCGACGAGGTGCCCGCCGACCAGAACGAGCTGCTGGGCAACCCCGTGTACGTGCGCGGTTTCTTCGACCGGTTCCGGTCGGCCTACCAATTACGCGATTCCACCCTCTACGGCCAGCTGCTTTCGCCGAAGTTCAAGTTCACCTACCGCGACTTCGCCGCCAACCTCGACCGCTCCTGGACCCGCGACGTGGACGCCAACACCACCTACCGCCTCTTCCGGGCCGCCCGCTCTATCAACCTGCAGTGGACGCAGTACCTGCCCAGCTCCGACACGCTGGCCTCCGACACGCTGGCCAGCGTGGAACGCTCCTTCCTGCTCACCATTGAGCAGCGCGATAACGAGCGGTTTTCGGGCTCGGGCACGGCCCGGCTGGTGCTGACGCGCAAGAATCGGAACGACCCGTGGCGCATGCGCAGCTGGTACGACCGCAGCGAATTTTAACGCTTTTCCGGCTTTTAATTGCTAGGCCCGCCTTCCACGGCGGGCCTTTTCGTTTTCTTTGACAAAAATCCCTGCTTTTTTATGACCGAACCTCAACCTGACCAACCGCATTTCAAGCGGGCCATTAATCTTTTCGACGCCATTATGCTGGTCACCGGCAGCATGATAGGCTCCGGTATCTTCATTGTTTCGGCCGACATTGCGCGGCAGGTGGGCAGCGCTGGCTGGCTGCTGGTGGTGTGGCTGCTCACCGGTTTCATCACCATGGCCGGGGCCATCAGCTACGGCGAGCTGGCCAGCATGTTCCCCAAGGTGGGCGGGCAGTACGTGTACCTGCGCGAAGCCTTCGGCCGCCTCACCGCCTTCCTGTATGGCTGGACGCTGTTCTTGGTCATTCAGACCGGTGTGATTGCCGCCGTGGCCGTGGCCTTTGCCAAGTTCACGGGCGTGCTCCGGCCCTGGTTCAGCGTGAAGAACCTGCTTTTTAAAGCCGGCAGCTTCGAGTTTAGCAGCGTGCAGCTGCTGGCTATCATCCTTATCATCGGCATCACGGCCCTCAATGCGCAGGGCGTGCGCACCGGCAAGATTATCCAGAACGTGCTGGGTAGCACCAAGCTGGTGGCGCTGGCCTTGCTCATCATCTTTGGGGTGGCGCTGGGCCTGAACCACGAGGCCATCGCCGCCAACTTCGCCGACCTCTGGACGGCCACCCGCTACCCGGCCCCCGGCGTGAGCGCCGCGCCGCTGCCCATCAGCGGCTATTCGCTGGTTATTGCCATCGGCATGGCCATGACGGGCTCGCTGTTTTCTTCCGATTCGTGGAACAACATCGGCTTCGCGGGCGAGGAAATCCAGAACCCAGAGCGCACGCTGGTGCGCAGCATGGCCATCGGCACGGCCATCGTCACGGCCCTCTACATCCTCATCAACATCGTGTACCTGCTGGTGCTGCCCCTGCACGGCGCGCCCGAGGCCGCCACCCTGGCCGGCCGCGGCATTCAGTACGCCACCGACGACCGCGTGGCCACCGCCGTGGCCGAATCGGTACTGGGCAAAGCCGGCGCCTATGTCATGGCCGTGCTCATCATGCTCAGCACGTTCGGGGCCAATAACGGCATCATTCTCAGCGGCTCCCGCGCCTACTTTGCCATGGCCAAGGACGGCCTGTTCTTCCCCGGCCTGGCCCAATTGAACGCGGCCGGCGTGCCCGGCCGCGCCCTGTGGGCGCAGTGCCTGTGGGCCTGCCTGCTCTGCCTCAGCGGCTCCTACGGCCAGCTGCTCAACTACGTGATGTTCGCCGTAATTCTGTTCTACGTCGTCACCATCATCGGCATTTTCGTGCTGCGCCGCACCCGGCCCGAGGCCCCGCGCCCCTACCGCGCCTGGGGCTACCCGCTGGTGCCGGGTCTCTATGTGCTGCTGGCCTCGACCTTCTGCATCATTCTGCTCATCGCCCCCGACACCGCCGAATTCTCACGCCGGGGCCTGGGCCTGGTGGCGCTGGGCCTGCCGGTATACTTCCTGTTTGGCCGCCGCTTCGGAGGCAAGGCCGGGGCTTAGCACCGGTTCTGTCATTCCGACGCGGGAGGAATCTGAGGAAGACACGTTATTTTTTCACCCCGATTCCTCCTTCGTCGGAATGACAAACCGCTATTTCGTTGGCACAAAAAAAGGCCTCCCGCACTGGGAGGCCTTTTTTCATACTGATAACTTGCCCGGAAGCTTAGCGGCGCTTGCGGCCGGTTTTGGCCCGGGGCGTGAGGGTCACGTTCACGGGCTTACTGCCGCTGTTGCGCAGCACTTCGTCGTCGTAGCCGCCGTAGCCATAGATGAGCGTGTTGTCGCCGCTGGGCACTTCCATGGTATAGTTGCCGTTGGCGTCGGTGCTGCTGCCTTTGCTGCTGCCTTTCAGCAGCACGGTGGCACCCACCAGCGGCCGGCCGTTCTCATCCTCAATCTTGCCCGAGATGGTGACGGTAGTGGGCGCGGCCGGCTCAGGAGCAGCCACGGGCGCGGGGGCCGGGGCATCTTCCACGGGCGCGGCCGCAGCGGTTACTACGGGCGCAGCAGCGGCCATGGCAGCCGGGGCGGCAGTGGTCGTTTTGGTGGTCGTTTTGGTGGTCGTTTTAGCGGTATTTTCTTCTTCGGCAACTACCGGGGTGGCTTTGAGACCGGCGGCAATGCTGTCGGCCGCAGTGGGGGCCGTGGCGGTCACGGCCGCATCATCGAGCATAAAGGTGGGCGTGACCGAAGCCATGCCGCTGCCGCCGCCTTTGGGCAGGACCACATAGCCCAGCACCAGCGCCAGAATTATGCCTACCAGAATATAGGTGAGCTTGTTATTACCCCCCGACATAACGTCCTCATCCTGAGCATCAAAATTTGGATTATAGGGCTCATCATCAACCTTGGGTAGATTTTCTGAATTCATCGTAAAAAAGTAAACTGTGGATTAAAACTTGCGCAGATTTTTTTATTGGTCAAAGACACCCTGGAGTTGTTTAGGAAGTCACAAAAGGTACTCAAACGGTCATGCTTCGCTGCGCTCTGCATGACCGTTTGAGTACCTTTCTAAACAGCTTCCCTTCCAAATTAGGCTGCGCAAGTTAAGCTTTGTGCGGCGTTAACTACCCCGGCTTCCCTTTTTTTGGGGCAGTAAATTAACGCCGTGGCCTGGATGCGACTGTCAATGGCCCATGCCCGCCTAGTGCATTGGTGGCTAAGGCATAAGCAAGCCGGGCCGGAGCCGCCCGACCGTAGTCGTAGCGGGCTACGGCCCGGCTGTTCATTTTTTGCATGTACGCGTCTGATAACGCCTTACTCGCCGGAAGCTTCGCCGTCGCTGACGGACTTAGTGGGGCCGCTGGGGGCTTTTTCGCCAAACTTCTGCTCCTTTGTGCGCAACTTATCGAGTGCGTAACTGCCTTCGGCCTCAAAGCCGGGGCCCTGGGCCTGCTCGCCGGCGGTGGTGTGGTTATTGCCGCCCTGCGGGGTGGTTTCGGAGCCGCCAATGTGGAGGTTTTCCAGCTGGTCCTTCTGGTTGTTGCGCTGGGTGTAGCCGTTGGGGCCCACGTTGCGGGCGGCAGTTGGGTCATTACTGGCTTTGCCGTTGCTCTCTTCCTGCTGGTATTCTTTTTGTTTTTCCAGCTCTTCGTTTTTCGGAAACTTCTTGTTTTCAGCAATATCGGCGTGTTCGCCTTCGTTGGGGTCGGTGCCGTCGCCGGAGATATTATCGGGAATCATAAGCTGGGAAGACAGAGGATGAAGTGTCTCTGGCTTACGCAGTCCCCGGCAATGCGTTACGCCGGGCGGGGCTTATTTGCTGGCCACGGTCTCGGCGTCGGTGCGCTTCTGGTCGTTCAGCATCCAGTTGTAGGGGTAGTATTCGGCGGTATACAAGGTGGGAATACGACCATTTTTAACGGAACTGATTCACATACATCACCCCCGTTTTACCGTTGGTGCTGAAGCCACTATCATACCGCTGGAATATTTCGGGCAGCTGCACGATTTTCTCCGCATCGGCCTCCTTCACGTAAGTGAGGCAGGTTGCTTCCACGCTGCTTCTGCCCGGGCCGAAGACACCGGGCCGCCGCCCGGCCTACCTTGTCGCTACATTTGACACCTGACTTTTTTACCTCCCCGCCCATGCACCTCGTCATTCTCGGCAACGGCATTACCGGCGTGACGTGCGCCCTCACCGTGCGCCGGCTCCAGCCCGAGGCCCGCATCACGCTGGTATCGAGCGAAAGCGCCCACCACTACTCCCGCACCGCGCTCATGTACGTGTACATGGGCCACCTGCGCGCGCAGGACATCAAGCCCTACGAGGACTGGTTTTGGGAGGAAAACCGGCTCGCCCTGGTGCACGCCACCGCCACCGCCCTCCATACGGCCGAAAAGCAGCTCCTCCTCGACGACGGCACCACCCTCGCCTACGACCAGCTGCTGCTGGCCACCGGCTCCGAAAGTAAGCTGTTTGACTGGCCCGGGCAGGAGCTGGCCGGCGTGCAGGGCCTCTATAACCTCCCCGATTTGGAAGCCATGACCCGCGACACCCACGGCATCAGCCGGGGCGTGGTGGTGGGCGGCGGCCTCATTGGCGTAGAGCTGGCCGAAATGCTGCACACCCGGGGCATCGAGCCCGTGGTGCTGGTGCGCGACGCCCGCTACTGGGGCGCGGTGCTGCCGCCCGAAGAGGCCCACCTAGTGGACCGCCAGTTCCAGGAAAACCACATCTCGGTGCGCTACCAGACCGAGCTACGCGAGATTCTGGGCGATGCCCAGGGCCGCGTGCGCGCCGTAGTCACCACGGCCGGCGAGGAAATCCCCTGCCAGTGGGTGGGCCTGGCCACCGGCGTCACACCCAACCTCGCGCTGGCCAGCACCTCGAACGTGGAAACCGACCGGGGCATTCTGGTCGATGAATTCCTGCGCACCAACGTGCCCAACGTATTCGCGGCCGGCGACTGCGCCCAGCACCGCCAGCCCGGCGCAGGCGAGGTGCCCATCGAGCAGCTTTGGTACACCGGTCGGATGCAGGGCGAAACCGTGGCCCACACCATTGCCGGGCAGGCCACGCCCTACCGGCGTGGCATCTGGTTCAACTCGGCCAAGTTCTTCAACCTCGAATACCAGACCTACGGCCAGGCCCCGGCCGGCCCCACGCCCGGCCTCGCCAGCTTTTACTGGGAGCACCCCGGCAGCCGGGCAGCAGTGCGCGTATACTTCAGGAGCGAGGCCCCGCACGCCGTGGTGGGCTTCAACGCGCTGGGCCTGCGCCTGCGCCACGCCGTATGCGAGCAGTGGATTGCCGGGCGCACGCCCGTGGCCACGGTCATGAGCCAGTTTGGGGCGGCCAACTTCGACCCCGAGTTTTTTCCGCAGCACGAAAAGGCCATTGTGGCCGACTTCAACCGGCAGTTTCCCGGGCAGCCCGTGGCCCTAAAGCAGCGCAAAGGACTTTTTTCAATTAAAAATTAAAAATGAAGAGTTAAAAATTCTGTTTCCGGCGGTTCGTCGCCGTAGCGCTGATGAAGCTGCTGTAGGAATTCCAACAATAACAGAACGTAATTCCGAGCGCAGCCGAGGAATCTCGCTCGGGGTTATTTGGGTGTCGTTCAACGATTCACGCGAGATTCCTCGGCTGCGCTCGGAATGACGTTCTTTCTGTTTTCGGGTACTTCCTAAACAACTTCGATGCATCCATTTTTAATTCTTCATTTTTAATTTTCAATTTCTCCCTCCGTGGATTTCTCCAAGCTATACCGTCCCTCGGCCCTCAACAGCTTCCAGTTCATCGCCCTCACGGGCCTGCTGATGAGCGCCGGCGCGCACTTGATTCTGCACTTCTTCGTGGGCTACCTGCCGGCCGGCTTCAACTGGCTCTACGTATGCTGGGCTGGCTTTTACCTCGTAGGTACGCTCATCAACATCTTCGGTAAGCCCGACGAGCCGCACCACCATCATTAAAAGTTGGCCGTCATGCTGAGCGCAGTCGAAGCATCTCTACCGCGATAGTAACTCAGTTTAGTATTGCGGTAGAGATGCTTCGACTGCGCTCAGCATGACGACCTGATATCATTACGTTCTACTTTTTCCATAATGACGCCTACTCTCTCCCCGCCCCTGCCCGCGACTTCGCCCGCCGAAAAGCTCACGCTGGCCGTAGTGGCCGGCGGCCTGCTGGCCCTGCTCCTGGCCTGGGCCGATGCCGACCCCGCGCGCCGCACTACCTGGTTCTGGCTGGCCCTGGGCCTGGTGAGCGCCGGCACCCTGGCCTGGAGCTGGCTGAAATACGGCCAGCACCCGGCGGGCGTACAGCAGGACAACCTTTGGCTACGAGCCAGCACCGGGCGCGGCGCCATTGCCTGGATTACCGGGCTGGTGCTCACCGGCTTCTACGTGGTGCTATACTGGTACAGCGGCGATGATGGCAAGGGTAATTTTGGCCTGCTCAACAACCTGGTGCATCCGCTCGACAGCTTCAGCCAGGCGCTGCGGGGCAAGCCAGCCGACCAATGGTTTCTCTATGGCACGTTCTACACGCTGGCGATACTGCTGATGGGCGGCCGGGCGCTGTGGAAATACCGCCACTCGCGCTACCAGGTTATCCGCACCGCTTCGGTGATGTTTTTCCAGTTGGGCTTTGCGTTTCTGATTCCGGGGCTGCTCCAGTTTTTTCAGCAGCCGGAGTTTTATTTCACCTACTTCTGGCCGCTGCACTACCAGTACCTGTGGCCCAGTGATGTGCACAGCCTCATCCAGAATGGGCAGGCGCTGGGCGTGTTCATGGTGTTCTGGGGCGCGGTGATGTCGTTCGTGGCCACGCCGGTGCTCACCTATTTCTACGGCAAGCGCTGGTACTGCTCGTGGGTGTGCGGCTGCGGCGGCCTGGCCGAAACTGCCGGCGACCCCTACCGCCACCTCGCCGATACCAGCCGCACCGCCTGGCGCTGGGAGGTCCGTATTATCTACACCGTGCTGGGGCTGATAATTGCCATTACGGCGCTGCTGTGGGTGCACTTCGCCACCGGCGGTACGCTACTGGGCGAGGCCGGCAACGTTGGGGCCAAATGGTACGGCTTTGCCATCGGGGCCGTGTTTTCGGGGGTCATCGGGGTGGGCTTCTACCCCTTGATGGGCTCGCGGGTGTGGTGCCGCTTCGGCTGCCCCATGGCCGCCTACCTGGGCCTGC
Organism: Hymenobacter siberiensis; assembly: GCF_018967865.2. NCBI lineage: Bacteria > Pseudomonadati > Bacteroidota > Cytophagia > Cytophagales > Hymenobacteraceae > Hymenobacter > Hymenobacter siberiensis. Next base: position 2,605,517 of record NZ_JAHLZY020000001.1, read on the forward strand.
TGCAAAAGCATTTCTCCCGCTTCCGCATCAGCACCAACGGCGCGCAATGCATCTCGTGCGGCAACTGCTCCAACGTGTGCGAAATGGGCATCGACGTGCAGCAATACGCCCAGCGCGGCGAGCCCATCATCCGGGCCTCGTGCGTGGGCTGCGGCATGTGCAGCACCGCCTGCCCCCGCGGCGTGCTCAACCTGGAAAACGGCCCGCGCGAAGGCCGGTATCAGTCGTCGCAATTGATTCACGCAGATTCATTGCGGATTTTGAGCTAGCTGATTCAGAATAGAACAGCGTTGTATGGGTTTGGGGTGCGGCGTTTACGAAACTCATGGCTTAGCGAGATTTCCTGAACTTTGAAAGGTGAACGAGTTTCTTAAACTCACCGTGCGTTGTAGAGGCTTGCTGCAAGCTTTTTTTCAGTTAACTGGTAAATCTTCACTCTTTGGACACGCTTCCTTCCACAAGCAGTGGCCCCTTGGCGTGGGTCCAACCCAAGCTTTCACGCCCGGGCAAGCGATTGTCTGCCCCCGCCCCTAACATGGAAACCCGCCGAATCCGGTATTGGCTGCTGCTACTGCTGTGTGGGGCCGGTGCGTGCTCTCCCCCGCAAGCGCGCCTGTTGCTTCCCCCTGACAGCGGCGCAGTGACGCTGGCGGTGGACAGCGTCCAACTGCCGGAATTGGCGTCCTTTCCTGTTCGGCTCACGCTCACCAATTATACCCGCCATCCCGTGGTGCTGGTCTTTGCTTCTCCCACCCCGCAAGGCCAAGCCGACAACTTCTATTTGGTAGCCGGCTCCGACACTTTTTACTTGGGCGTGAAGAGTCCAGACCACCGCTTGGTCTTTCCGGGAAAGACGGCAACCTCTTTTGTGTGTGACGGGTACTTCCTGCGCGGCAAAGGCCATTTTGATTCCTTCGGGCGCATTGACTCCGCGTTCAAAGAGGGAAAGGTGGTCTACGAACTCGCGGGTCTGGAATCTCGCGACAGTGGCTTTCCGCACACATCCCCGCCGGTTGACACGGTACTACTGCCCACAAAAGTGGAGGCACTAGCGCACGCGTGGGTGGGCCATGAGTTCTTGCCTGGCTCGTATAGGTGGCGAGAACAACGGCTTGTTCAGCACTAGCGGCTCCGCCGCAATTGCCCGTGTAAGCGCTCAAAGTGGAATAGTCAATGACTACGGACCGCCATCTGCATCCACAAAAACGGTAGTTCGAGTATAATCGAAAGTTTATTTACATACCATAAAAACAGTTCTCAACACTTAACCCTATCCCAAAAATCCAAGCAGCGACTTGTAAAACTGCGCCGGAGCTTCCAGATGCGAAATGTGCCCCACGTTCGGAATCTCCACCAGTTTCGCGCCCTTGATTTGGGCGGCGGTGCGGCGGCCCAGCGCGGGGTACTGGCCCATTTGAGCCAGGATTTTGGGGTCTTTTATCAGGCCTTTGCCTACCACAGTACGGTCATCCTGGCCGATGATGAGTAGCGTAGGCACCGTTATTCGGCTGAATTCGTAGCTCACCGGCTGTTGATATATCATCTCGAAGGTAAGGGCGTTGGCACGGGCTACTTTGGGGAAGTCGGGGCTGTGGGTTTGGGCGGCGAGGGGCAGCAGCCACTGGTCGTGGGCCGCCGGGTAGCCGTTGAGATAATAGGTCGCGTGGTATTTGCGGATGCTGGCTTCGGTGCTTTTCAGTTCGGTGGCTTCGGCCTGGTCCACGGTCTGGAAGGGCACGCCCACGCGGTAATCCTCCAAGCCGATGGGGTTTTCGAGGACCAGCTTTTCGGTGGTTTCGGGGTAGAGGAGGGCGAAACGGGTGGCCAGCATCCCGCCCATGCTGTGCCCCACAATAACAGCTTTTTTCACGCCCAGCGTGTCGAGCAACTGCCTGATATTGCGGGCCAGCTGATGAAACGAGTAGTGAATATCGGCCTTATCCGACTTGCCGAAGCCAATTTGGTCGGGTACTACTACGCGGAAACCAACGGCGGACAGCGTTTTTATCGTCTCGTGCCAGTAGGCTCCGAAAAAGTTTTTGCCGTGGAGCAGCACCACCGTGCGGCCATTGGGCCGGGCAGTGGACGGCTCGTCCATGTAGGCCATGCGCAGGGCCTGGCCTTCCAGCTTTAGGGGCAGGTAGCGCACCGAGAAGGGGTATTCGTAGCCGTCGAGCGTGGCGTTGAGCGGTGCAGTCTGGGCCGGAGCAATGGTGGCGGCCAGCAGCAGGGACAGCCAGAGAAACAGTAGGAAACTGGGCATGTTGCTCTTTACGCAAAACCCATTATTCCGCTGGTGTTTCTCGCACAGAGTTGCACAGAGGCTGGCTCTGTGCAACTCTGTGCGAAATACTCTTTGCTGAGGTTACGCAGGCAGCCCTTTCAGCACTTTCTTGGCATTGCTCACATGGTCTGTCGCGCCACTCAATGAGTTGAAAATGTACTGGATAATGCCATTCTTATCAATCACAAACGTAACGCGGCCGGGCAGCAGGCCCAGCAGGGCGCGGGGCACTTCGTAGAGCTTGCGCACTTTCCCGTCGGTATCGGCCAGCAGCTCGAAGGGCAGGCGGTGCTTCTGGGTAAATTTCTGGTGCGACTTCTCGCTGTCGGAGCTGATGCCGATAACCTCGGCCCCGAGGTCTTTGAAATCCTCGTACTGGTCGCGGAACGAGCAGGCCTCGGCCGTGCAGCCGGGGGTGTCGTCCTTCGGATAGAAGTACAGCACCAGATGCCGGCCACGTTGGTCGGCCAGGCGAAAAGTTTCGCCGGAGGTGGTGGTGAGCGTGAAATCGGGAGCGGGCTGGCCTACCTGGAGCATATTACTGGGGGTTGAAAAACAGCCGCAAGGTAGCGGCACGGTGCGGCTTTACGGCGGCGGCGGCATCTTTGTGGCCCGTTATACCATTTGCTTCATGCCCCAGCCCCGCGTCAGCGTTATCATTCCCGCCCACAACGAGGCCGGGGCCATTGGCCTGGTGCTGGCCGAAATCCCGGCTGGTTTGGCGCAGGAGGTGATTGTGGTCGATAACAACTCGACCGACAACACCGGCGAAATGGCCCGGGCCGGCGGGGCCACCGTGTTGCGCGAGCCGCGCCCCGGCTACGGCTACGCCTGCCTGGCCGGCATGGCCCACGCCTTTGGCCGGCCCCAATCCGAACAGCCCGACATCGTCGTATTTCTCGATGGCGACCATTCCGACTTCCCCGAACAAATGCCCGAACTACTGGCCCCGCTCCTGCGCGGGGAGGCCGACCTGGTCATCGGCTCGCGGGCCCTGGGCGTGCGCGAAAAGGGCTCCCTCCTGCCCCAGCAGCGGTTTGGCAACTGGCTGGCCGCCCGTCTGCTGAATATTCGCTACGGCGGCACTGTCACCGATTTGGGGCCGTTCCGGGCAGTGACGGCCCCGGCCCTGCTGCGCATTAGCATGGAAGACAAAACTTACGGCTGGACCGTAGAAATGCAGGTGAAGGCCGCCCGCCTGGGCCTGCGCACCGTGGAAGTGCCCGTGCGCTACCGCAAGCGCATCGGCACGAGCAAGGTATCGGGCACGGTGCGCGGCACCCTTGGGGCGGGCTACAAGATTCTGTGGACGATTTTTAAGTACTGGTAATTTTTCCCGGTCGGTAAGTTTCCGGCCCGGCCCGCGTCTACCCGGTCGGTGGAGCTGTTTTTTTGGTTGTGTTGCAAATCTTTATTCTTTGTTTCTGATGGCGGTACTGCCCCTTTTGCTGGTGGTGCTGTACACCCTGTGCCTGCTGTTCATCCTGGGGTTTAGCGCGGGACAGTGGCAGCTCACGCGGCTGGCCCTGCGGGCTTACGCCAAGGGACTAGCTCCGGCCCCGCCCGCCCCGTCCCACTGGCCCCGCGTGCTAGTGCAGCTGCCGCTCTACAACGAGCAGAATGTGGTGGAGCGCGTCATCGACGCCGCCGCCGCCCTCGACTACCCCGCCGACCGCCTGCACATCCAAGTGCTCGACGACTCCATCGATGCCACCGTGGCCCTGGCCGCCGCCCGCGTGGCCCACTACGCCGCTCAGGGCCTGCGCATCAGCCACGTGTGCCGGCCCAACCGGGAAGGCTACAAAGCCGGCGCGCTGCGCTATGGCCTCGAAGAAAATGAGGATGAATTCGTAGCCATTTTTGATGCTGATTTCGTACCCGACCCGGATTTTCTGCGGCGCACCATCCCCTACTTTTTGCAGGATAAAAAAGTGGGCGTGGTGCAAACCCGTTGGGGTCATCTGAACGAGGACGAGTCGCTGCTGACGCGCCTGCAGGCCTTTGGGCTGAACGCGCATTTTCTCATCGAGCAGGTGGGACGCACGGCGGCGGGCTTTTTCATCAATTTCAACGGCACGGGCGGCGTGTGGCGGCGCGCCTGCATTGACGATGCCGGCGGCTGGCACACCGACACCCTCACCGAAGACCTCGACCTGAGCTACCGCGCCCAGCTGCGCGGCTGGCGCTTCATCTACCGCCCCGAAATAGTGGCCCCCGCCGAGCTGCCCGCCGTGATGGACGCCCTCAAATCGCAGCAGTTCCGCTGGACCAAGGGCGCGGCCGAAACCGCCCACAAGCACCTCGGCAACATGTGGCGCTCCCAGCAGCCGCTGCCGGTGAAGCTCCAGGCCACTTTCCACTTACTGAACAGCAGCGTCTACATCGTCATCATGCTCATGGCGCTGCTGAGCGTGCCATTGGTGTTTGTGCGGGCGCAACACCAGGAGTTTAAGGGCGTATTTCGATTGGCTTCGGTATTTCTGATTGGGTTTACGCCGCTCATTTATTACTACTACACTGCCTGGCGGCTGGCCCACCCCACCAAGCCACTGTGGCGCTACCCAGTGTTTTTCCTGCTGTTTTTATCGGTTTCGATGGGCCTGTCGCTGCACAATGCCCGGGCCGTGGTACTGGGCTGGTGGGGCAAGCGCACCCCATTTGTGCGTACGCCCAAGGCCGGCACCGGCAGCCTCGCCCGCAAGCGGCGCTACCGCACCGGCGGCGTGGGCGGCCTCGTAATTCTGGAAGGCGTATTGGCGGTGTACTTCGCGTTTGGCCTCGCGGCCGGCCTTTACCTCAACGACTTCGGCCTGCTGCCGTTTCACTCGCTGCTCACCATTGGCTTCGCGGCGATTTGCTACTATTCCATCCGCGACGACAAATAAGTAGTCAGTCATAAGTAATCGGTAGTCAGACAGAAATCAATTGAGTGATTTTTTAGATAGATGAAACCTGATTACTGATTACTAACTACTGACTACCTACTTAACAGAACGCTGAAACCCTTGTCTCTCAAGCTGCCTTCCGGTTCTCAGGTTGCGGCGCTGCTGCTGGCCGGCGCGGCGTACACGGGCCTGGCCTTTGCCACGCCACGGGCTGATTTTGGCCAGCTGGCGGGCTTGTTTGCGGTGGCACTGGGGGCGTATGCGTGGCTGCTGCACAGCCGGTTACCGCTGCGCTGGGGGCTGGGCGCGGCGCTGGTGTTCCGGCTGCTGTGGCTGCCGGCCACGCCGGCTTTTTCCGACGATATTTTCCGCTTTCGCTGGGATGGCCTGCTGGTAGCGCACGGCGTGAACCCGTTCCGGTTTCGGCCCGATGAAATAATTGCCGACGGTGCCCGCACCGCCCTGCCCGATGCCAGCGTGCGCAACACGGTATTGCCCGAGCTTCAGCAGCTGTACCGGCAGCTCAACTCGCCGCACTACTACTCGGTATATCCGCCGGTGTGCCAGGCGATATTCGGGGGTGCGGCCCGCCTGTTTCCGGCTTCCGAGCGCGGGTTTGTCACCTGCCTGCGCCTGGTAATGCTAGCCGCCGAAGCCGGCACGGCCTGGCTCCTGCTGGCGTTGCTGGCCGCCATGGGCTGGCCCCGGGTTCGGGCGCTGCGCTACCTGCTGCACCCGCTGCCCATCATGGAGCTCACTGGCAATCTGCACTTTGAGGCGCTGGCTCTGTGCTTTCTACTCCTGGCCATCTGGCTGCTGAGCCGGCAGCAATGGGCCAAGTCGGCCGGAGCGCTGGCCCTGGGCGTGGCCGCCAAGCTAATACCGCTGCTGGTGCTGCCCTTGCTCATCAGGCGACTGGGCTGGCGGCGGTTTCTGGCATACGCGGGTATGGTGGCGGGCACGCTGCTGGTGTTGTTCAGCCCGTTCCTGTCGGTGGCGCTGGTCGTCAACATCAGCCGCAGCCTGAACCTATATTTCCGCAGCTTCGAATTCAATGCCAGCATCTACTACGTGGTACGGGCCATTGGCTACCAACTCACTACGTACAACAAAATTGCCCAAATCGGCCCGGCGCTGGCGCTCACCGGCGGCCTGCTTGGGCTGGCGCTGGCGTGGCGCGAGCGCCGCCTCACCGTGGCCTCGCTGGCCCAAACGCTGCTGCTGATGCTCACTGCGTATTATGCCCTGGCCACTACCGTGCATCCGTGGTATCTCGCGCTGCTCATCGGGCTGGGGGCGCTGTCGCGCTTCCGCTTTCCGTTGGTGTGGGGCGGGCTGGCGGTGCTTTCCTACGCCGCCTACCGCAGCAGCGCCTACACCGAAAACCTGTGGCTGGTAGCGCTGGAATACGTAGTTACGCTCGGGGTGCTGGTGTGGGAGCTGACGCTGGGCTTACGCAATCGGATAGCAGAATGATAACAGAAAAGCGAGGCAGACCAAACGCAGCACCCTTTTTTACAGTGCTTTATCACCAAGTTACTGCCCCTTTGAAGCTTGTAAACGGCGCATCTAAGTTTCTATAAACCTGCCGCCGCTATGCGGCTATCACTCCACAACTGAGGGTTACTTAGGCCAATAGGCATAGCGGCGCACTGATTTCAGGCGCAGGGTGCGGCCATCCCAGGTAGCTTGGCGGAGTAGTATATTGGGGTATTTTTTGGCGAACCAGTACACGCTTTCCTTGCCGGGAGCCAGCACCAGGGCCACGCGCCAGGCGGGCTCGGCCGCATCGGCGGCGGGGGCTTCGGCGGTGGTGAGGCGGGCCTGATAGTAGACCGGCGGCGTAGCCTTGTTGGTTTGCTGCAAATCCAGCACCGTCAGGTTGAAGCTGGGCTTTTGGTCAAATCTCAGGGCGCGGAGCGTGTACGGCAGGGCATCTTCGAGAATGATATCGCGGCGCAGGTCGCGGTTGTTATCGCCCTGGCCATCCCAGTAAGAGTGAAACCACATCTCGAAATTCACCCCATCGTCGATGATGGACTTGAAGGTATTGCCGCACCATTCCTGCGACGACGACGACATTTTGAACAGCGACACCGGCTGGTCGCGCCGGAAGAACAGCGACGTGAGGTAGTGGTACGGGTATTGGTCGGTCTGAATGCTACAAAACTGGTTGATTTTCATCACCGGAAACAGGTCATCCCGCTTGTAGTCGTCCGTTTTCACGTTGAACTGCTGGTTGAACGCCTCCTTCACCGTAATCTGGGTGTACTCAAACAGCCGCTTCTTCTTATAAATCACCCGTTCGGCATCGTAGGTTGCTACTTCGGCCAAGCCGTCCTCCCACAGCTTGCGCATGGCCCATTGCTGGTCGAAAGCAGGCATCACGGCCTGCAAGGCCTGAGCCGAAACCGGCGTTCGCGCTTTCGCCGGCTTGTCTTCGGCCGGCGTGCAGCCGCTCAGGAGCAGGCCGGCAAGCAGCAAGGGCATCAAGCGGCGTAGCAGCGGGCAGCTCATCATATCGGGCAGGCTTTGGAGAGGTGAAGAAAGGAGCCGTAAGATACTAACGGGCCTGCGACACTGGCAAAGCAAGCCGGTCAAAACAGGCCTAGCTTCCGCTCGCAGCGCGCCAGACGGCCAGGTCGTCGGCGTTGTCCACGTCGCGCAAGGCAGGCAAAAAGGCTGCCCGCAAGCCCAGCCGGGTGGCATCGGCCAGCGTATCGGTCAAAACCGAATCGGTGCTCCAGGTTTTGTTCAGAAACAGCTCGGGCTGGGGCTGGCGCAGGCCGAGCAGGTAGTAGCCGCCATCGGTGGCAGGTCCCAACACCAGGTCGTTGGTTTCGAGCAGCGCAAAAGCCTCGTTCAGGTGCGTGGCGCGCAGGCCCGGGCAATCGGTTCCGATGATGGCCACGCGAGCTGCCCCAGCGGCAAAGGCCGCTGCAAACGCGGTGGTCATGCGCGCGCCAAGGTCGCCCTCGGGCTGGCATTTGGCGTGGTGGGCTGCCCACTCGCGGGTTTCGGCAGTGGTGGGCTCCGGCCCGGCAGTATCGGCCAGCCACACAGTGGCCGGCACGCCGGCGGTCACCACGGCGGTGTTGGTTATGGCCAGCAGCTCGTGGTAGACGGCCAGCGCGGCGGGCGCTCCCACCCCGGCCGCAAGCCGGCTTTTTACCCGGCCCAGGGCCGGAACACGGGCGAATACCAGCAAATGGGAGTCGCTATCTGATTGCGCAGCGTGGGCCGCAAGGTCTTCACTCATAAACTTTTCGGCCCCGCTTCAGCCAGGGGCTCCAGAATGTGGAATAAGGATGCACATTGTTGGTGGGGCCGGCGGAGTCTACCACGGGGTGGCCTTCGTTCACCCACTCAAACAGCCCGCCGTAGAGGTTGCGCACGTTGCGAAACCCCAGGGCGTGCAGGCGCTCGCCCAGCCGCTCGCTCCGCACGCCCACCGAGCAGTACACCACCACGGGCTGGCTGCGGTCGATGCCGGCAAGCTGCACGGTGGCAACGGAGTCGAAGGGCACGAAGCGGGCCCCGCGCAGGTGGCTCACCTGGTATTCAATGGGTGTGCGCACGTCAAGCAGCAGCGGCGGAGTGGGCTTGGCCAGCTCCGTTGCCAGGGCAGCGGCGGGCACCGTGGGCACGGTGTTATGATACAGCGTGCGTAGTAGCTGCTTGTAGAGCATGCCGGGACCGGCCGTTTCGTCACCGGCTCCGCTCCCGCAGGCCCCCAGCGCAAGTAATCCGGCACTCAGGCTAATGCGAACGAGACGGGGCCAGCTCATGGGAAGAAGATTTAAAATTCGATTTGCCACTAAGCTGTAGCCCCGCCGCAGCTGGAGCCCGCGCCGGCGGTGCAGCCATAACAGTGCTGGTTCACCACGATGTTCCGGTTTTGCAGCGCATCGAGGTCAAAATCGCGGATGTGCCGGGCCGAAGCGGTGGCAACCGGCAGGTCCAGCATCTGGTTGAAGTCGCAGTCGTAGAGCAGGCCGTCCCAGCCCACCGAGATGGTGCTGCGGCACATTACATTGGCGGCGGCTACGGGATTGTAGGCCTGCACCAGCTTGTCCATGTAGCCGTCGTAGTTGCCGCTTTCAATTAAATAATCAAGAAAGCGACTAACGGGCAGGTTGGTGATAGCCAGCAGGTTATTGAAGCTCACGCCGTGGTCGCGGGTCAGGCGTTGCTTGAACTCGCGCTCCAGACTAACCTGGTTGCCGGGCAGGAATGCCCCCGACGGGTTATACACCAAATCCAGCGTCAGGCCGGAGCCTTCCACGCCGTAGCCCACGGCGTTGAGCATGTGCAGGGCCCGCATCGAGCGGTCGAACACGCCTTCGCCGCGCTGGGCGTCGGTGCGGCCGGCCGCGAAGTGCGGCAGCGACGACACCACCTGTACGCCGTGCTTGACGAAAAACTCGGGCAGGTCGTTATACTTCTTGTTGGCTACGATGATGGTCAGGTTGCAGCGCACGATAACCTGGCGGCCCAGGGCCGAAATGCCCTCCACGAACCAACGAAAGTCCGGGTTCATCTCGGGTGCGCCGCCGGTGAGGTCTACCACCTGAATATCAGTTTGAGCCAGCGCATCCAGGCACTGCTGCATGGTTTCGCGGGTCATGATTTCGGTGCGGTCGGGGCCGGCATCTACGTGGCAGTGCTTGCACACCTGGTTGCACATTTTGCCCACGTTTATTTGCATCACCTTCATTTCGGTGGGCCGCAAGGGCAGCAGGCCGGTTTCGCGCAGCTTGGCGGCGAAGGCAGGAAAGCGGGCACCCACCGTCTGCGCCGGGTTGAGGACGTCGAGCTGGTAAGTGGAATCAGCCAGCGCGTGATGCTGGGCGTGGAGAGATTTCATGAATTTAATTTACAGGAGGATATAAGGCACGATGATGCTAAGCACAAATAGGTTATCGCAAAACTGAGGCAGGCCTTTCGAACTACTTAGACAGCGCACCGCCCCAATCCTTACATCGACAGTTCTTTGGCTTTGTTCATCATCATGGTGGCGTGCACCAGCGTGGCACCGCCTTTAATGGCCGCCCCAACATGCACGGCTTCCATCATCTGGGCTTCGTCGGCCCCTTTCTGGAGCGAGTCGGCCGTGTAGGCGTCGATGCAGTACGGGCATTGCACCACATGGGCTACTGCCAGGGCAATCAGCGCTTTCTCGCGCTCGCTCAGCGCGCCTTCTTTAAATACCTCGCCGTAATAATCGAAAAACTTACGGCCCATTTCGGGCTGCCATTCGGAGATTTTTCCAAATTTAGCCAGGTCGGCCGGGTTGTAGTACGAAGCGTCGCTCATGGATTGAAAAATAAATGAAGGAAATTGAATCAGAGAAAGATAAGCTAGTGCCGACGTACGTGAATCCGGACCCGCTCGCCGTCTTTGATGGTAGTAGGCATCACGTCGATGCGGTCGGCTTCGTCGTAATACGCGGCCAGGCCACGCACGATGCCCACCGCCAGCCCGCTCATGCGACGCGGCGACACGTAATCAATCATCAGCTCGTTGGGCCCGAGGCGGCTGACTGCGAGCATGGGCGGCGAATTTTCGGTGTGCTCCTGGCGCACTTGCTTGTGCATGGTTAGGTCGGTATGCTCCAGCATATCCAGCATTTTCCACTCGGGCTTGAGCAGGCGCTGATACATATACATGAGGTCGGGCACGAGGTATTCGCCAAATTTTTCGTGCAATTCCCCGGCCGAGAGGTCGGTCGTCTCGGCCGCGTGGCCCACGAGGGCATAAATATGCTCGTCGGGATAAACGGTTTTGTGGTTGAACGCTACTTTATCGAGGCCCGCAAGCTCTACCAGCTTCACCCAGGTACTGTGGTCGTACTGAGTTTACATATAGCGCTTTAGCATGGTCAGAATGGTGCCGTGCATAGACATTGAAGCTGCTTTTTTTAAGTGGCAAACAATGCCGCCTGCCAGCCCAAACGGACAGCAGGCAGCATTGTTCATTTTCGACGAACCCAGATGCTGTCTTTTTTCACTGACTGAATAGCTGATGTTACGCTGGTAACGCTTGTACCGCAAATTTCAACTGGTACATCGTTGCTGATTTCTCATCCTGAAAAACGGCTCAAAAGCATTAAACCAGCAACGAGAAACCAGCAACAAAACCAGATGCTGCACAAGTCACTATGCAACAGCAATGAAACTAAATTTGGGGCGGGCTAAATATTACCTACCACCGTCATCGTGCTCAGGGTGGGGCCGGCGCTACCGCCAGCGGGCTCAATGGTCATGGCAAAGGTTTGGGCGCTGGCAATATCCTTCATGTGCTGGAGGCCTTCGCCCGAGGCCGTGGCCACGGTGAGCACCCCGGCATCAATCGGCTTGCCATTGTCGAGGGCCCAGAGCTGGTACTGCTTGTCGGCGGGCAGCGGCGGCAGGCTGCGCACGTCTACGTACACCTTGTGGGTGGCGACATTGAACAGCACCCGGGCGTGAGCCGAGGGCGCGGTTTTGGTGCCGGCCAGAGCCACAGCGCGGAACTCGTCGTTGCGTAGCACCTGGTTTTCCTGTTGCAGCGCGCCCAGCTTCTCGTTCACGACCTGCGTGGTAGCGGCAAAGCGGGACTGGTCATTTTGCAGGGCTACCAGCTCCGAGCTGGCGTTTTTCCAGTTCGAATACAGCAGCATATTGCCGCCCAGGCTCAGCAGCAGGGCTACCGAGGCGGCAATGGCCCAACCCGAGCGGCTGGCCGACGCCTGCACGGGCGCGGAGGACATGGGCCGCACCACGGCTTCGGGCGCGGCGGCCACCGGCTGCGGAGCACTGGCTACGGGGCCGGGGCGGCTGGTGGTCTGGGCTACGGCATCCACATCGGCGCGGAGGCTGGCATTGGCAGCGGGGCCCGCAATCTGGGCCAGTACGTTGCTCAGTACCCGCTCGCGCATGGCGGCGGGGGGCGCAATGGCGTGGGCTTCGGCGTAGAAACCCAACGCTGCCTGAACCTGCTCCAGCTCGGCCCGAATGGCGGGCTGGCTGGCGGCCTGGGCTTCCACTGCCGCCTGCTCGGCGGCCGAGAGCTCGCCCAGCGCGTATTGCTCCAGGATGCCCGATTCTATATAGTCTTGGAAGTTTTCCACGGTTGGTTCAGCGAATAAGTTTGCTTAGGACTTTGATAGCGGTGCGGGCGCGGGTTTTCACCGTCCCCAAAGGGATGTTGAGCTCCTCGGCCACCTCACTTTGGGTGAAGCCCTCGAAATAGAGCATGTCGATAATCTGGCGCTGCTCAGGAATAAGCTTTTGAGTAATCTCCTGCAGGCCAATGTGCTCGGGGCGGAAGGTTGTGGGCGCGGCTTGGCGCTGCGCCGTCAAACTATCGTCCAGCCCCGTTGTTTTACTACCTACGCGGTGCTGTCGTGAGCGGATTTTATCGATGCTCAGATTCCGGCAAATGTTCAGTACCCAGGTGAAAAGCCGGCCCTTGGTGGGGTCGTAGCTGGCAAAGGCATTCCAGATTTTCACCAGGGCTTCCTGCAACACGTCCTCAGCCTCGTCCTCGGCCTTCACAATGCGGAAGATGACGCCGTAGAGCGTGGCCGAATACCGGTCGTAGAACAGCGTCATAGCCGATTGGTCGCGGGCCTGCAGGCGCCGGACCAGGTCCTCCTCGGCGGCAGGTGGGAGGGAAATTAACGAATTATCGGACACGGGAGTGACTGAAAGTGAGTAATAAAGCGGAAAGGCGGGGCCTTGCGGAGCACACGAAAATACGGTATGCCGCGTAATTGCCCGTATACGACCTTACACGGGCCGCAACTAAAGCCGGCAACCGCTATTTTGGTTGCCGCCGCCACCACAACCCACGCCAGGGCTATGATGTTGAAGAGCTACTTATCTACGGTTTGTGGCCGCCGCTTTTTGCGGCAGCAATAGCCAGTGCACACTCCTTATTTTCCTGGTTTTCTTTATTCACAATGCCCATCGAGTCCTACAACCCCTACACCAACCGCGTCCTGCGCCGCTTCACGGCCTTCAGCTGGACCAAAACCGAGCGCATTCTCGGGCAGGCCCACCGGGCGGCGACTACCTGGCCCGCCACCACGTTTGCCCACCGCGCCGGGGTGCTGCGCCGCGCCGCCGCCCTGCTGCGCGAGCGCCAGGACGAACTGGCCCGCCTCATGGCCCTGGAAATGGGTAAACCCATTGCCGACGGTCGCGCCGAGGCCCTGAAATGCGCCACCTGCTGCGACTACTACGCCGAGCACGCCGAGGAATTTCTCAGCGACGAGCTCATCAAAACCGACGCCGGCCGCAGCTTCATCAGCTACCAGCCCATTGGCGTGGTGCTGGCCGTGATGCCCTGGAATTTTCCCTTCTGGCAGGTGGTGCGCTTTGCCGCGCCGGCCCTCATGGCCGGCAATGTAGGCCTGCTCAAGCACGCCTCCAACGTGCCGCAGTGCGCCCTGGCACTGGAAAAAATATTTCACGACGCGGGCCTGCCGCCGGCCTGCTTTCGCACGCTGCTCATCGGGTCCGATTTGGTGGAGAAGCTCATTGCCGATGACCGGGTGATGGCCGTGACGCTCACGGGCAGCGAGGGCGCGGGCGCGGCCGTGGCGGCCACGGCCGGGCAGCACATCAAGAAAACCGTGCTGGAGCTGGGCGGGTCCGACCCGTTTATCGTGCTGGCCGATGCCGACGTGGCCCTGGCCGCCAAAGCCGCCTCCCAAAGCCGCATGATAAACAGCGGCCAGAGCTGCATTGCCGCTAAGCGGTTCATCGTGGAAAAAAAGGTGATTAAGGAATTCATCAGCCACCTCAAAACCCACCTGCTGGCCCTGCGCCCCGGCGACCCGCTCGACGAGGCTACCCAATACGGTCCCATGGCCCGCCCCGACCTGGCCGACGAGCTCAGCGAGCAGGTGAATGACTCGGTGGCCCAGGGTGCCAAAGTGGAGCTGTACGGCGGGCAGGCCAAGCCCGGCACGGCCCTATTCCGCCCCATGATTCTGTCGAACATCAAGCCCGGCCAGCGTGCTTACGCTGAGGAATTATTCGGCCCCGTGGCGCTGGTGCTGGAAGCCAAAAACGCCGACGATGCCGTGCGCCTCGCCAACGACTCCCGCTTCGGCCTGGGGGCCGCCGTGTGGACCGGGGACCCGAAAAAGGGCGAGGCCATGGCCCGCCAGATTGAAAGCGGGGCCGTATTTGTGAACGGCCTGGTGAAGTCGATGTCCGAAATGCCGTTTGGCGGTGTGAAGAAGTCGGGCTACGGCCGCGAACTTTCGTATTTGGGCATCCGCGAATTCGTTAACCAGAAGTCGATTTGGATTGGCAAGGAGGTGGTGCCGGTAGCGAAAACGGAGTAGTATAATTCGGATACACAGAACGTCATGCTTCATCTGGCGTCCGCGCAGCCGAAGCATGACGTTCTGTGTATTCCCTTGCCAACCTCCTACTTTCGCTACAAATACCCCAACACTTTATACGTCAGCCAGCCCGTGATTTCGTGCACCAGCAGGCTGATATTAACCATTGCCTCGGGGCTGGGCACCAGCCAGGCATCGGGCGATAAGCGGCGGTCGGCGCTGCGGTAGCCGGCCGGGAAGCTGATGGGGTGCAGCCCGACTTTGGCAAAGCAGCCCATGGCCCGCCGCTGGTGAAAGGCAGAGGTGACGAGAATGAGCGTATCCAGCTCGGGCCGGGCCACCACCAGCTTTTGCGTGAACAGTGCGTTTTCGCGGGTGTTGCGGCTCTGGTTTTCGAGCAGAATGGCAGAGTTGGGCACACCCGCCAGGCGCAGCAGCGTGGCCAGGTCGCTGGCCTCGGTGTGGGCGGCCGTTTTTACGGTACCCGAGCCGCCGGAAATGATGATGCGGCGCACCCGGCCGGCCCGGTACAGCCACAGCGCGTTGGTGAGGCGGTCGGCCCCGGGGCCGAGATACACCCGGTCGTGGGGCGACTTGTTGACGCTGGTGATACCGGTGAGCAGCACGGCGGCATCGGCGTGGCGGGGCAGGGCGGCCAGGGCTACGGGCGGTTGCTCCCAGGCCAGCAGCAGCTCATTGGCCAGGAATGGATTGGTGCTGAGCAGCATGAGCACCAGCGCGGCCACCAGCCAGCGCCGCTGGCGCGGCGGCCGCGCTACCAATGCCGCAATTAGCAGCGCCACCAGCCACACGGTGGGCAGCAGCGCAAAGTCGAGAACCTTCGAGAGCAGAAAAAACATGTTCAAAGGTAGCGGGCCGGCCGGCGGGCTGGTTGTAGCGCGAACTTTTCGCTTGCGAGGCTGCGAGCCAACTAATTCGCGTACTATAAGTCCGCGCTACTGCAACGCTATTTGCGCAGCATCAGCTCCCGGATGTATTTCACCGGGGCGCTGCCGTAGCTGAGGAATTTTTCGTTGAATGCCTTCAGGTCAAAGGCTTTGCCTTCTTTCTGCTTCAGCTCTTGGCGCAGGGCGCAGATTTCGGAGTAGCCGGTGAAATAGCTGCTGAGCTGCACCTGGCTGAGGGTGGCGCGCAGCCACTTGCCCCGGGCCTCGGCTTCTTCCTGGAAGCCCTCGCGGCGGAGCATGGCCACCACGGCAGCTTCGCTCATGTTTTCGGCCTGAATGGCGTGGTCGATAACGGCGTTCAGGGTCGAGCGCATGTTCCATTTGTCCCACATCAGCCACATTTCGTCGGAGTTGTTGCCGTAGCCGCTTTCCAGCATCATGCGCTCCGAATACACGGCCCAGCCCTCCACCATCGCCCCGTTGCCAAAAATGCTTTTCACCAGCGAGGGCGAGCGGTTGGCGTACACGAGCTGCGTGTAGTGGCCTGGAATAGCTTCGTGAATATTGAGAATCTGGAGGGTGTAGTCGTTGTATTCGCGCAGGTAGCTCTCGGCCTGGGCGGGCGTCCACTCGGCGGGCAGGGGCTCCACGTTGTAGTAGGTATTCGCGCCCTTGTCGTAGGGGCCGGGGGCCGATACGCTGGCGCCCGCGCCGCTGCCGCGCATGTAGAGCGGAGTTTCGCGCACCACAAGGGGCTTGCTGGGGTCCTGGGTCAATAATTTATGCTCGTTCACGAAGGCCACGAGGGTCGGAATCTGGCGCTTCACGGCATCCACGAAACCGTCGCGCGGGGCGTGCTTCAGGGTGAGCTGGTTGATGACGGCCGTGATGAGGGCCAGGGTATCGGCCGGGGCTTTCTGGCCGGGGAAATACTTGGGGTAGAGCCGGGCGGCGCGGTGGCCCATGTCGTGCAGCAGCTCGGCCTTGTGCTTCAGGGCCTGCTCATATACTTCGGCGGCGGTGAAGCGCGACTGGATGTCGTAGGCAAATTTCTGGTCGAACAGCTCCTTGCCGATGCGGAACGGGCGGAACGAGCCCTTGGTCAGCACGTCGTTTTTGAGGAAATCCATGTAGCCCTGCATGGCCTTGCTGGCGGCGGCCACGCGGTCGGTCAGTGTCTTTTTTTCGGTTTCGGTCAGGCTTGATTTCCGCACCGAATCGGCCAGCGCGGAACCGAAAACGGCCAGGCCGCCCGCGTTTTGCTTGATGCCCAATTGCGTATGCTCCTTCGTCGGGTTGCTGATGTTGGCGCGGGCGGCGGCATAGAACTCGGCCGCGTGGCTGATTTTATCTGAAATGTTGCGCAGGCGGCGGTTGAGCGGGAAATAACGGCCATTGAGCAGGTCACCCACCGAGGCCCCTAGGTTGTAGGTGGCCGGGTTCCACTGCCAGTTTTTGAGGGTGTCGGCGTACCAGCGCTCGGCGCGCAGCTCGTTGCGGAGCAGGCGCAGGTCAATCTGATTGTTGGGCGAGAGGCTATCGAGGGTGAATTTGCCCAGCGCCGCCAGGTTATTCTGGGCGAACGCAGCATCGGCCTGCCGCTGGGCGGCGTTGGGGATGAGCAGCAGCGAGTCATATTTATGGTAGCCCATGCCGGAGGCATAATCCGGATTCTGCTTCCACAGGGCTTCGATAAACTGGCCTTTGAAAGCATCGAAACGGGCATCGGGGCCGGTGGCGGTGGCCGATTTATCGGCCTGGGAACAACTGGCGAGGGCCAGGGCCAGGATGGGCAGGTAGCGGAATTTCATGGGTGGGGTTTGAACGATGAAAAAAGACCGTCATGCAGAGCGCAGCGAAGCATCTTTACCTCAATAGTAATTAGCACGAATGTAACGAAGCGGTAAAGATGCTTCGCTGCGCTCTGCATGACGTGCGACAAACCCACACACACGCAAAAAACCGCCACGTTGCAATGCGCCGCCGTAGGTTTGTCCCGCCATCCGGCCATTCCATACCAGGTCCATCGTCCCACCCCAAAATTCCCACATGTCCAATTCCCGCATCGAACACGACTTCCTCGGCGAACGCAGCCTGCCCGACACCGCCTACTACGGCATCCAAACCCTGCGTGCGCTCGAAAACTTCGACATCACTGGCATTCCCATCAAGAACGAGCCGCTATTCGTGCAGGCCCTGGCATACGTGAAAAAAGGCGCGGCCTTGGCCAACAAAGAGCTCGGCGTACTGCCCGCCAACATTGCCGATGCCATTGCCGCCGCCTGTGACCGCGTGGCCACCGGCGAGTTCGACAACCAGTTCCTGACCGACATGATTCAGGGCGGCGCGGGCACCTCGGTGAACATGAACGCCAACGAAGTCATTGCGAATGTCGCGTTGGAAATCATGGGCCACGCCAAGGGCGAGTACCAGTTCTGCCACCCCAACAACCACGTCAACTGCTCGCAAAGCACCAACGACGCCTACCCCACCGCCTTCCGCATCGCCCTCAACAACAAGCTGGTGGGCTACCGCGAAACCCTGAAAATACTGGCCGATGCCTTCGCCCAGAAGGGCGAGGAATTTCGCGACATCCTCAAAATGGGCCGAACCCAGCTCCAGGACGCCGTGCCGATGAGCATGGGCGACGAGTTCCGCGCCTTCGCCACCAACCTGCGCGAAGAGCTGCTGCGCATCGACGACTCCCGCCGGCTGATTGACGAAATCAACATGGGGGCCACCGCCATCGGCTCACGCATCAACGCCCCCACCGGCTACCCCGAACTAGTGACCGAGCACCTGCGCACCATCACCGGCCTAAACCTGAGCCTGGCCGGCGACTTGTTTGAGGCAACTTACGACACGGGCGCATATGTGCAGCTCTCCGGCGTGCTGAAGCGCACGGCCGTGAAGCTCTCCAAAATCTGCAACGACTTGCGCCTGCTCTCGTCCGGCCCACGCACGGGCTTCAACGAAATCAACCTCCCCGCCTTGCAGCCAGGCTCCAGCATCATGCCCGGCAAGGTGAACCCGGTGGTGCCCGAAGTGGTGAACCAAACCGCGTTCTACGTCATCGGGGCCGACCTCACGGTGACTATGGCCGCCGAGGCCGGTCAGCTCCAACTCAATGTTATGGAGCCGGTTATCAGCTTCGCGCTGTTCACCTCGATTTCTTACATGACTAACGCCTGCCGCACCCTGCGCGACAAATGCGTCATCGGCATCACGGCCAACAAGGCCCACGCGGAGAACCTAGTGCGCAACAGCATCGGCATCGTGACGCAGCTCAACCCGGTCATCGGCTACGAGGCTTCAGCCGAGATTGCCAAAGAAGCCTTGAAAACCGGCAAGTCGGTGCACGACATCGCCGTGACCGAACGCGGATTATTGACCCAGGAGAAATGGGACGAGATTTTCACGTTTGAGAATCTGATTCGACCGGTGTTTATGAAGTAGAGACGCATAATTGCGTCTCGTCGTTGAACATCAATAAATAAGAACGTCATGCCTATCTGGCGTCCGCGCAGTCGAAGCATCTCGCGTGCAATGGTAATTCTTTCGTCAAACGATTGATTTACTACCACACGCGAGATGCTTCGACTGCGCGGACGCCAGATAGGCATGACGTTCTTTTGGGTTCTCCGCCGCGCTTACCGCTCCACCACCAGCCGCTGCATAGCAACGGCAGTGCCCGATTGCACTCGCACGAAATAAGTACCCGCAGCCCAGCCACTGGTTTCCAGCGCGTAGCTACTGCCGCTGAAGCTGCGCTTTTGCAGTAGCCGGCCGGTGAGGTCGAATACCTGCAGCTGGCTTTGGACGGCCGGGGCGACTGCCAAGGCCAGGCGCACCGCGCCGGCCGTGGGGTTCGGGTAGAGCGTTACGGCGAAGGCGGGCTGGGCGCTGGCCGTGCCGGTGGCCGTGGTGGAGCGCAGGCGCAGTACCCAGGTCTGATTAGCGGCCAGGGCCGGCAGCGTCGTGGTAAAGCTGCTGAAACCGCCCTGGGCGTTCACCGTGACGGTGCCGGCGGCCAGGCCGCTGTACAGTTCGGTTACCTGGTAGGTGCCGGGGGCAAGCGTGGACATAGTGAGCGAAAGCGTGGAGCTGGTTACCGCCGTGCTGCCCAGGTTGGCGGCAATCAGCGTGGCTTCCTGATTGAAAACGCGGGCGTAGGCCAGTACTGACGCGGCCGACGAGATGGCGGGCAGGTAGTAGCCCTTGCGCAGGGTTTCGTTGGCCGTGCGCAGGCCAATGAGCTTCTTGTAGTGACTGAGTAGCGAGTTGGCATCAGCCTGCTCTGTGGCTACGTTGTAGGTGCTGTAGTTGGAGTTGATGGTACGCCAGGGCGTGCCGGCGGTGAAGCCCGACTGGATGCCGGCCGACCACTGCATGGGGCGGCGCTTGTCCTCGTCGGGACCGGTGCCGGCCATGCCCACTTCCTCACCGTAATAGAGGAAGGGCACGCCGGGCATGGTGAGGTAGAGCGCGGCCGCCTGCTTCATGCGGGCCACGTTGCTGCCCAAGCCGTCGAACACGCGGTTCTGGTCATGATTGGTGAGGAAGGTGGCGTACTGCAGGCGCGGGTAGAGGCTGGTGACGACGTTGAGCTGGGTGCGCAGCGCGTTGGGGTTGCCCTGGCTCACGGCCCCGATAATGCTGCTGGCCAAGTCGAATTCAAAACAAAGGTCGAGCCGGCGATTGCTGACGTAGGGTATCACGGCGCTGGTGTTGGTCCAGGCCTCGCCCACCGATAGCGCGGCGGGGTTCACGGCCTTCAGCGAGTCGTGAAACTCTCCCAGAATACCAAGGGTTTCGGGCGTATCGGCCGTGTTACTGCCGGTTTCCACCAGGTAGCGCACGGCATCGAGCCGGAAGCCGTCCACGCCCTTGCGCAGCCAGAACCGGTCGGCGTCCCACATGGCAGCCTTCAGCTGCGGGTTGCGCCAGTTCAAATCGGGCATGCCTTCCCAAAATGCGCCGTAGAAATAATTGCCGTTGCGCGGGTGCCAGCCGCTGCCGCCAAATGGCCCGTAGCCCAAGTCGGTGGGCGACCACAAATACCAGTTGCGGTAGGGGCTGGTGGTGCTGGCCGCCGCCTGCGTGAACCACGGATGCTGGCTGGACGAGTGGTTAAGCACCATGTCTAATATCACCTTGATGCCGCGCCGGTGGGCGGCGGCCAGGAAGGCATCGAAGTCGACCATGGTACCGTAATCGGGCTCCACGGCCTTGTAGTCGCTAATGTCGTAGCCGTGGTAGCTGGGCGAATCCATGATGGGCATCAGCCAGAGGCCGGTCACGCCCAGGTCGGTGGTGGTGGCGGGGTTGCCATCGTTGAGGTAGTCGAGTTTCTGGGTAAGGCCGGCGAAGTCGCCCTTGCCGTCGCCGTTGCTGTCATAAAAGCTGCGCACGAAGACTTCGTAGAACACGGCATCGTTCCACCAATACGTGGGATAATTGGTGAGCGTGGCCCCATTGCAGGCCGCGCAGGTGCCGAAGCAGTAGCTGGGCGTGGTGTTCACGGCGGCCGTGGCGCTCACCACGCGGGTGAGGGTGCCGGTGGCATCGGCGGTGCCGCAGGCGGCGGGCACGGTTTCGGCCCCGGCCAGGGTGTTGCCGTTCACGAAGCGGTACTGGAACATGCCAGGGGCCGGCAGCGAAATCGTCACCTCATAAATGCCGTCGTTGTTATCATCGGTCAGCGGCAGCGCGGTGGCGTCGTTATTCGCGCCGTAGCCGGCCAGGGCCTGGAAGTTGCCCACAACGTGCACGCCGGTGCGGGCCACAGTCTGGCCGGTCATGTCCACGACAAAGCGCAGCTGCGGGGCGCAGTCGGCGAAGGCCACGATGGGCAGGCGCACGGCCGAGCCGCCCACCACTACCTGCCGGTTCACGTTGCCGCCGCCGTCGGTGATGCCGCAGGTGGCGGGCACCAATTCGGAAACGCCCCAGGCGTTGCCGTTCACGAATTTGTAGAGGTAGATACCGGGTGGCACATTAACGGTGGCTTCCCAGACGTGGTCGCCGTCGGGGTCGGTCAGGGCGGTGGTAGCGGGGTTCCAGTCGGCCGGAAAGCCGGCAGCGGCCTGGAAATTACCGGCTACGTGCACGCCACCAGCGGGCACAGCCGTGGTGCCCATGTCAACCCGAAAGGTGAGCTGATTCGCCTGGGCGCTACCCATACCGACCAGCAGGGCAATAAGTAGTAAGCGGAATTTCATTATGCTATTTGCTAAAAATCGAGGGGTAAAGTTACGCCCGCTGATGAGTGCCCGTTATGCCGAGCGCAGCTGAGGCATTGCGCATGCGGTAGTAATCATTTTAGCCAACGATTGAATTACTATTGCAAGCGAGATGCCTCGCCTGCGCGCGGCATGACGTTCCTTTTTTCCCTTCATCCACTCCACCCATGCGTTCCCTCCTAATGGCCCTGCTCCTGCTGGCCACCGCCACTGCGGCCCGCGCCGCTCGCGTCGATACCCTGGATATTCCGAGTGCGGCCATGCACAAAACCTACCGGGCCGCCGTGGTGCTCCCGGCTTCCTACGCGAAGAATAAAAAGGCGAATTACCCGGTACTCTACCTGCTGCACGGGGCATGGGGCCATTTTGGCGACTGGCTGAACAAGACACCCGACAAGCAGCTGCTGCACCGCCTGGCCGACCAGTACAACCTGATTATCGTGAACCCCGAGGGCGAAACCTTCAGCTTCTACCTCAACAGTCCCGTGAGCCCCGATAGCCAGTTCGAAACCTACCTGACCCAGGAAGTCATCTCGAAAATCGACCAGACCTACCGCACCGTGGCCAACCGCAAGGGCCGCGTCATCGCCGGCCTGAGCATGGGCGGGCACGGCGCACTCTTCCTCTCGGCCCGCCACCCCGACCTGTATTGCGCCGCCGGCAGCATGAGCGGCACCCTCGACCTGCGCACCTGGAACCGCAAGCTGGCACCCGCCGAGGCCGCCGACCGCGCCAGGCTCTGGGCCCCCATCCTCGGCTCCGAAGCCGATAATCCCGAGCGGTTCACCGACAATTCAGTGCTGACCCTGGTCGAACAAATGCACCGCAACGGCCTGCCCCTCATCATCGATTGCGGAGTAGATGATGGCCTCATCGACATCAACCGCGAGCTGCACCGCCGCCTCGTGTACAACCATACCCCGCACGACTACACCGAGCGCCCCGGGGCCCACACCTGGGAATACTGGCAGACCGCGCTGCCCTACCAGGTGCTATTTTTGCAGCAGGTACTGAAAGCCAATGGAGCAGCCGTTGAGTAGCTGCTGGTTGAAGCTATTTAGAGAGTCAGTCTGCCGATGTAGCGACGCATCCTTGCGTTTCGTCGTTGAACAATAACGGCGGGTTTCATTCAGCGACGAGACGCAAGGATGCGTCGCTACGCTGTTTTGCAAATAGCCACAACCAGCAACCATGACGCTTGCTACACTGGCAACTGCGTAATAGCAGTGCCACCCCGCCAAGCTAATTTTGCGACCCTCACGACCCAGCCACGCCCCTGCCATGTTTACCCGTCAATCCCTACGCCAGCTGGCCAACGCCACCAGCTACACCCGCGGCCAGAGCTATTACAACAACGGCTCCGTAACCAAGCTGCGCCGCGAGGGCGATACCTTCCACGCCGTGGTGCAGGGCAGCCGCAGCTACCGCGTGACGCTGCGCCTGGCCCCGGCCGGACCGGAATGTACCTGCACCTGCCCTTACGATTGGGACGGCATCTGCAAGCACAGCGTGGCCCTGGGCCTGGCCGTGCTCGACGGCTACCAGGCCACGGACCTGCAGCCCGCCCCGCCCGCGCTAGCGCCGGCTGCGGCGAGCGAGCTGGCCACCGAGGTGAAAGCCGCCTGGGCCGAACGCAAGAAGGGCGACAAGCTACGCTTCCTCAAGCAGGCCCTGGCCAAGAGCGACGACCTGGCCCGGCAGTTTCTGGGCTACGGCCGCCAGCCCGTAGCCGCGTCCGACGAGGACCTGCTCGCCGACCTGCCCGCCCGCCTCACCGAGACGTTGGAAACGCTGGAATTCGACGAGGAGCTGTGGGAAAACAGCGAGAGCTACTACGAGGACGATGAAGGCGAAGGCCTGCAGGAAGCCGCCGATGAACTGCTGCGCGAAACGCTGGCTCCCTTCGTGACCGAGCTGCTGCGGGTGGCCCGCGCCGGCCAGCTCACCACCGCCCTGCGCTACTGGACCACGGCCAATGTCGCCATCTACCAGCTTGATGAGCCGGCCAGCGACGACTACGGCACCTTCGGCCACTACGGCACCGACGTGCTGCGGCGCTGGTACGACGACCTGGCCACTGCCGGCTGGCCCACCGTGCTGCTGGCAGCCGTGCTGCCCCCCGCCGAGCTCAAAGCCGCCCTGAAGTGGCTGGGTCAGCACCTAGCCAACCCCGCCGATACCTGGGACGGTTTCGAGGACAGCTGGCGGCCCCTGCTGCTGACCCTGGCCGCCGACCCCGCCGCCGCGCCCCTGCTTAATGAGGCGCTAGCCAAAGCCCTGCTGAGCCCCGACACCCGCGCCCACCTGCACCTCCAGCTGGCCCGCACCCTGCCCAACGACGCTGCCTGGGCCCAGGCCGCCGAAACCCTGCTACCCACCGACCCCGCCGTGGCCCAGCAGCTGCTCCACTTTTACCTTACCCAGGCCGACCGGCCCCGGCTGCTGCGCGCCGCCACCACGGCCTTCACCACCTGGCCCGACCGTTTCGGCGGCTTCGTGCTGGGCACCTTCACGGCCGCCCAGGCCCCCGACCTGTTCCGGGCCGCCCTGCGCCACCGCGCCCTGGCCAACTCCAGCCGGGAAGATTTTGCCCGCCTGCGACCGTTGCTCACACCGGCCGCCATTCAGGCTTTCGTGCGGGAGGCCGTGGCCGCCGCCCAAAAGCGGCGCGGCAGCGTAGCCTTCGCCGCCGAACTGCTGGCCACCGAAACCGACACTGCCGCCCTGCGCGAGTTCGTGATGGGCCTCGAATGGCTGTTCATCAGCCCCGCTCAGGAGATGGAGACTGCCCTTGCCCTGCTGGCTGCCGCCGACCCCACCGCCCTCATGGTGGCGCTTGAAACCCGCAGCCGCGCCTACCTCAACGGCCACGCCGGAGCCAAGCGCGGCGGCCCGCTCTACGGGGCCATTGGCCGCTGGCTGGCCCTGGCCCACGCCGACGGCCCGCGCCTTATGGAGCCGGCCCTGCGCCTGGCCCAGGAGCTGCGCGAGGAATTCCCCACGCTGAACATGCTCAAAGACGCACTGCGCCAGCAGAAGCTGTTGGTGGATAAGGCGGTGGTAGCCAAAGAGCCTGCCAAGCGCGGCCGCAAGCCAAACCCGAAGTAGCCTGGGGACTGTAAGTCGGCGCCTTGGTATACCGTTGTTATCTAACGCTTTTACAACAGTACAGCTCCTTCCGCGAGCCCACTTCGGTAAGTGGATTTGCAGAAGGAGCCGTTGCGCAAGGGTACTCGCGAACTTCCGAAAGTTGTATTTGCGCCTACCGCCGCCGGCCAAAAATGCGCAGCAAAAACAGGAACAGGTTCACGAAATCGAGGTATAGCGTGAGCGCACCCAGGATGGACGCCTTGTTGCTCGTTTCCTCGCCTTCCGTCACGCCCAGCAGCGCGAACTGCTTCAGCTTTTGGGTATCGTAGGCGGTGAGGGCGGTGAAAATCAGCACCCCGATGAAGGAAGTTACGATTTCCAGCACCGAGTTGTTGAGGAAAATATTAACCACCATGGCAATGACCAGCCCGATAACGGCCATGCTCAGGAGCTTGCCCCAGCCCGACAAATCGGCTTTGGTGAAATAGCCAAAGAGGCTCATCACCCCAAACGTGCCCGCCGTAACGAAGAACGTGGAGGCGATGGACGCGGAAGTGTAGGCCAAAAATACGCAGCTCAGCGTCACGCCATTCAGCACGGCGTAGCCCACGAAAGCGGCCTGCACCTTGCCCAGGCTCCAGTCGAAAATTCGGGCCGAAAGAAAGCCCACGATGACCAGCTCCAGAATAATCAGCCCCATAAACACGAAACGGGTGCCGAAAACGAAGTTTATCAGTTCCGGCGACGTGGAGGCAAACATGGCGATGCCGCCCGTGAGGCCCAGGCCGGCGGCCATCCAGCCATACACCTGCGCAAAAAAGCGGGATTGGATTTCGGCGGCTTCTTCGGCCGAGATTTGAATTTGTCGGGGCTGTGGCGTGAATTGATTGTCTTCCATAAAAAGGATGAGGCAAAAAGGTGGAAAGCTGAATAAGCGAGGCGAAGCTACGCACTGATTTTCCACGAAGCGCGCCGGGGCCGGGCCGGCGCATATCTTCGCCTCATGCACGCTTCCGCTTACCTCACCCTCGCCACATTTGGCCTCCTGGCCTGCTCCCAGCAGCCCCCCGAAACGGCCACTGCCACCCGCGCCCCGCAAGCCTCCACCGCCCAGCAGCCCGCCCCCGCTCCGTTCCCCGAAACCTTCGAGGCCGGCAGCAAGGGCGCGTATGAGGAAGCGGATGAGCCACTGGCTACCGGGGCCTGGCATTTTCAAGACGCCCTCATCGGCAGCAGCCCGCAGGACCATAAATCCGGTGAGCGGGCGGCCCGCCTGCGCAACCTCGGCCGCCTGTCCATGCGTTTCGATGCTGCTGCTGGCGTTCGTCGCATCACTATTTCGGCCGCCGCCTACGGCCAGGACGGCCCCAGCACCTGGGAGCTTTGGGTGAGCCGCGACGGTGGCCGCACTTACGCCCGCACCGGTGCGCCCGTAGTCACGAGCGGCCCGGGCCTTGAGCCGCACGTATTTGCGGGGCTGGCCAATGAGCCGCTGCGTCTGGAAATTCGCAAGACCAGCGGCCCGAAGAACCGGCTCGATATCGACGACATCGTGCTCGAAACCGCCGCTGGCCCCGCTGTGGCCGTGGGTACTGGAGCCACAGGCGGCTACTTCGAAAACCGGAACAACCGTCAAAACTCCGCCTCGCAAAAGGCCACCACCACCACGCAGTACCCGGCCGGCGCTGGTACGGGCACGGCCCAAGACCCCAACGATGGAAACCTAGCCCTCGGCAACCCCAGCGGGGCAACATCCGACCCCGCCAACGCCAGCAACTACCTGCTCGTGCACCCCGAATTCACCATTGGCTACAACGCCCCGCGCGGCATCCCCACCTGGGTAAGCTGGCATATCGATAAGGCCGACCTCGGCCAAGCCCCGCGCCAAAATAACTTCCGCCCCGATGCCGCCCTGCCCCGACAGTTCTACCCGGTGACGCCCGCCAGCTATGCCCGCTCCGGCTTCGACAAAGGCCACAACTGCCCCAGCGGCGACCGCACCGCCGACCTCGACGCCAACTCCAACACCTTCCTGATGACCAACATGGTGCCTCAGGCCCCCAAAAACAACCAGCAAACCTGGGCCCACCTTGAGGAATACGGACGCTCGCAAATCCAGCGCGGCCAGGAAATCTACGTCATCATGGGCAACTACGGGCGCGGCGGCACTGGCAGCAACGGCTTCGTGCAAACCCTGGACCAGGGCCGCGTGACGGTACCGTCCCGCATCTGGAAAGTCATGGTGATTCTACCTGACGGCACCAACGACCTCCAGCGCATCGCCACCGACCCCACGGTCCGCATCCTAGCCATCGACACGCCCAACGACAACAACACCGTAAGCCCCGATTGGAAGCAATACCTCACGTCGGTGGATAAAATCGAAGCCGCCACCGGCCTCGATTTATTGAGTGCCCTGCCCCGCGACGCCCAGGCCCGCCTGCAAAAGCTGGTGGACACCGGCCGGGCCGAATAGCTGTAGCGCGGACTCTACGAGTCTGCGGATGGTATATCCCCTTGCGAACTAAACCCCGCGCCGCTTCCCAGCCAGAAAGCGCGTCACCTCCCGCACGTACTTGTCGCCGTATTCCCCCTCACTCAACTTGTAAAACCCCTCCAGGTGTCCGCCCTCGAAGCAGAGCACCTGTCGCCGCTGCCGCCACCGGGCCTGCCGCGCCACCATTACCGAATCGGCCAGGGGCGTATTTTTGTCCGCAGTGCCTCCTATCAGCAGCCAGGGGCAGTACACGCGGCGCGCTACTTGCGGGTAGTCGGCGGCGGCATCGGGCAGGGTCACCACCTTCTGGCTTCGCTGAAAAATAGCGGCCACCAACTGTTGCAGATTAGCCACGTAGCCCTCGGCAATGAGAAAGTCGCACTTGCTGGTAGCCGCTACCTCCGAGCCCATAATGGTGCCCATCGAAAAGCCGATGATGCCCGTGCGGCTATGCGGATAGCGCTGGCGGGCATCTGCCAGCACGGTGCGCAGGTCGGTGGTGAATTCGAGGTAGTACAACTGCTGCCGGTCGATGGCAAAGTCGCTGCTATGCCCGAAGCCCCGGTAGTCGAACAGATACACGCGGTAGCCGACCTGGCTCAGGGCCCGCGCCTGCCAGAGGAAATACGACATGTTGTTCGAGTCGCCGTAGGCCATGACCATGGTG
The DNA here is from genome assembly GCF_018967865.2 of Hymenobacter siberiensis. Lineage (NCBI taxonomy): Bacteria > Pseudomonadati > Bacteroidota > Cytophagia > Cytophagales > Hymenobacteraceae > Hymenobacter > Hymenobacter siberiensis. The sequence goes on from NZ_JAHLZY020000001.1 coordinate 2,633,430, forward strand.
GTGTGCCGGTCGGGCACGTTGGCGGCAGGTTCCACTATTCAGCCGGTCAGCTGGGCATGGTCGGGCGTGGTGAGGGCGGTGGTCTGATAGGTCAGGCCCCGCGAATCGGGGGTGGCTATCCATTCGGGGCTAGGCTTGAGGGCCCAGACGGCGGACGTCAGCAACAGGAAAAAACTTACCAGTAGAAGGCGGTACATGGTCAGGAAATAGAAAAGGAGCGAAGGGTTGTCGCTACAGACAGCCCTCCGCTCCTATCGTTGCAGCCGGCGCAATAGATGCGAGCTCAACCTGCACCTATCACGTTTCCGTCAGCACCGTTTTGAAGCCGGCCAGGGTGCCGTCCATCATTCGACCCAGGGCATAGGCGTGGATTTGCGGGCCCTTGCCCACGCGGTATACCTGCACACCGTCCATGTCCTGCTTCATAAACATTTGCAGGCTCTTGTAGCGATTTGAAAGCGCTACGTCGTTCAGCACGCCGTCGTCGGCGGTGTGGTTGCGCAGGAACTGGGTCAGCTCCAAGGTTTCTACGTTGGCATCGGCGGGCTCGCCCAGCAGCTTTAGCAACGCGGCGTTGGGGAGTTCGCCGCCCGGCGCGGCGTAGGCCACGGCTTCGAGCGGCGCGTCCGATTCGCTCAGGAAATGCAGGCCGGCCACCTGTTTCTGCAGCTCGGCGGGAACGGCGGCGCTGGCATCGGCCCCAGCAGGTTTAGCTTCGGCCAGGCCGCTGCCGCCTTCCACTTTGACGGCGATGGCGGCGGCCAGCTCCTTCATCCGCTCCTCGGGCACCTTGATTTTAGGGTTGGCGAAGTTCATGTCCGACACCTTATTCATCGGAATGAGGTGAATGTGAGCGTGCGGCACTTCCAGCCCAATCACGGCCACGCCAATGCGCTTGCACGGCACGGCCGCCTGTACCGCCTTGGCCACGCGCTGGGCAAACACGTGCAGCGCCGCCAGCTCATCGGCCGGCATGTCAAAAATATAGTCGACTTCTTTCTTGGGAATCACCAGCGTGTGGCCTTCCACCAGCGGGGTGATGTCAAGAAACGCCAGGTGGCGGCCGTCCTCGGCCACTTTATAGGCCGGCAATTCGCCGGAAACGATGCGGGAGAAAATCGAAGGCATGTATTTTAGCTGTTAGCTGATGGCTTATAGCTGTTAGCTTTTCATTGCCCACGGCTCAAAAACATCTTGAATGAGGGAAAGATAACGCGAATAACGATAAAAGGCCCCTGCATTCCAGCAGAGGCCTTTCATTGAAAAAAAGCTAATAGCTATCAGCTAAACGCTAACAGCTTAAAACAGCTACCGCGAAATCTCCAGAATCTCGAATTGCAGCTTGCCGGCGGGCACGGTGATTTCGGCCGTATCGCCGGCCGATTTGCCCAGCAGGCCCTTGCCAATCGGCGACTTCACCGAGATTTTGCCGGCGGCCAGGTTGGCTTCCTCCTCGGCCACCAGGGTGTAGTCGAGCACCATGTTATTTTTCAGATTTTTCAGCTTTACCTTACTCATAATAAGCACTTTGCTGAAATCCATGTTGGTTTCGTCGATGACGCGGGCATTGCCCAGCACTTCTTCGAGCTTGGAAATTTTGAGCTCCAGCAGGCCTTGGGCATCCTTGGCAGCATCGTATTCGGCATTCTCGCTCAGGTCACCTTTGTCGCGGGCTTCGCGCAGGTCTTCGGCAGCCTTGGCCCGGCCCCGAACTTTGAAGTCCTGGAGGTCATCCTTCAGTTTTTGCAGGCCCTCGGGGGTGTAATAATTGATGGTGGTGGCCATGGGAGTAGATACTTGACGGTTTGGCTAAAAAGCAAGGAGAACGGCTGGCACTGCCAACCGTTCTCCCTTCTTAGGTTCCTGGCAAAGATACGCAAAACGAATTAGCTCCCCGCGTTTGCCCCCAACGCCCCGGCCCGAAAAGCCCGAATTTTCTCCACCAGCACCTCGTTGATGCGGGCGTAGCTCTCGAAGCTCCAGCCGCCCACGTGCGGCGTGAACACCACATTAGGGGCCGTTTTCAGGAAATCGAACGTGGCCTGCTGCGCCGGGCTGAGGGTCTGGAGCTTCTCATTGTCGAGTACATCCAGCGCTGCACCGCGCACCGTGCCCGCCTGCAGCGCGTGCACTAGCGCCCCTTGGTCTACTACTTCGCCCCGGGCGGTATTCATCACCCAGATTGGTTTTTCGAAACCCGCCAGCAGCGCCTCGTTTACAAAATGGTGGTTAGCCGCCGAGTACGGGATGTGCAGGCTAAGCACGTCGGCGCGGGCCTGCAGCTCGGCCAGCGGCACCAGCGTGGCGTGGCCATCAGTGGTCACGGCCGGGTCACTATCATGCGCCAGCACGGTGCAGCCAAACGCCCACAGCCGCTGCGCAAATGCCCGGCCCATGTGCCCATAGCCCAGCAGTCCAATGGTTTTGCCGCCGATTTCGGTGCCCCGGTTGGCCTCGCGCTGCCATACGCCCTGACGCACCTCATAGTCGGCGCGGGCGATATTGCGCAGCAGCGCCAGCAGCAGCCCCACGGCAAACTCGCCCACCGCGTCGCGGTTGCCTTCGGGCGCATTCAGCAGGATTACGCCGGCCGTCGCCATCGCAGCCGTGTCAATATTATCGGTGCCGGCCCCGGCGCGGGCCACGTAGCGCAGCTCCGGGCCGTGGGCCAGTAGCTCGGCTGTCACGCGCAGCTTGCTACGAACCACCAGGCCCTCATAGGGCCGGGCGGCAAGGGCAGCGGGCACCTCGGCGGCGGTGAGCATCGGGCGGTAGTCCATCGCCACGCCGATGCTTTCCAGCATGGCGGGCAGCGAGGGGTGCATTTCGTCAATTACTAAACAGGTGCTCATAGACTTTTTTTGGTCAGATTATCGTCGAATCGCAGCGAATCGTCCCCGCAAATTCTTTTCAGCTCCGTGTCAAACTGCTGCTTCGTGAATGGCCCGCGGATGCCATGCCGCGCTACTTCCCGGTCTTGCGTCGCGGTTATTGGCAAGAGGTAGAACTGTGGATTGGTGCAAACTGCGCGCATAATAATGCACCGTTCATTGTAGCCAGCTTCCACAACCTGACAGTTAATTAGCGCATCAGCCAAACCGGATTTCTCATCTTCAAAATGCAGGTACCAGGCACCAGAATTAGGCTCGACTTCGTCCAGATAATAATGCCCAACCAGATGCCTGGTCCTATATTCATCACCCCAGAAACAGCCGGCCAGGAGCAACAACAGCAGCGGCAGTAGCTTCGTGATTCCCGAAACGTTCATCGTTAAGTCTCTGGCTTGGGTTACTCGGTTACGTCATTAATATCCAAATCCGGCAGGGCCGTGCCCGCAGCCTGATGCTGCGAAACCCGCTGCGTCAGCCCCACAAATTCGGCCACGCCCAACTGCTCGGCGCGCTTGTCAAAAATTGGGTCGGTGGTCGCCTCCGCCGGCATGCCAAAGGGTTTCAGCGCGTTACGCAGCGTCTTGCGGCGCGTCTGGAATGCCTGCTTCACGACCCGGAAAAACAGCTTCTCGTCGCAGTCCAGCTGCAGCGTGCCGTTGCGCGTGAGGCGTACCACGGCCGACTCTACCTTGGGCGGCGGGTTGAAGACGTGCGGCGGCACCGTAAACAGGTATTCAATGGTGTAGAATGCCTGCAAAAGCACGCTCAGGATACCGTAGGTTTTCGAGCCGGGCGGCTCGGCCAGGCGCTGGGCTACTTCCTTCTGAATCATGCCCACCACTTCGCGCACCTGCTGGCGGTTATTGAGCACGGCAAAGAAAATCTGGCTGCTGATGTTGTAGGGAAAGTTACCGATGATAGCCAGCGGCTGGTCCGGGAACATCGTGGCCAGGCTCTGCTTCAGAAAGTCCGTAGCGTAAATGCGGTCGGCCAGCGCCGGGTAATGCACTTTCAGGTAGGCCACCGACTCGGTATCAATCTCCACCACGCTGGTTTGGTAGGCCGGGTTCTGGAGCAGGTACTGCGTGAGCACGCCCATGCCAGGCCCGATTTCGAGGACTTCTTTCACCTCATCGGGCAGTTGCAGTGCGCCCACGATGTTGCGGGCAATATTTGGGTCGGCCAGAAAGTGCTGGCCCAGGTGCTTTTTGGGGCGAACGGTATTCACGAGGTTTGGGCGTAAGGAAATAACAGAACGTCATGCTGAGCGCAGCCGCAGCATCTCTACCACTTCGTTGCATCAGTAATAGTTACTTGCGCGGTAGAGATGCTTCGGCTGCGCTCAGCATGACGTTCCAATTAACAACGCCAAAAAAACCTCGCTACCTAAACAGTACCTTGCGGCCTCAAATCTACGGCCTTCATCCCCGCTTATGTTCTTAGCCCTCGCTCACGCGGCCGCCGCGCCGGCCCAGTCCACGCAGGTTTTCATCCTGCCCACTGGCACCACCACCCTGCCCAAAGCCGCTGCCGGCGACTTGCCCACCGCCGCCCTGCAGTACGTGGAGGCCGCCCTGGCCAACGACCAGAAACTCGTTCACCTCAATCATTTCAGCCATCACCACTACTTCGTGGTGCTCGCCGATAAGCCCACCGCCCCCCAGGTAGCCGAGCAGCTGCGCCGCGCCGGCCACACCCTGCACGGCCAACTGAAAGCCGAAAAAGTCGCTGAGGTTTTCATCGAAAATCTCAGCACCACCGCCAACGCCGCGCTACTACTAGCCGAAGGCCTGGCCCTGACCGCCTATCAGTTCGAGGGCTACAAAACCGACGAGAAGTCGCGCAAAGCTCCCGAATTGAAAGAAGTTTACCTGGTCGATAAATCCGCCACTGCGGCCCAGATTCACGAGCTCGATGGCCTGCTGCAAGGCGTGCTCCTGGCCCGCGACCTCGTCAACGCCCCGCTCAATAAGCTGAACGCCGTGCAGTTTGCCGAGCGCATGGCCCAGGCCGGCGACGAAGCCGGCTACACCACCGACATCCTCGACCTGGCCAAAATTGAAGCCCTGCGTATGGGCGGCCTGCTGGCCGTCAACCTCGGTTCGCCCGAGCCGCCCACGTTCAGCATCCTCGAATACAAGCCCAAAAACGCCCAGAATGAGAAGCCTTATGTCCTCGTCGGCAAAGGCGTGGTGTTCGATACCGGTGGCCTCAGCCTCAAGCCCACGCCCAACAGCATGGACATGATGAAGTGCGACATGGCGGGCGGCGCGGCCGTGGCCGGCACGCTCTTCGCCCTCGCCAAAAACCAGGTGCCATTGTACGTCATCGGCTTGGTGCCCGCCACCGATAACCGCCCCGGCGGCCTCGCCTACGCCCCCGGCGATGTTATCACGATGCACTCCGGCCTCACCGTCGAAGTAAAAAACACCGATGCCGAAGGCCGCCTGCTCCTCGCCGACGCCCTCAGCTTCGCCAAGCGCTACGAGCCCGAGCTGGTTATCGACCTCGCCACCCTCACCGGGGCCGCCGTGCGCGCCCTCGCCACCGAAGCCAGCGCTTCAATGGGCACCGCCGAACCCGCCACCCTGCAAAAGCTCAGCGAAGCCGGCTACGCCGTGCATGAGCGCCTGGTAGAATTCCCCCTCTGGGACGAGTACGCCGACCACATTAAATCCGACATCGCCGACCTCAGCAACCTGGGCAAGGGCGAAGCCGGCCACATTTCGGCCGCCAAGTTCCTGGAGCGCTTCGCCGTCGGCTACCCCTGGATTCACCTCGACATCGCCGGCCCCGCGTACCTGACGGCTGCCGAAAGCTACCGTGGCAAAGGCGGCACCGGCACCGGCGTACGCCTGCTGTATGAGTTCCTGACCAAGCAGCTCGCTTAACAGAACGTCATGCAGAGCGCAGCGAAGCATCTCGCGTGCCACCACTAATTCAATTGATTGAGTCACAATTGCACGCGAGATGCTTCGCTGCGCTCTGCATGACGTTCCTCTCATAGCAATGCCCCACAACCTTCCCCGCCTCGGCTTTTCCGTGGGCGACCTCGCCGGCATCGGCCCCGAAGTCATCTACAAAACCCTGCTCGATGAGCGCCTGCTCAAAATCTGCACGCCCGTCATCTACGGCACGGCTACGGCGCTGTTCGACGACTTCCCCACCCCCGCCGATTCCGAGCATCTTCAGTTTCGCCAGCTGCGCGACGTGGCCGACATCGCCCCTGGCCGTCTTAATGCCGTAACCTGCTGGGACGAAGATTTCGCCCTCGCGCCCGGCCAGCCCTCCCCCGCCACCGGTGCGGCCGCCCGAGAAAGCCTCCTCGCCGCCGCCCGCGACCTTAAGGCCGGCAAGCTCGACGGCATCGTGACGGCCCCCATCAGCAAGGACAACACCCAGGCCGACAACTTCCGCTACCCCGGCCACACCGAGTTTCTCACCAGCTTTTTCGAAGCTCCGGAAAGCCTCATGTTTCTGGTAGACGAGGATGTCGCCCTGCGCATTGCCACCGTCACCGGTCACATTCCGCTCAAGGACGTGCCCGCTAAGCTCACCGCCGAGCTGCTACGCACCAAAATCACGCTGCTGCTCAATTCACTCAAAAATGATTTTGGCATCCTCAAGCCGCGCATTGCCGTGCTCGGCCTAAACCCCCACGCCGGCGAAAACGGCCTGCTGGGCAAGGAGGAAGGCGAAACCGTTTCCCCCGTCATCCAGCAGTTCGCCCACGATGGCCACCTCGTATTCGGCCCCTTCCCGGCCGATGGCTTCTTCGGCACCCAGCAGTTCCGCCAGTTCGACGCCACCCTGGCCCTCTATCACGACCAGGGCCTGATTCCTTTCAAACTCATGGCCTTCGAGCGCGGCGTGAATTTCACCGCCGGATTAAACGTGGTACGCACCTCGCCCGACCACGGCACCGCCTACGGCCTGGCCGGCCAGTACAAGGCCGACGAATCGTCCTTCCGCGCCGCTGTGTACCTGGCCTGCGATATCTGGAAACAGCGGCGGGAAAATGCGGAGCCCCGTTCGGCAAGGTAGTTTCTTATCGGAAACGAAATTTTCTTTCTAATTTTGAAACGCGGCTGGCAACAGCCGCGTTTCTGGTTTCAATTCGTTCACGGTAATTATTAGCCGCGCCGTGCTGCGTGCTTTTGTACTTGCGCATCCCGATGCCGAAGCGGCTATAGAAGATGGTATCATCATGTACGAACCATTGAATGGGCTAACGGTGCCGCCGTGCGTCAATCGTTTCGCACTGCCGACCATGTGGGCAACGAGCGTTTCGTTTTCAATATCAAAGGCAACCGCTACCGCCTGATAGCCTCCATTTCTTTCACTACCCGAACCATTTACATCAAGTTCGTCGGCACGCATCGCCAATACGACGCTATTGATGCAGCCACCGTTGAATTCATAAAGCCATGATTATTAATACCGCCGAGGAATTACGCGAGGCTTTTCGCCGATATGATGCCTTGGAGGCCCAGGGCATCGATGCCCATCCCGAAATTCAGCCTGAGGCCCGGGCGCTGGCGGAAGCTATTGAGGAATATGAGATTCGGATGGAATGTTTCCCCCTTCCCCCCAAGCCCACCACCCTGCCGGCCATGATTGAGCTAAAGCGCCAGCAGCAGCACCTCAAGCAAAAGGAGCTGGCCGCCCTGCTTGAAGTGCCGCCCGGCCGCCTCTCCCAAATCCTGAGCGGCAAGCGCCGCGTGACCATGGACCTGGCCAAAAAACTCTACGAACGCCTGCACATCAGCCCCGAATTCATCCTCAAAACTGCCTGAACGACGGGGAAAATAGCCCGAACTTTTGGCAAAAAGCCGGATTTTCACTACTTTTGCCCCCTGCTATCCAGCCGACCGTGAAAAAAGAAAGCAAATACGACCTCAACTTAGCCAGACTGGCGCTGAAAACGCACCACTTTGAATTTGAGCTGGGTCCCGAATTCTTCGCCTTATTCGACCAGCCCCTGGTGGAGCAAGGCAATCTGCACGCCGACGTGGAGCTCATCAAGACCGAACGGCTGATGACGCTGAACTTCCACATCACCGGCACCGTGCAGCTCGCCTGCGACCGGAGCCTCGATGAATTCGACCAGCCGCTGGACATTGAGGAACAACTACTGGTGCGCTTCGGCGACGAGGCCAAAGAGCTGGACGACAACGTGCTGCAAATCACGCCCGAAACCCAAACCCTGCCCCTCGCTCAGCATCTCTACGACTACATTGGTCTGGCCCTGCCCATGAAGAAGCTGCACCCGCGCTTCCAGGACGAGGCCGACGAAAACCCCGACGCGCCGACCAAGCTCATCTTCAGCACCCGTCCTGCCGATGATGCGCCCGACGACGACGAGCCGGCCGACCCGCGCTGGGCCGCGCTGCGCAACCTGAATTAATCCGTCAGTGCCCCGAGTCGCTTCCCACTCGTTAACCGCAACTTCAATCCCCTAATTTCAACTAAACCATGGCACATCCTAAGCGCCGCACCTCCACCGCCGTTCGCGACAAGCGTCGTACCCACTACAAGCTGACCCCTAAGGCTGTGACCCTTTGCCCCAACACGGGCGAACTGCACCTGCGTCACAAGGCGTATGTGGTAGACGGCGACCTGTATCACAACGGCCAGCTGGCCATCAAAAACTACACGAAAACCAACGCTGCCCCCGCAGCCGACGTTGCCGAAGACGACGAATAGCGCGTTTGGTTGTTACTTCGCGGCACCACATGGTCCGGCTTCGCTCCTTTTTTAAGCCAGCGGGGCCGGATTTTTGGTACTTTTGCTTTCCGCTGACCTCCCTCCAAACACCTCTTTCATGAAAATAGCCCTCGACGCAATGGGCGGCGATTTCGCCCCCCAAGCCGCCGTGGCAGGTGCCCTTCTGGCTGCCGAGCAACTCGCCGGCCGGGCCACCATTGTCCTTATCGGCCAGGAAGACGCTGTGCGTCCCCTGCTTCAGGCTGCCGGCCCCGCTGGCACCGCGCTCGAGTTCGTTCCTGCTTCGCAGGTTATCGACATGGGTGAACACCCCGCCAAAGCCTTTCAGCAGAAGCAAGATTCGAGTATTGCCGTAGGCTACAAGATGCTTCTCGCGGGCACAGTCGACGCCTTCTGCTCGGCGGGCAACACGGGCGCAATGCTGGTTGGGGCCATGCTCACGGTGAAAGCCGTGCCCGGCGTAATTCGCCCCGCCATCGCCAACTTCGTTCCCAAACTAACGGGCCAATTCGGCATTCTGCTCGATGTAGGGGCCAACGCCGAATGCAAGCCCGAAATGCTGGAGCAGTTCGGCGAGCTCGGCTCGCTCTATGCGCAGTACGTGCTGGGCATTGCGCAGCCCAAGGTGGGCCTCGTGAATCTGGGTGAGGAAGAGGGCAAAGGCACACCCATCACCCAGGCCGCGCACCAGCTGCTGAAAGCCAACCCGCACATTCATTTTGTGGGCAATATCGAAGGCCGCGACATGTTCAACGAGAAGGCCGACGTGGTGGTATGCGACGGCTTCACGGGCAATATCCTGCTGAAAATGGCCGAATCCATCTATGAGATGATGGAGGAAAAGCACATTCACGACCCGTTCTTCGACAAATTCAACTACGAGGCCGTGGGCGGCTCGCCTATTTTGGGTATTAATGACAATGCCATCATCGGGCATGGGCGGAGCACACCTTTGGCCATCGGCAATATGCTGGTGCAGGGCTTCAATATGGCCGACTCCGGGATTGTTGACCAAATAAAGGCTACTTTTAAGTCCTAGCCCCGGCTCCCGGCGGTGAAAAACCTCCGGCTTCGGCCGGATTTTTTTTAGATGCTTGGGCGCTCATTGCCGGAGCGTTGGGTGGCCGTACCCGGCCGCGCCGCCGCCCGCATTCCTATTTTACGCTTGCCCCGCCTACTTTTGCCCGTATGAAGATTACTGCCGCCATCACTGGTGTGGGTTCTTATGTGCCCGACTATGTGCTAACCAATGCCGAGCTTGAAAAGCTGGTGGATACCAACGACGAGTGGATTATGTCGCGCACCGGCATCCGCGAGCGTCGCATTCTGAAGGGAGAAAACCAGGGTACTTCCGTGATGGGCGTCAAGGCAGTACAGCGATTGTTGGAGAAAACCGGCACCAACCCCGACGATGTGGAGCTGCTGATTTGCGCTACCACCACGCCCGACCTGCTGTTTCCGGCCACTGCCAACATTATCTCCAACGGTGTGGGTATCACCAAGGCCTTCAGCTTCGATATGAATGCGGCCTGCTCGACCTTTCTGTTTGCGCTGGCCACGGGCGCGCAATACATTCAGGCGGGCACGCACAAGAAGGTGATTGTGGTGGGAGCCGATAAGATGTCGGCCATCGTGGACTACACCGACCGCGCCAACTGCATCCTGTTTGGCGATGCGGCCGCTGCGGTACTGCTCGAACCCAGCACCGACGGCTTCGGCATTCTCGACCAGGTGCTGCGCACCGATGGCTCAGGCGAAGCCTACCTGCACCAGAAATCCGGCGGCAGCCGCCGCCCCCCAACGCACGCTACGATAGATGCCAAGGAGCACTACATCTACCAGGAGGGTGCCACGGTATTCAAATTTGCCGTGAAGAGCATGGCCGATGTGGCCGCCCAGGTAATGGAGCGCAACCACCTCAGCAAGGACGACGTGGCTTTTCTGGTACCCCACCAGGCCAATAAGCGCATCATCGACGCCACGGCCAACCGCATGGGCGTGGGGCCGGAGAAGGTAATGCTCAACATTGACCGCTACGGCAACACCACCAACGCCACCATTCCGCTGTGCCTGTCAGACTACGAAAGCCAACTGCGCCGCGGCGACAACCTGATTCTTGCAGCCTTCGGCGGCGGCTTCACCTGGGGCTCCATTTACATTAAATGGGCGTATGATGGCGATAAGGTAGCCAGTGTATAGCTGTTAGCTAATGGATATTAGCTGTTAGCTTTGTCCCTCATTTGGATTTCCGGTTGTTCAATAGCCAATGGCTTTTACCCAACCGCTCTCAAAAACACCCACAAAAAGGCTAATAGCTAACGACTATCAGCTAAAAGCTTAAAAACCATGGCATCAACCGCCGACTTCCGCAACGGGCTCGTGCTCAATTACAACAACGAGCTGCACGTCATCACCGAGTTTCAGCACGTGAAGCCCGGCAAAGGCCCCGCCTTTGTGCGCACCAAGATGCGCAACATCAAAACCGGTCGCACCATCGACAACACCTTCAACGCTGGGGTGAAAGTGGAAACCGCCCGCGTGGAGCAGCGCCCGCACCAGTTTCTGTACAAGGACGACTACGGTTACAACTTCATGGATAACAGCACCTTCGAGCAGATAGTATTGCAAGAGGCGCTGGTGCCTTTCGCCGACATCATGAAGGAAGGCCAGGAGGTAACCATCCTCATGCACGCCGAAACCGAGCAGCCCCTCACGGCCGAGCTGCCCACTACCGTTGACCTGGTGGTGACGTACACCGAGCCCGGCCTGCGTGGCGACACCGCCACCAACACCCTGAAGCCCGCCACGGTAGAAACCGGTGCCCGCATCCAGGTGCCGCTGTTTGTTGATGTGGACACCAAAATCCGCATCAAGACCAGCGACTACAGCTACGTTGAGCGCGTGAAGTAACCTCAAGCCGTGCGTTGCTGGCTGTTGGCCAGCAACGCACGGCCAATAGCTATCCATATGTCAAATTCGCCCAAAAAGGAAAAGGACGCTGCCATGAAAGCCAAAGAACTACAGGAACTGCTCGATTTTATCGCTAAATCGGGTTTGAACAAGGTCAACATCGAAACCGAAGAATTTAAAATCTCGGTGCAGCGCGACCCCAATACCAAGCACATGACGACCATTGCCGCCCCGATGGCCCATGCCCCGGCCCCGGCAGCCGCTCCGGCCGCCGCTCCCGCCTCGGCAGCTGCTACCGAAGCGCCCGCCGGCAACTACAAGCCGTTGAAGGCTCCCATGATTGGCACGTTCTACCGCAGCAACGGCCCCGATTCGCCGGCATTCGTGCAAGTGGGCGATATGGTGGAGAAGGGCCAGGTTATCTGCATCATTGAGGCGATGAAGCTGTTTAATGAGATTGAAGCCGAGGAAAGCGGCCGCATCGTGAAGGCGCTGGTGGACAATGCCACGCCCGTAGAATACGACCAGCCGCTGTTCCTGATTGAGTAGTTAACTGGCACTTTCGTAGGGGCGGGGCTTGCCCCCGCCCGCTGTTGCACCATGCCGTTGTGGCGGCGCAAACGGCGGGCGGGGACAGGCCCCGCCCCTACTGAACTTTTACCTCATCCCACCCCCATGTTCAAGAAAATACTCATCGCTAACCGGGGCGAAATTGCCCTGCGCATTATCCGTACCTGCAAGGAAATGGGCATCAAAACGGTGGCCGTGTACTCGACTGCCGATAAGGAAAGCCTGCACGTAAAGTTTGCCGATGAAGCCGTGTGTATCGGCCCGCCCGCCTCGGCCCTCTCCTACCTGAGCATGCCCAACCTGATTGCGGCAGCCGAAATCACCAACGCCGACGCCATTCACCCCGGCTATGGCTTTCTGTCGGAGAATGCGGAATTCTCGCGCATCTGCGCCGAGAATGGCATCAAGTTCATCGGGGCCTCGCCCGAGATGATTAACCAGATGGGCGACAAGGCCACGGCCAAAGCGACCATGATTAAGGCCGGCGTGCCGGTGGTACCGGGCTCGGTGGGCCTGCTCGAATCGGTGGAGCAGGGCAAGAAGCTGGCGAACAAAATCAAGTACCCCGTTATCATCAAGGCCACGGCCGGCGGCGGTGGGCGCGGCATGCGCATCATTCATGGCGACGACGAATTCCAGAAAGCCTGGGACGATGCGCGTACGGAATCGAAGGCGGCATTCGGCAACGATGGCATGTATCTCGAGAAGTACGTGGTACAGCCCCGCCACATTGAGGTGCAGATTGTGGGCGACCAGTTCGGGCACGTAGCGCACCTTTCGGAGCGAGACTGCAGCATCCAGCGCCGCCACCAGAAACTGGTGGAGGAAGCTCCTTCGCCGTTTATGACGGATGCGCTGCGTGAGAAAATGGGCAAGGCAGCCATTACCGGCGCGGCGGCCATTGGCTACGAGGGCGTGGGCACGATTGAGTTTCTGGTGGATGCCAACCGGGATTTCTACTTCATGGAGATGAACACCCGCATTCAGGTGGAACACCCGGTGACGGAGGAAATCATCAACTACGACCTCATCAAGGAGCAAATCAAAGTAGCGGCGGGCATCCCGATTTCGGGTAAGAACTACTATCCCAAGATGCACGCCATGGAGTGCCGCATCAACGCCGAGGACCCGCGCAACAATTTCCGCCCGGCTCCCGGCAAAATCACGACCCTGCACATTCCCGGCGGCCACGGCGTGCGCGTCGATACGCACGTGTATGCGGGCTACACCATCCCGCCCAACTACGATTCGATGATTGCCAAGCTCATTACCGTAGCGCAGACCCGGGAGGAGTGCATCGTAAAAATGAAGCGCGCCCTGAGCGAGTTTGTGGTGGAAGGCGTGAAAACGACCATCCCCTTTCACCTGGCGCTGATGGATAACGAGAACTTTAAAGCCGGTAATTTCACGACGGCCTTCCTGGATTCGTTCGATTTCTCGACGATTTAAGCTTTCAGTTTAACTAACAAAAAAGGGCCAGCTTCTTCACTGGCCTTTTTTTGCGCCCCGCCCGAACGGCAACCTGACCTGGTATGTTATCTTACCACTATGAAATACACCATTCAGCTTGACGATGAGCAGCAATACCTGCGCTTGCTGCAACTGGCCCAGGCGCTGGGCATGGGTGCGACAATACCGGTTACTCCGATGTCGGATGAGGAGCGGCAACACCACTTGCGCATCGTCGCGAAAGGGGGCAGCGGCGTCAGCATCACCGACCCGGTAACGTGGCAGCGCGAAGTCAGGGCCGACCGCCCACTGCCGGGCCGCGACTAATGGCCTACTTGCTCGACAGCAACCTGCTGGTTTATTCGGCGATGGAAGCCCACAAGTTTCTACGCCCGCTGGCGCTGAATACGCAGAATTTTGTTTCGGCTATTTCCAAAGTTGAAACACTGGGCTTTCACAAGCTGGAAGCGGCTGATGAAGTCTATTTCAATTCGCTGTTTGCGCTTGTTACTCTTTTGCCCGTCACACCCAATATCATCGAAACGGCGATTCTCTTGCGACAGCAACGGCGCATATCGCTGGGTGATTCGTTGATTGCGGCAACAGCTATAGAATTTGATTTGACACTGGCCACGCGCAACGTGTCCGATTTTATTTCAATTTCAAAGCTGACCGTTTACGACCCTTTTCAATCCTGATTTAACGCATGGTTTATTCCTATCGGCAAATACTAGCCTGTCTGGCACTTTCTCTCGCCCTCACCTCCTGTGCCGATTCCTGCAACGGCAGCATCGAAACCACGGTGCTTTTTGCCAAGCCGGGGCCGAAAGGCATGGGCCGCAATATCTACGTGGATGTGGTGAACAAACCGGGTTTGGGCATCAAAAAAACCCTGATGTACGAGGGCAAGGAATTCGGCACGTTCGAACACGTTGTCATCATCAACGACCCTACCAGCCGCTTTGCGTCGAACCGCAGCATCTGCTTCTCGAAGTTTGAGAAAAACGCGGCGGAAACGGGCGGGGATTTGACGGAAGAAGGGCTGCCGGAAATCACGGTGGAATAAGCCCCGCCCATGCAACCCGCTACGGTGGCCACGAGTCCTGAATGAGAATTGTGGCCACTTTTGCTTTCTACCCTGATGCGTTTTACCGGCGGGCTGCTGGCTGCTGCTACTTACCCTGCTTTGGTTCGGAACAGTCCAGAAGACTTCCCTCTCACTTGCGCCACTTTAATGCGTGTCATTTTTCTATTAAACTTTCTGGCCGTTTTTCCTTTCGGAAGCGCACTCGCGCAAGCATCCCCGAAGCCGGAACTTGGCTCGGCACAATCGTTTCATCTAAGGCCGGCAAGGACTGGTATAGCGCTCGACACGACGGGCTGGCGGTTTATAACCCGGCCGGTTGCGGACGCAGTGGATGATAATTCGGGGGAGGTGCGCTTTAAGATTGTGATTGATAGCGAGGGCGTAATTGAATCGGTGCTCCCGGTCAGCAGCACGGTTTCGGCCAGGCAGGAAGCGCTTTGCCGGCAGGTGTTGCTGCGGTGCCGGTTCGAGCATATTGGGACAAAACCGGGCGGGGCAGTTGGGTATTACACCTTTAAATTCATGGTCAGGTGATACAGTTGATGGTCGTTTCGGGTTTGTTCCGAAGGTGTTAGCAGCGTTAAAAGCCATTATCCGACACCCTTAACGCGCCCGTGCAGCGGGGGCGTTCGGCTTTCTGGCTACCTTTGCGGCACGAAAATCCCACCCCACCCTCACTTACCCCAAAATATCCCTCCTTACCTATGGCACGAGTGGAAATGACGATGCCCAAGATGGGCGAAAGCATCATGGAAGGCACCGTCCTGAAGTGGCTCAAACAAGTTGGCGACTCCATTGAGCAGGACGAATCAGTGCTGGAAGTAGCCACCGACAAGGTTGATACCGAAGTACCCGCCATCTACGCCGGTGTGCTGACGGAGATTCTGGTGCAGGAAGGCCAGGTTGTGGCCGTAGGCGCGCCCATCGCCGTGATGGAAACCGATGCCGCCGCTGCTGGTGCCGCTGCCCCAGTCAGTGCCCCGGCCGCTCCGCAGGCTGCTCCTGCTCCTTCAAGCAACGGCAGCGCCGTGCCATATCTGCCCGAGCCGCACGACCCGCAGGCTGCCCAGACTGCCGCCAGCGCCGAACACCAGCCCGGCCGCTTCCTTTCGCCGTTGGTCCTGAGCATTGCCCGCGAAGAAGGCGTGAGCATGACGGACCTGGAGTATCTGCCCGGCACCGGCAAAGAGAACCGCGTGACTAAGAAGGATATTCTCGATTACGTGGCCGCCGGCAAGCCTTCGCTGACCGGAACGGCCGCTGCTAATACTTCGGTGCAGGCTCCGGCCGTAGCTCCGCAGCCGCAAGTAGCCCCGGCAACCCCAGCGCCGGCCCCGGTTGCTTCGGCACCCTCGGCCAGCGTTAAGCCGGTGCCCAGCGTGAGCGGTGGCCAGGAGCTGATTGAAATGGACCGTATGCGCAAGATGATTGCGCAGCGCATGGTGGATTCGGTGCGCATTTCGCCCCACGTCACCAGCTTCGTGGAGGCCGACGTGACCAATGTTGTGAACTGGCGCAACAAGCACAAGGACGCCTACAAGAAGCGCGAGGGCGAAAACCTGACGTTCACGCCTATCTTTATCCAAGCTGTGGCCCGCGCCATCCAGGATTTCCCGCTGATTAACGTGTCGATTGATGGCGACTACATCATCAAGAAGCGCGACATCAACATTGGCGTAGCCGTGGCCCTGCCCAGTGGCAACCTGATTGTACCGGTTATTCACAACGCCGACCAGCTCAACCTTAATGGCCTGAGCAAAAAGCTGAACGACCTGGCCGCTCGTGCCCGCATCAACAAGCTGACGCCCGCCGACCTCGAAGGCGGCACTTACACGCTCAGCAACGTGGGCTCGTTTGGCAACGTGATGGGCACGCCCATCATCATGCAGCCGCAGGTGGCCATTATGGCAGTGGGCGCCATCAAGAAGAAGCCGGCCGTGATTGAGACGCCGCAGGGCGACCTCATCGGTATCCGCCACTTCATGTTCCTGAGCCACAGCTACGACCACCGCGTGGTGGACGGTTCACTCGGCGGCATGTTTGTGCGCAAGGTGGCCGATTACCTGGAGCAGTTCGACCCGAACACGGCGATTTAGCGCATTTCTGAATTATATAGAACGTCATGCTGAGCGCAGCCGAAGCATCTCGCGTGCAATAGTAATTCAATCGACAGGATTTACTACTACATGCGAGATGCTTCGGCTGCGCTCAGCATGACGTTCTGTTTTACCCCTTTATTTTGATGAAAAACCTTGTTTTCCTCGGGGCGCTGGTACTGGCGCTGGGCCTCATCGGTTATTTATACCAGCAGCTTTCAGCCAGCGAAAAAGCCCTGCAACTAGCTGAAAAGCGCTTTGCCGACTGCGAAAAAGTCACGTTTCAGCTCCAGAACCAACTCGCTCCGCTGCAGAAAAAGCAGACGGGCGGCATCCCGCAGTAAGGTGCCCTTAGCTAAGTAAAAAAAGCCCGCCTCCTAAATCAGAAAGCGGGCTTTTTTGCATCAAATCGAATTTGACATTATAGTCCTTTCAATGCCTGCTCCAGCGCGGCGATTTTGGCTTCGGCATCGGCCAGTTTCTGGCGCTCCTTTTCCAGCACTTCGGGCTTGGCATTCTGGGCGAACTTCTCGTTGCCGAGCTTTTTCTGCACCGAGTCGCGGAAGCCCTGGGCGTATTCCAGCTCTTTTTCGAGGCGGGTGCGCTCGGCGGCTAGGTCAATATGGCCTTCGAGCGGGATGAAGAACTCGCCGGTACCGAGCACAAAGCTCACCGAGGCGGCGGGGCCGGCATCGGCGAAGCTCACTTCCATGATGCTGCCCAGCTTGCGAATGATGCCGTCGTAATCGGTCACCAGTTGCGGGTCGTCGGTTTTGGCGACCAGCGTGAGGGGCTTGTTGGGGCCGAGATTCTTCTGGTTGCGCACGGCCCGGATGCCGGCCACGATGGCCAGGGCCTTATCCATGCTGGTCAGGGTTTCGGCGCCGTTAGCGGGGGCAGTGGCGCGGGGCCAGGGGGCCACGGTTACGTAGTCGCGGGGGCCGCGCTCGGCCAACTCGTGCCACAGCTCTTCGGTGATGAAGGGCATGAAGGGGTGCAGCAGTTTGAGCAGCGTTTCGAGGTAGGCCGTGGTGTGGCGCAGGCTTTCGGCGTCGATGGGATGCTGGTAGGCGGGCTTCACCATTTCCAGGTACAGGGCGCAGAAATCGTCCCACACCAGCTTATAAATGGTCATGAGCGCATCCGACATCCGGAACTTCTCGAAATGGTCGTCCATCTCGACAATGGCGGCCTGCAGCCGGGCGTTGAACCAGGTCACGGCCTTCTCATTCACGAAGGGCAGCGAGGCATCGGCTTCCCATCCTTTCACGAGGCGGAAGGCGTTCCAGAGCTTGTTGCTGAAGTTACGGCCCTGTTCCACCAGCTTCACGTCGTAGAGCAGGTCGTTGCCGGCCGGGGCCGAGAACAGCATGCCGGTGCGTACGCCGTCGGCCCCGTACTGGGCGATGAGGTCGAGCGGGTCGGGCGAGTTGCCGAGCTGCTTGCTCATCTTGCGGCCCTGCGCGTCGCGCACGATGCCGGTGAGGTACACGTTTTTAAACGGCACTTCCTGGCGGTATTCGATGCCGGCCATAATCATGCGGGCCACCCAGAAAAACAGGATGTCCGGCCCCGTAACCAGGTCATTGGTCGGGTAGAAATAGTTGATATCGGCGTTGTCGGGGTCTTTGAAGCCGTCAAACACTGAAATGGGCCATAGCCACGACGAGAACCAGGTATCGAGCACGTCCTCGTCCTGGCGCAGGTCGCTCAGCTGCAGGTCGGCCCTGCCGGTCTGGGCAATGGCCTGCTGCAAGGCATCCTCGGCGGTGAGGGCGACTACGAAGGTGCCATCGGGTAGGTAGTAGGCCGGAATCTGCTGGCCCCACCAGAGCTGGCGCGAGATGCACCAGTCGCGCACGTTCTCCATCCAGGCCCGGTACATGTTCTTGAACTTGGGCGGATGCAGGCGCACGGTATCGTTTTCCACGGCGTCGAGCGCGGGCTTGGCCATGTGCTCCATTTTCATGAACCACTGCAGGCTGAGCTTGGGCTCAATCACAGCCTTGGTGCGCTCCGAGGTTTGCACGATGCTGGCGTATTCTTCGATTTTCTCGAGCAGGCCAGCTTCCTGCAAATCCTTGGCAATCTGCCTACGCACGGCGAACCGGTCCTGCCCCACGTAGAGAATGGCCTTCTCGTTCAGCGTGCCGTTATCGGCCAGAATATCGATGACCGGCAGGTTATGCTTCACGCCCAGCTCGTAGTCGTTCAGGTCGTGAGCAGGCGTCACTTTTAGCGCACCGGTACCGAAGTCGATGGAAACGTACTCATCGAAAATTACCGGGATTTCGCGGCCCAGCAGCGGAATGCGCAGCTTAGCACCGGCCAGGTGGCTGAAGCGCGGGTCGTTCGGATTCACGGCCACGGCCACGTCGGCCATAATCGTTTCGGGGCGCGAGGTGGCCACCAGAATATAGCTGTTAGCTGCTAGCTGTTGGCTGTTAGCTTCGTCCGAAGAGGAGCTAACAGCTAACGGCTGAAAGCTATCAGCTAAATAATATTTCAGGTAATACATTTTGGCCTGCACGTCCTTGGCAATCACCTCTTCGTCGGAGATGGCGGTGCGTCCTTCGGGGTCCCAGTTCACCATGCGCACGCCGCGGTAAATCAGGCCTTTATTATAAAGGTCGACGAATACACGGAGCACGGCGTCCGTCAAATCCGGCTCCATGGTGAAGCGCGTACGGTCCCAGTCGCAGGAGGCGCCAAGCTGCTTGAGCTGCTCCAGAATAATGCCGCCGTACTTGTCCTTCCATTGGAATGCGTGGGCCAGGAATTCCTCGCGGGTAAGGTCGGTTTTGCTGATGCCCTGCTCCTTGAGCAAGGCCACTACCTTAGCCTCGGTAGCGATGCTGGCGTGGTCGGTGCCGGGCACCCAGCAAGCTTCCTTGCCCTGCATGCGGGCGCGGCGCACCAGCACGTCCTGAATCGTATTGTTGAGCATGTGACCCATGTGGAGCACGCCCGTCACGTTTGGCGGCGGGATAACAACGGTGTAGGGCTGCTTTTTAGGGTTGGGTTTGGCTTTGAAAAAGCCCTGCTCCTGCCAGCGTTGGTACCATTTGGCTTCAACGTCGGTGGGCGAGTAGGTGGTGGCGAGCGACATGGGGATTTGTGCGAGTAGCAGAAGCAACAAAAATAGGCATTAGAACTGCGGCAAAACAGGTCGTTCGGCCCCAATCACCGCACGATGTGGTCGGAGGTCCGAACGACTTCACCTAATCTACATAAATTTCAGGGCTGGCAACCGACTGATATCGCTACTGCTATCCTCCATGAAGCCTTGCCAAAGGCTATTACGCGTTATCTTATTCATTCTGTATTTCAATAATATACATTATTTATAATATTATTATTGTTAAAAAATACCAGTATTCAAACCTATTGAATATCTGCTTTTTGGAACGCCGTAGACAGTATTCGGGGCTTAAAGTTTAATCCGCTGTTTGTACCTTCCGAATGATTCGGTCTGCTTCTCCGTAATAATTCATGGCTTCGCTCTTTTCTTTTCGCAAACCTGCACCTCCGGCTCCTGTATTGCCCGAAGTGCAGGCCCCGATTGGCACGCTGCGCATTGGCCTGGGGCAATTGCTGGTAGAAGGCGGCGAGCCTGCACGCAACCTCGCCCGGGCCGTGGAGCAGATTGCCCAGGCAGCCGCCCAGCAGTGCGAGCTGGTGTTGTTGCCGGAAACCCTGGATTTTGCCTGGACGCACCCCAGCGCCCTCTACGAGGCCCAGCCCATTCCCGGCCTGTACAGCGACATGCTGTGCGAGGCGGCGGCCCGCCACCAGATTTACGTGTGCGCCGGCCTCACCGAGCGCGCGGCCGATGGCCGCAACTTCAACGCGGCAATCCTCATCGACCCGCAGGGCAATATCATCGTCAAATACCACAAGATAAACCTCTTGGACATCGAGCAGCCCTACTACGCCGTGGGCCAGACGCTGAATGTAGTGGATACACCACTGGGTAAAATCGGGGTAAATATCTGCGCCGATAACTACCTCGACGGGTTGCCCATTGGCCACACCCTGGCGCGCATGGGAGCCGAATTCATTATTGCACCGGCATCGTGGACGGTGGACTACTCCATCACCGAGGAGAACGACCCCTACCAGGAAAAATGGGTAAAGCCTTTTTCAATCCTTGCTCAGCTCTACAACGTAGTGGTAGTGAGCGTTACCTCCGTCGGCTACATCGTGGGCGGGCCCTATGAGGGCAAGAAAAGTGTGGGCTGCTCGCTGGCCGTTGATGCCCACGGCGTGCGGGCGCAGGGGGCCTTCAATGAGTTTGCCGGCCAGCTGGTTGTGGCCGACCTCGCCCGGCCGCATCGCCCGGAGCGCGGCACCGATATCGGCCTGATGCTTCAGCGCAAAGGCTACCGCTTCGACCAGCTGCCGTAAACGTATTATTTCCTTTCGTAATCCTTCCCTTCCATTTAACTACCAACCACCTCTAGTGCCCCACAATCTGCCCTTGCTGCCCACCCCAATTTCTTTATGCAGCCCCTTTATCTCCACCGCCATTGCTAACTCAATTACGCTCTCCAACTTCCCAGACTGCAACAAATTCACCGGCTGATTATCAGCAGTGTATCCGGTGCGTAATGGACACTACCGCGCCGGGAATCACGTTTGACTCGGAGGGCACCTGCTCCTTCTGTGACGTCCACGACCGGATGGAAACGGCCTTTCCGCTCGGCAAAATCGGCCGCGAAACGGTGCGGCAGCAGGCCAATGAAATGCGCCGGGCCGGCCGTAACCGCCGCTACGACTGCGTGGTGGGCCTGAGCGGCGGCCGCGACAGCACCTATACCCTCTGGTACTGCGTCACCCAACTCAAGCTGCGCCCGCTGGCAGTGCATTTCAACGACGGCTTTGGCAACCCCGTGGCCGGCGAAAATATGGCACGCACCTGCCAGCGCCTGGGCGTGGAGCTGCGCACCATCACATCGGACTGGCGCGAGTCGAAAGACCTGAAAATCGCCTTTTTGAAGGCTTCGGTGCCCGATATGGAGGAAGGTACCGACCTGGGTATTGCCACGGCCCTGTATGGGGTGGCGGCCAAAGAAGGCATTCAGCACCTGATTATCGGTCAGTCATTCCGGACCGAGGGCATTGCCCCGCTCAGCTGGAATTTTCTGGATGGCCGCTACCTGCGGGCCGTGCACAAGCAGTTTGGCACGGTGCCGCTGCGGCGCTGGCAGCCCGCCGACCCGGGCTTTAATCTGGGCGTCAAAGAGATGTTTTACTATGCCTTCGTGCGGCGCATCAAGACCATAACGCTATTGTATCACCTTGACTATGTGCGCACTGAAGTTGACGAAATACTGGTGCGCGAGCTGGCCTGGAAAAGCCCCGGCGCGCATTATTCCGACGACCTTTACCAAAGCCTGATTTACTACCTCAACCGCATCAAGTTCAATATCGACCGGCGGCTGTTCAATTATTCGGCACTGGTGCGTTCGGGTCAGATGAGCCGCGAGGTGGCACTACACCGCATTTCCAGCGTCAATTCCATCGAAGACGAATCGATTATTTCGCTCTGCATCAAGCGCTTGGGCCTAACGCGGGCCGAGTTCGAGGCCATTGTGGCCGCTCCGGTGAAAACCTTTCACGACTACCCCAATAATTACGCGTTGCTGAAGCTGCTGCGCGGCCCCATTAAGCTCATGAGCCGGTTGAACCTGATTCCCGAATCGGCTTACGATAAATACTTTAACTGCGGCACCTGAGCCAGGAGCTCAAAAAGGAAGGCCGGTTCATGAGTAGGAGCCGGCCTTCCTTTTTGAGCAATAGCTACCCGCCTTTTGGCTAGGCAGCGATGTGCAGCCACTCTTTCTTTTCGAGCAGGCGCTCGCGGGTTTCGCGGTAGTCGGGGTCGTCCACGCAGCAATCGACGGGGCACACGGCGGCGCACTGCGGCTCCTCGTGGAAGCCCACGCACTCGGTGCATTTATCCGATACGATATAGTAGTACTCGTCTGAAACCGGGATTTGCGGGGCGGTGCCCCCTACTACGGTGCCATCGGGGGCGGCCACTTCCTTCAGCGAGGTGCCATCGGCCCAGCGCCACTGCGCGCCGCCTTCGTAAATAGCGTTGTTGGGGCATTCCGGCTCGCAGGCACCACAATTGATGCACTCGTCGGTTATCATGATGGCCATGGGGCGTCGGGGTTCGGGAGGTGAAGTGAGGAAACCAAAGCAGAACGAGGGGGCTTTACGTAAAACGCCCGCCCCGCGCCGTTCTTTGAGCCTGCAAAATTAACCAACAACGACGGGGTTTGCACAGTTTCAGCCAATTTTGCCGGGTAATCTTCCGCGCGCGTCCATTTGTGGCCTGCGCCCTCCTCTTTTCTTATGAATCATTCCGAACGCTTAGCGGCTTTTGTGGCCCTCGGCCAGCGCCTCACCTCCCTCAATTCTGACGAACTGACCGCACTGGCGGCCCGCGCCCGCAACCAGAACGCCTGGTTCGACCGGTCCAACGTGACGGCTGCCGTAGCCGGCATTGCGCACCTGCTGGCCGAAGCGCCGCTGCGCCACTGGGCCGCCCGCTACCCCACCGAGCCCACCACCGTGCGCCAGGTGGGCGTGGTGATGGCCGGTAATATTCCCATGGTGGGCTTCCACGACCTGCTGTGCGTGCTGCTCAGCGGCCATGTGCTGCTGGCCAAGCTCAGCGCCGACGACACGACTCTGATGACCTGGCTGATGGAAGAGCTGGTGAACATCGAGCCCCGCTTTGCGGACTTTATGAAAGTGCTGCCGCGCCTGAACGCAGCCGATGCCTTCATCGCCACCGGCTCGGATAATACGGCCCGCTACTTTGAATTTTATTTTGGCCAGCGGCCGCACCTCATTCGCCGCAACCGGACTAGCGTGGCCGTGCTCACGGGCCAGGAAACCAGCGCGGAGCTGGCCCTGCTGGGACCCGATATTTTCCAGTACTACGGCCTGGGCTGCCGCAATGTGAGCAAGCTGTTCGTGCCCGAAAGCTACGACTTTGTGCCCCTGCTCGATGCGCTGCATGGCTTTGAGACCATTCTGCATCATCATAAATACAACAACAACTACGACTACAACAAGAGCATTCTGCTGGTGAATGCCGTGCCGCACTACGACACGGGTTTCCTGCTGCTCACGCGCAGCGCGGCGCTGGTATCGCCCATTTCGGTGGTGCATTACACCGAGTATGCCAGCGAAATCGACCTGGTGGACCAGCTCACCGACGTGGCAACCCAGACGCAGTGCGTGGTATCGGCCAGCGGGCGGTTTGCAGGCAGCGTGCCGTTTGGCAAGGCCCAGGCTCCGGGCGTAGAGGAGTATGCCGACCGCGTGGACACCATGGAATTTCTGGCGCAGCTAACTTAGAGATTTCATCTAACCATCAGACACCGGCGGGTAGTTTATCATTTGCATAGAGCAAGGGCGGCATTTTGCGTACCTCTCCTCAACCCATTCGCTTTTCATTTACCGTCATGTCTTTCACCTATTCCGCTGATACTGTTGAAATTGTTGAGAAGGAAGAAATAGCCGATATGAACTTCGGCCCGGCCGACGTACTGCCCACCGAAGCCGACCGTCAGCGCCGCCGCGCCGATGCCGACCGCCCCGTGACACTGGGCAATACCTACCACGGCAAGCTCGACATCTATTTCCAGACCACTGACGGGGCTACCAAGCGCGTGGGCACCACCATCTAGGCCGCCGATGCGGAGCATCTCACGCTGAAATCGGGCGCTTCGCTGCCGTTGCGCGCCGTACTTGGGTTTGATTTTTATTAGCCTATAAGAGAGCTAGAAAAACGGTCATGCTGAGCGTAGCCGAAGCATGACCGTGCTTGTTTATTCTGGCTGGTTTCGCGCTTACTGTGCTACCAAGTGCTGGAGCGTGCGCTCAATCATGGCATCAACCACGGCACCGGCGTTTTCGGCGAATTCGCCGGTGGCGCGGTTGGCCACAATGGCGTTCAACGACAATACTTCGTGGCCCAGCAGGCGGCCCAGGGAATAATAGCCGGCCGTTTCCATCTCGAAGTTGCTGAGGCGGAATTCGCCTTCGCTGCTCTGGTGGCGGAAGTTCTGCAGGCGGGAGATGTAGTCGGGCTGGCGCAGGGGCAGGCGCAGGCTGCGGCCCTGCGGACCGTAGAAGCCGGGGCAGGTGAGCGTGTTGCCCATCGTCATGCCGGCCCCCAGCTGCTCGCGGAGCAAGTCGGAGCCGCGCACTACATAGGGCGCAAACGGCAGGCCCAGTGAGCGCTGCAGCTCGGTGGCTATTTCGGTTTCAAGGCCGGTTTCCATCAGCGGGTAAAACTGCATGAGGCTGTCGAGGCCCACGGCGTGCTCGGTGGCCAGCATCGTGCCGATGGGCACATCGGCCTGCAAGCTGCCGCTGGTACCCAGCCGGATGATGCGCAGGCTCAGCCGCTCCTCCACGGGGCGCACCTCGCGGGCCATGAAGTCGATGTTAACCAACGCATCAAGCTCGTTCATCACGATGTCGATGTTATCGGTGCCCATGCCGGTGCTGAGTACCGTGAGGCGCTTGCCGCGGTAGTAGCCTACGTGGGTCACGAACTCGCGGTGCGTGGTTTCAAACTCTATCGAATCGAAATGCCGGCTCACCTGGGCCACCCGCGCCGGGTCGCCCACGGTGAGGATGGTATCGGAAATGTGGTCGGGCAGCAGGTTGAGGTGGTAAATGCTCCCGTCGGGGTTGAGGATGAGTTCGGAGGAGGGAATCATAGGAAGGAATTAAAAATGAAGAATTAAAAATTAACAATGGAGTTGTTAAGAAAGTCACAAAAGGTACTCAAACGGTCATGCAGCGCGCAGCGAAGCATCTTGCTCGCATCGTTGAACGGACCTGACGATGCAAGCAAGATGCTTCGCTGCGCGCTGCATGACCGTTCGGGGACTTTCTAAACAGCTTCAATCAAAGCTGTCGGGGCACAAGGCTGTGGCCGGGCATTTTTAATTCTTAATTTTTAATTCCTCACTTAGCGTAGGAGGCCAGGCCCTGGGCGGGGTTATAGTGGTTACTGAGCTTGGGGTAGGTACCGGTACCATCGTATACGCGCTTGTCGGGGTGCTGGGCGCAGGCTTCGGAGCAGGCCCCTTGCAGGTTATTGCCGCAGGCTTCGCAGAGCGGCAGGTGGGCGTTGCAGTGCGGATTGGCGCAGTTGATGAGGCGGGCGCTGGGCTGCTGGCAGTGGTGGCAGCGCGAAATCACGGTAGGGTTCACGCGGTTCACATCCACGGCCACGCGGTTGTCGAACACGTAGCACTGGCCGTCGAAATCCTCGCCCCCGGCCTCGATGCCGTATTTGATGATGCCGCCATGCAGCTGGTACACGTTCTCAAAACCCTGCTCCAAGAGGTAGGCGCTGGCTTTTTCGCACTTCACGCCGCCGGTGCAATACGTCAGAATTTTCTTGTCCTTGAATTCCTTGAGGCGCTCGACGCGGTCGGGGAAATCGCGGAAATTCTCAATATCCAGCGTCACGGCATTTTTGAAGCGGCCGAGGTTGTACTCGTAGTCTGAGCGTACGTCGACCACTACCACGTCGTCGCGGTCCTTGAGGGCCTTGAATTCTGCGGGCGAAAGGTGCTGGCCGGTTTTCTCGTGGGGCCGCACGTGGTGCAGGCTGCTGTGCACGATTTCGGACTTCACCCGCACGTGCAGCTTCTGGAAGGTGTGGGCTTCCACCTCGTCAATCTTAAACTCCAGCGCGGTAAAGCGCGGGTCGGCTTTCACGGCCGTCATGTAGGCCGCGCAGCTTTCGTACGTGCCCGATACCGTGCCGTTCAGCCCCTCGGCTGCCACGATGATGCGCCCGCGCAAATCCAGCGCCAAGCACAAGCGGTGGTGCTCGTCGCGGAACTGCTCGGGGTTGTCGAGCGGGGTGTAGCAGTAATAAAGAAGAGCCTGATACATTTTGAGTTATGAGTTAAAAGTTATGAGTTCAGAGTTGTGGCCAGGAGAAACGCCAGGGAACGAGCGAAAAATCCTAACTCTGAACTCATAACTCCTTTAGACTTTCACCGCCGGGTTGCCGAATACCGTTTGGCCGTTGGCCACGTCGGCCACTACAACGGAGCCAGCGCCAACACGGGCCTTGTCGCCGATTTTTACGCCAGCTACCACTACCGCACCGGCCCCGATGAAGGCTTGTTCGCCCACTTTCACATCGGCCCCGAGCAGGGCACCGCTGCCCAGCTGGGCGTAGTCGCCCACGGTGGCGCGGGCCTCTACTACGGCGTTGGCCCCCACCAGGCAGCCATCGCCGAGGGTGGCAGTGGCGGCTACCACGGCGTTGGGGCCAATGTAGTTGCCGTGGCCCAGCGTGGCGTGGTTCGAAACACTGGCCCGCTCGTGAATGGCATTTACGGGCACGGCTTCGTACTCGGTGCGCAGCATTTGGGTGAGGCTGCGGCGGCTTGCGGTGTCTTCGGTGGCCACAAAAACTTCGCACTTTTTACCCAGCAGCTTCAGCAGCTCGCCGTCGTCGGTGTTGCCCATTACGGGCACGTCGAGCAGCTCTGTGCCTTGCAGCTTCTTATCGTCGTCGAGCATGCAATACACGACCACGTCGTTGGAGAGAAAGGCGTCGAGGGCGGCGGTGCCCACGGTTTGGGCACCAAGAATGATAACGGGATTTTCCATGGAGGGAATTCGGATGAAAGTGGCCCGGCCCGCCGGCCGCAAATTGCGCCGCTGCCAGGCCCGGCCGTGCAAAGGTACGGCACGCGCCGCAGGGGTAATTCCGGCAGGATGCCAAGGCTGAACCAACGGTTATATATCCCGAAAACCCAGCCGGCGCAGGGCCGCTGCCGCGTAGTCGTTTTGCAGCAGCAGCAGCACCAGATACGGCATCAGGTCGCTGCGGTAGCGATGCAGCGAGCCCAGGTTGGGCGTAGTCAGCCCCATCAGAGCGGCCAGCACCAGGCAGAAAATCACCAGCCCCAGCCCCAATACAAACGGCAAACGGCCCGCCCGACCCCGCACCGCGCTCACGGCCGCAGCTACCAACAGAACCAGCAGGAGTAGGTTTTCGGCGCCAGCGGCGGCCAGCCGTGGTTCGCGGGTTTCACCCAGGTAAGGGCGCGTCAGGGTATTGGCTACCGCCTGCGGGGCATAGCTCAGCACGCTTTCCAGCGTGGGGCGCAAGTCTGAGTACTCGAAATGGGGCCGTCCCACCAGGTTGGGCAGGAAGGAGGTGTACACGCGCACCACTTGGTTGGTGAATTTATTCACGCTAAAGGCCACGCTCATCTGCTGAGCCAGCCACAGGCCGGAGCTCAGCACCGCCAGCAGCGCCACAGCCTGTGCCCAGCGGGGCCGCGCCAGCCCGTGCAGCTGCAGCCCTCGCACCAGCGCAATGCCCACCAGCACGGCCAGCAGCGGCGCGGCAAAAAAGTAGCGCATTTTGAAGTGGACAAATGCCAGTACTCCAACTGCCAGCCACCAGCCGGCCCGGCCCCACCAGGTGGAGGACGTTCGGGCTTCGGGATTTCCGTACAACCGCTCCAGCACAAGGGCCGTTAGCCACGCCCCGCTGCCTACCAGCAAGGATTCCTTGCTCAGGCCCGTAGCCCAGAACCACACCGACGGCCACAACAAAAAGGCCACCGCACCCGCCCCGGCCGGAGTATTCGGGAATACCCGGGCCAGCACCCGCACCAGCTGCCAGCTGCTTACGAAGGCAAACAAGCTCAGATACAAGCCATTCAGCCAGCCAATTCCGCCCGACGCCAGGTTCAAAAACGCCAGTATTTTAATAAAAAACCAGGTATTGGAAAGCCCTTGATAGACGGCTGTGTAATCATTAATACGAATAGGAGTCGCAATATGAATGAGCGTAACGGCCTGCGTGAGCGTTTGCCACGCCTGGCCCGGATGCTCCCATAGCTGCGCCGTGATGGGCTTGCTCAGGTCGCTCATGAACTCAGCATCGAGCTGCAAATGCCAGTTCCGCGCCAGGCCCACGGCCACGCGCACGCCCAGACCCACCACCAGGGCGGCCCGCCACCAGCCCGCCGGGGCCTCGCGCCACTGCCGCAGCAGCCACGGCAATAGCCCGGCCAGCAGGGCCGCATTAAGCAAAATGGCCAGCGCTACTTTCACCGTGCTACGCGGGGTTGTTGCACCAGCCGGCTACCAATGGAGCAGTGCAGGCAGCGGCGCGGCGCGCAATAATTCTTGTGCAGCGCCAGCAGTCCCTGCGAGTCGGCGGCCGTGCGGTGCGCGAAGCCCAGGGCCTCGTACACATCGGTGTACTGGTTGTGCTCGGCCGGCAGCTCCGACAGCAGGGCCACGCTGCTTTCGACCAGCGCGGGCTGGCCTACATACCGGGCATAGGCCACGCGCAGCGGAACTACTACATTGGTAATGAGCAAGTCGATGCTACTTTTGCCCAGGCCCGGCACCTTGCCCGGCCGGCCGGGCCGGAAGTGCGCTCGCCAGTATGCCGGCGCGGGAGCCTGAAAAAACTCCGCCAGCGCGGCCACGCTATGGGCCGTGAGCAAGGCATCGAACAAGGCCGGGCGGGCGTGGAGCAAGCCCGCCAGCTGGCCCAGCCGCACGGGCGGAAAGTTGGCCGGTCGCAGGCGCAAGTAGTTCCATTCGTGCACGGCCAGCGCGGCGTCGGCCAGGCTGTATTTATGCCGCAGAAACTCGTATTCCTGCCTCAGGTCCCGGATGTATTCATCGGTAGTAGTCTCCTCATTTTCAACCAGAAATCCAGCCTGTCCGAATAACAGGGCTTCGAGCTGGCGCTGGTCGTGGCGGTGGCGGCGCAGCACGCTTAGCGGCAGGGCTTTGGCGAGGCGGGCCAGCGGCTCGCTGTTTTTTTGAAAGCCGAAGGCGGCCATCAGCGCGTGGTAGGCGGTGGCTTCCCAGTCCTGCCCGAGGTGCTGGTGCAGCGCCATCACGTCGTCGGCCTTGCGCTCCACGCGTTCAAGCAGGGCGCGCTCGGCCATCATCGTGCGGGTTATTTCGGGCACCAGATTCAGCAACGGGGCGCAGGGCAAGGGCGCGGCGGCGGGCGCATCCACCAGGGCCTGGTAGCGGGCCAGCAGCTCGGGGGCGAGGCGGCTTTGCAGGGCCAGCGCGGGAATCAGGCTGCCGTTGGTACGGGCCACGTCGGCATCGTGCTGGCCCACTACGTGCAGAATCACCTGGTCGTATTTGGGGTCGGTCTGGTGCTGGTGGCGGGCCCAGTCGGAGGCGCGGAGGTGAATTTCCACGGCCCCGTTCCACTCCACTTCGCCGAGGCGCAGGCGGGCGTTCAGGAAATCAGGGCCGGCGTCGGCATTGCGGTGGCCGGGTTTCAGCACCTGAATTTCTTCGCCTTCGGCCGTGCGCAGGTCGGCCTTATCAAAATACTGGTTCTGCCAGACGTAATGGAGGAAATCTTCTTTCATAACTTGCGCTTGGGCCTGTAAACTTACTCTGTTTACCTGTCAGACTCAACAGCCAGCACACTATTGCCCACAACCCAGAACCATCCTCTCACCAAACGCCTGATACAGCTTATCAATCGGGCGAATTTTGGGCGTTATGCATCCGCTCGGTTTATCAACGAAGTAGCAGCGCTGCTTGAAATACCCGCAAGGGAAGGTGATAGCACCGCAATGTATTGGCTGGGAATGCTCAACTGGGATGGTTGGGGCACTCCTCAGAACCGCGAACGGGCGCTCCAGTTGCTCCATGTTGCGGCGGAAGCAAGCAATCGCAAAGCCTTATTCAACTTGGGCGTTGCCTACGACAACGGATTTTCGGTTGCAGCTAACCGAATGAAAGCATTTTCCTACTTCATGGCAGCTGCGAAGCTTGGTGAGGCAGAGGCCATGCACTCGGTTGGGGACATGCTGAGCACCGGGGAAGGCATTGAGCGCAACCTGTGCAAAGCGAAATATTGGTATTTAAAGTCTGCGAAACGCGGGTTCGCTACCGCGATGTATGACATCGCATCCTGTTACCAACAAGGAAAAGGGACCAAACAAAATACCCGGTTGGCCGTGCAGTGGTTTGAAAGGGCTGTTGAACAGGGTGAAACCAAGGCTTTAACCGGGCTTGGCTATTGCTATTTCAAACTTGTTTCACCACCCAATTTTGTTCTTGCACGCGCTTACTTTGAGCAGGCCAGCGAGCTAGGCCACCCAAACGCTATTTACAACCTCGGCATAATGGCTGAAAATGGGCATGGCCAACCACAGTTATTGCCTGATGCTGTTTTCTGGTACCGGAAGGCTGCTGAACTAGGCCATGAGGGAGCATTGCTCAAACTAGCGTCATTAACAGGCGAAACTTTCTAACACACGATAAACGGCCCGCCTCTTTCGAAGCGGGCCGTTTCATAAATTATGCTATTCCTAAAAACTAGCGCAGGTCTACCACCTTCACGCCTTTGTACTTGGCCTTGTCGAAGGCAAACGTACCGGCATCAGTGGGCGGATTGGGCTTGAAGTTTCTGATGAGGAACGTGTACTGGTTGCCGTTTTTCTTAAACATCTGCCAGCTTTTCACCGAAGCATCCTTCTTGCGCACCTTTAAACGCACTTTAAACACGTCATTCTGGCGGTTTTCGGGGGCCAGCTCAATCACATCGAGCGGCTCACCGCCTTCGGTCACCTGCTGCACGTAGGTGTACTTGTAGCCCTTTTTATACATCGTATAAATCTGCGAGGGCGACATATCCTGCGAATCCGGGTCCGAATCGGAGATGTTCACCTCGTTTTCGTTCTTCAGATAGGTCCAGGTAGTTTTGCCATCGTTGATGACTTCCTGGCCGCTGATTTTGAGGCGGAATTTCTGACCGCTCACCACGATGTCGCCGTTGATGTTCTGCTTCACTTTGGCGCTGGGGTTTTCCAGCGTCTGGGTAAAGGTAGCCTGGAAGGCTTTAAGCGCCTGATATTTGGCACTCATCTGGTCGAGAATTTTACCGGCTTTGGGGTCCTGCTGGGCAGCGGCGGGCAGGGCCAGCGAAACCGCGAGGAGCAGGAAGGGGATTGATTTTTTCATTATAAATAGGGAGGTCAAGAAGCGCTTGTGCGGGGCTTGGAAAGCCTGATACGTGTTTCGTTTAACAAACGTCCGGCCAAAATCCCAATGAAGTGCCGATGAAGAGAAAAAAGTAGCATAAGCTTCAGCTTGTGCACGAGCAGAGCGAGTAAAATCGTTGAACGGCGCGGCCACCGATACTCGCTCTGCTCGTGCACAAGCTAAAGCGTATGCTACTTCATGCTGTTCAGCAATTGCTCCAGCTGGTACTCATCGGGAATGAGCACATCGCGGGCCTTGCTGCCCTCGAACGGGCCCACGATGCCGGCGTGCTGGAGCTGGTCAATCAGGCGGCCGGCCCGGTTATAGCCGAGCTTCAGCTTGCGCTGGAGCAGGCTGGTGCTGCCCTGCTGGTGCAACACGATGCAGCGGGCGGCATCCTCAAACATGGAGTCGCGCTCGGAGGGGTCCATTTCTTCGTTGCCGCTGCCGGCGTCGCCGTCGGCCCCGGCCACTTCGGGCAGCAGGTAGGCATCGGAATAGCCCTGCTGCTCGCCGATAAAGTCGCAGACGCGGTCCACCTCGGGCGTGTCGATGAAGGCGCACTGCACGCGAATCAGGTCCGAGCCGGCTGAGAAGAGCATGTCGCCCTGGCCGATGAGCTGGTCGGCCCCGCCGGTGTCGAGAATGGTGCGCGAGTCAATTTTGCTGGTCACCTTAAAGGAAATCCGGCAGGGGAAGTTGGCCTTAATGATGCCGGTAATCACGTTCACCGAGGGGCGCTGCGTGGCCACGATGAGGTGAATACCGATGGCGCGGGCCAGCTGGGCGAGGCGGGCAATGGGGGTTTCCACCTCCTTGCCGGCCGTCATCATCAGGTCGGCCAGCTCGTCAATTACCAGCACGATGAAGGGCAGGAAGCGGTGGCCTTTCTTGGGGTTGAGGCGGCGCTCGATGAACTTGGCGTTGTATTCCTTCAGGTTGCGGCAGCCGGCTTCCTTAAGCAGGTCGTAGCGCCGGTCCATCTCCATGCACAGCGAATTCAGCGTGTTCACCACCTTTTTGGTGTCGGTGATAATGGCCTCGTCGGTATCGGGCAGCTTGGCCAGGTAGTGGCGCTCAATCTTGTTGAAGATGCTCAGTTCCACCTTTTTGGGGTCAACGAGCACAAACTTCAGCGTGGCGGGGTGGCGCTTGTAGAGCAGCGAGGCCAGAATCACGTTCAACCCCACCGACTTGCCCTGGCCCGTGGCGCCGGCCATCAGCAAGTGGGGCATCTTGGCCAAATCAGCCACAAAAACCTCGTTGGTAATGGTGCGGCCGAAGGCAATGGGCAGGTCCATTTCGGTCTTGGCGAACTTCTCCGAACCCAGCACCGAGCGAATGCTCACCATCTCCTTCTTGGTGTTTGGCACCTCGATGCCAATGGTACCCTTGCCGGGAATTGGCGCGATGATACGAATACCCAACGCAGCCAGGCTCAGCGCAATATCGTCTTCCAGGGCCTTGATTTTGGAGATACGAACGCCGGCCTCGGGCACAATCTCATAGAGCGTGACCGTGGGCCCAATGGTGGCCTTGATGCTGGCGATGCTGATGCCGTAGTGGCCCAGCGTCTCCACGATGCGGTCCTTATTGGCTTCGAGCTCCTCCTTGGTTACCTGCGCTTTGGCGATGCCGTAGTCGTTGAGCAGCTCCAGCGTGGGGAACTGGAAGCGCGAGAGCTCCAGCGTGGGGTCGTAGTTGCCGGCGGGCATGGCGTCGGGGTCCTCGTCCTCATCGGCCACGGCCGCAATGTCGGCCCCGGCGTTGGGGTCGAGGTCGTCGCGGCCGGGCACGGTAATTTCAAGGGACTTCGGGACCTGGGGACCGGGGGACTTGGATGCGGGCAGCGGGACGTCGCCATCGGCCAAGTCGGCCAGCGAAAGCGGCGTGGGAATGGTGGACGCGGGTAAGCTCGGCACCACAGACAATTCCTCCTCCGCCGTGGGCATTTCGATAGAAAACGACGGGCCGGAAACAACCAATGGCAGTGCGGCGGCAGCTGTTGAGGCAGCCGAAGTAGCCGCGCTAGTAGCGGCCACAACGGCCGGGGCAACCATCGCACCGGCTACGGCCAGCGGCAGGCCCGCGCCGGGCCGGGGGGCCGGCTCGTATTCTTTTACGGGTGCCGGAGCCTCCTCTATCTCATCATCAGCATCGAACTCCAGCGCCAGACCGGTGGCCTGGGCCCCGCCAGCGGCAACCATGGCGGAGGATGTAACCGTAGCCTCTGGCGCGGCCGGGCGGGTTTTCAGGGTCATGGCGGGGGCGGCGGGCGCTACCGGGGCTACCGGCTGGACGGCAGCCGCCTGCTCGGCGGCAATTTCAGCTTCCAGCTCGGCGTCTTCGTCGGCATCGTCCTCGGTGCTGAGGCTGCGGAAACGGCCCAGGTTGAGGCTGGTAACGTTGAAGAAGAACACCACGAACGAAATCAGGGCGAAGGCCAGCAGCAGCACCGTGCCCCAGCCAATGAGGCTATCGAGCCAGGAAGCAGCTTCAAAACCCACGCCGCCACACAGGAAATCGAGTCGGTGGGCCAGCACGGGGTCGGCCCCTGGCGCAGCCAGCGACACCACCACGTAGCCCAGCAAAATGCTCAGCCAGGCCATGCTGAACAGGCCCAACGCCAGCACGTAGCTCACCGAAACCGGCGCGGTGCGGAACACAATCTTATATCCCAGAAAAAAAACGATGGGAATGAGGGCAAATGCCGCCACGCCAAACAGCTTGTAAATCAGCAGCTCGGCGGCCCAGGCCCCGAGCAGACCCAGCCAGTTGTGCGACTCGGCTCCGGCTTCCTTCACCGTCAGGGTGCTCATGGCGCCCACCACGCTCTGGTCGGCGTGGCCAGTGAATAGGAAGGACGTGAAGGCAATGGTGAGGTAGAGGCTGCCCAGCAACAGCCCGAAGCCCACGAAGAGGTGAAAGCGGCGGTCGCGCAGCAGGGGCAGCAGGTTGCCCACCCCGGGCAGGGGGCCGCGCGGGGCGCGGGGTGGCTTGGCGGGTTTCGCCGCCGGGGCCTGGGCGGCGCGGGCGGCTTTGGGCACGTTGGCAGCAGCGGGGCGGGGCTGCGGGCGAACAGCGGGGGCGGCCTCGGGAGCCGGCGCGTTGGGGCGCGGCTCGTTGCGCCGATTGGCTTTGGGCTCGTTCGGGCGGTTAGCCGAGGGGCCGGCGGGAGGGGTTTTATAACGATTATCGGCCATTCGACGGGTGCAGAAAGGTCAAATTTACACAATGCGGGCGGGATGTGAGAGAACGGGAATAGACGAATTGGGGGCAGCTGTCATCCTTCGCTGCGCTCAGGATGACACTTCCATTCCCTTATTCCCTATTCCTCGCCTCCCCCACCCCATCAACTACGCGGATGAAACTCGGTAATCACCTGCCGCAGGAAGTCCCGGTCCAGGTGGGTATAAATCTCGGTGGTAGTAATGCTGGCGTGGCCCAGCATCTCCTGCACGGCGCGCAGGTCGGCCCCGCCCTCAATCAGGTGCGTGGCGAAGGAATGGCGCAGGGTGTGCGGGCTGATAGTTTTGCGCAGGCCCGCCTGCTCGGCCAGCTTTTTGAGCGTGGTGAACACGGTGATGCGCGAGAGCGGCCGGCCACGCTGGCTCAGAAAGGCAAAGTCCTCACTACCGGGTTTGATGTCGAGATGCCCGCGCACGCCACTGAGATAGAAATTGAGCTGCTTGAGGGCCTCGCCCCCCACGGGCACCAACCGCTCCTTATTGCCCTTGCCCACCACTTTCATAAATCCCTCGTCGGCGTAGATGTTGCTCAGGCGCAGGTCGCAGAGCTCGCTCACGCGCAGGCCGGACGAGTACAGCACTTCGAGTAGGGCGCGGGTGCGCAGACCTTCATCGGTGCTCAGGTCGATGGCGGCGAGGAGCTGCTCCACCTCGGGGTAGCTGAGGGTGTCGGGCAGGTGGCGGCCGGTTTTGGGGGCTTCGAGGGTGTCAGTGGGGTCAACTTTCAGCAAGTCTTCCATGATGAGGAAGCTGAAAAACGCCTTCAGGCCCGAGAGCGTGCGGGCCTGGGAGGTGGCGCTCAGGCCCAGGCCTTGCAGGGTGCTGAGGAATTCGCGCAGTACCTCGGTGCTCACCTGGGTGGGGCCAAGATGCAGCTTTTGGATGATTAGAAACTGCTGGAGCTTGCTGATGTCGCGCACGTAGGCCTCCACCGAGTTCGGCGAGAGCGACTTTTCGAGGCGCAGGTAGCCGTCGAACTGTTTGAGGGCTTGGGGCCAGGTCATGGGTTGGGGGAAGAATTTCGGAGTTCAAAGAACGTCATGCAGAGCGCAGCGAAGCATCTTGCCCGCCACCAGCAATCCAATCGGATGAGTTAGTTATTACGGGCAAGATGCTTCGCTGCGCTCTGCATGACGTTCTTTTGTACCCCACCTCATTCCCTCACCGCCTCTCCAACATGGACATTCTCATTCTCAACGGCCCCAACCTCAACCTGCTCGGCCGCCGCGAGCCCGGCATCTACGGCAACCGCTCATTCGAAGACTTTTTCCCCGAGCTCGAAGAAGCCTTCCCGCAGCTGAAGCTCACGCAGTTCCAATCGAACCACGAAGGCGCAATTCTGGATAAGCTGCACGAAATCGGCTTCACGCACCACGGCATCGTGCTCAACGCCGGCGGCTACACGCACACCAGCATAGCCCTGGCCGATGCCGTGGCCGCCATCAACACGCCCGTGGTAGAAGTGCACCTGAGCAACCTGCACGCCCGCGAAGACTTCCGCCAGAAAAGCCTATTTGGGCGGCACTGCGCGGGCAGCATTAGCGGCTTCGGGCTGGAAAGCTACCGGCTGGCCGTGCAGTGGTTCGTAAACCAGACGCCCAAACGGGTCGGATTTCGAGTGTAGGCCGAGCCACTGATGCAGCGGATTCAGCCGATTAGTCGGATTCGGTGGGTGACGCTGCCTGGTGGAGTACTTCCGGCCATTTATTGATGGGGCGAAAGGATGACGGCAGCGATGAATAAACGGCCGTGCAATACGACCTTTGCCGCGACCGTTCCCCCAGGAGCCGTCCCCAAAATCCGATAAATCCGATAAATCCGCGGTTCAGATAAATGTATACTTTCAATCCCGGGCCTTCGGCCGTATATCCCGCCGTTCGGCAGTACCTCACCGATGCATTTGACGAGGGCTGGCTCTCGGCCCCGCACCGCTCCGAAAAGGTGACCGCCCTGGTGCGCCAGACCGTGACCGACCTCAAAACCAAGCTCAACGTGCCGCAGGACTATACCGTCCTGTTCACCGGCTCGGCTACCGAGTGCTGGGAAATTCTGGCCCAGAGCCTCACCCCGCGCCGCTCGTTACACATCTACAACGGCGACTTCGGCGAGAAGTGGTATAAGTACGCCAAGGCCATTCGGCCGGCCAGTACGGGCCTGAGCTTCGGGCTCGATGAGCTGCCCGACATTGCCAGCCTACCCTTCGCCCCCGACGATACCGACCTGGTGTGCATCACCCAGAACGAAACCAGCACCGCCACCCAGCTCCGCGAAGGCTTCATCCTGAACCTGTACAACCGCCTCGGCGGGGCCCTGCTGGCCGTGGATGCCACCAGCTCGCTGGCCGGCCTGAACCTGAAGTACATCAAAGCCGACATCTGGTACGGCTCGGTGCAGAAGTGCTTCGGACTGCCCGCCGGGCTGGGCGTGATGATTTTGTCGCCCCGCGCCGTGGCCCAGGCCAAGCTGGTGAACGACCGCAGCCACTACAACGGCCTACCCGCCATGCTGAGCCAGATGCTCAACCACCAAACCAACTACACGCCCAACGTGCTGGGCATCTACCTCCTGAGCCGCGTGCTGGCCGACCGCGAGCCCATCAAAACCGTGCACCAGCACCTCGCCGACCGCGCCGAAAAGCTCTACGCTTTCTTCGAGCAGGCCACCCCGCTCACGCCCCTCATCAACAACTACGAAACCCGCTCCACCACCGTCATCGGCCTGCGCGGCGATGCCGGATTAATTGATGCAATCAAAGCCAAAGCCCGGGAAGCCGGCCTGCAGCTGGGCAGCGGCTACGGCCCGCTCAAAAACACCACCATCCGCATCGCCAACTTCCCCGCTGTGCCCGATGCCGCCATGGAGGCGCTGGTGCAGTTCTTCGCCAAAGAGTTTCCGGGATAATGCGCCGTAGGGTGCGGGGCTTGCCCCCGCCCGCCGCCCGCGCCGCGCCAACGA
Source organism: Hymenobacter siberiensis (assembly GCF_018967865.2). Classification (NCBI taxonomy): domain Bacteria; kingdom Pseudomonadati; phylum Bacteroidota; class Cytophagia; order Cytophagales; family Hymenobacteraceae; genus Hymenobacter; species Hymenobacter siberiensis. Next base: position 2,671,417 of record NZ_JAHLZY020000001.1, read on the forward strand.
TTTGGTTCAACGGCGGGCGGGGGCAAGCCCCGCACCCTACCCTTAAGTCCTTCTCCGTATGCTCAATCTCCAGCAAATATTCTCCGTCACGCTCACACTCTTCGCCGTGATTGACATTATCGGCTCCATTCCCATTATTATTCAGATTCGGCAGCGCGAGGGACAGATTAAAGCCGAGCTGGCTACCATTGTAGCCGGCTGTCTGATGGTGGCGTTTCTCTTTCTGGGCCAGAGCATTCTGCATCTTTTTGGGGTCGATAACGAAAGCTTTGCGCTGGCCGGCGCGGTCATCATCTTCCTCATCGGGCTCGAGATGATTCTCGGCGTCGAGCTTTTCAAGTCCGACCTCACGGCCAGCACCGGCTCCATTGTGCCGCTGGCGTTTCCGCTCATCACCGGGGCCGGCACCATGACCACGCTACTCTCGCTCCGCGCCGCATACACGCTGCCCAACATCCTGGTCGGCATTATGCTCAACCTCGTGTTCGTGTACGCCGTGCTCAAAACCAGCCCCTGGATTGAGCGCAAGCTCGGCAAAGCCGGCGAGGACGTGCTGCGCCGCGTGTTCGGCGTGATTCTGCTGGCCATTGCCATCAAGCTGTTTAAAGCTAATTTTTAAATTAGATGTAAAAAATATGGAAATGTGGTAGATGTGATAATGAAGTTGTTTAGAAAGTCACAAAAGGTACTCAAACGGTCATGCTTCGCTGCGCGCTGCATGACCGTTCGGGGACTTTCTAAACAACTCCAATGGAAACCTTCCGTAGTCGCTGCATTTTCACATTTCGCATATTCGTCACATTTCTCACATCATCCCCTTGATTCACCTGTTCACCGACGGCTCGGCACGCGGCAACCCCGGCCCGGGCGGCTACGGCGCCATTTTGCGCTACGGCCCGCACGAAAAAGAGCTCACCCAGGGCTTCCGCCACACCACCAACAACCGCATGGAGCTGCTGGCCGTGATAGTCGGCCTCGAAGCCGTGACCCGCCCCGACCTGCCCATCCGCGTCGTCTCCGACTCCAAATACGTGGTCGATTCCGTGGAAAAAAAGTGGGTTTTCGGCTGGGAGAAAAAAGCCGATTTCGGTAAAAAAGCCAACGAGGACCTGTGGCGTCGCTTCCTGCGCATCTACAAGCAGCGCAAAGTCACCTTCCACTGGATAAAAGGCCACGCCGGCCACGCCGAAAATGAGCGCTGCGACGTGCTGGCCGTGCAAAGCGCCCTGGGCAAAGGCCTGCTGGTGGATGAAGGGTATGAGAAAGGAGTTTTGAATGCTGGGGGTTGAATGTTGAGTTAAAAAGTATCAATCAACCCTCAACATTTAAAAATCAACACTTCCAAGTTGCCCAACGACTACTTCCAGTTCCAGCAGTTCCGCATCGAGCAAAGCGCCTGCGCCATGAAGGTGAGCACCGATGCCTGCCTGCTCGGCGCGGCCGCCGACCTCACCGGGGCCACGCGCCTGCTCGATATCGGCACGGGCACCGGTCTACTGGCCCTCATGGCCGCCCAGCGCCACGCTACCGTCGCAATCGAAGCGGTAGAGATTGATGCCGCCGCCGCCGCTCAGGCAGCGGCCAATGCGGCAGCCTGCCCGTGGGCCGGGCGCATTCGGGTGCGGGCGCTAAGCCTGGCTGAGTACACGGCGACGGCCCCTACCCCGTTGGCTGACGCCGACTTTCAGTTCAGTCACATTATCTGCAACCCGCCGTTTTTTCGGCAGTCGCTGCGCTCGCCCAATGCGGCGCGCACCACCGCGCGCCACGAAGATGCCGGTTCGCTTTCCTTTGCAGCACTAGCGGCTTTCGCGGCGAATTTTCTGGCCGTGGCTGGTTTACTCACGGTGCTTCTGCCACCACCCGAAATGCGGGCATTTGAGGCCGTTGCGGCGCAAGTCGGACTATATCCGGCTACGCGGCTGGTGGTACGGCATCGGCCCGGCAGCCGGCCACTGCGGCACATCACAGGTTTCCGGCCAGGGGCATCAGCAACACACGAAACCGAGCTAACGATTCGGACAGCGGAGAATGAGACAGAATACTCGGCCGCGTTCGAGGCATTGCTGGCCGGGTTTTACCTGGCGCTGTAGCCCCCTGTGCTACAACGGGCTACACCAGCCCCGCCAGCAGGCCCAGCTTCTCACGGTGCAGGCTATCGAGCAGGTCGGCCTCCAGCATACCGAATTACGCCGCCAGATAATGGCGCTGTACACGCCCATCCACCAGCACCGAGATTTCATTGCAGGTTTCGGTGAGCGCACCCAGGATGTGCGAGGTGAGCAGCATGCCCGTACCCCGGTCGCGCAGCCGCTTCAGGATTTCCTTCAGCAGCAGGTTGGCTTCCAAGTCGAGGCCGTTGAAGGGCTCATCGAGAATGAGGTAGCTGAACTGCTGCACCAGCAGGGCCAGCTTCTTGCGCATGCCGGCCGAATGTTCGTCGGCATACTGGTCGAGGGGCAGCTCCAGGATTTGGTTCCAACCCGCAAAATCCATGATGGCGCGGCCCCGAGCCTGCAGGCAGAATTCCAGATACTCGCGCCCGGTGAGGCACGGGCAGAAATACGGCTCGTAAGGCAGCAGCCCGCAATGCTCGCGCACAGCCGCCCCGGCTGTATCGCGGATGGTACCGGCAAAGTCGTTTTCCAGCCCATAAAGGCAATTGATAAGCGTAGTCTTTCCCGCACCATTGGCTCCTACCAGCCCGTGAATAGTGCCGGGAAGCAGGTTCAGGCTCACATCGTGCAGCACAACGTGCGGGCCGTAAGCCTTGCGCAGATTAAGAATTTCAAGCATACTGTGAGTCAATTAAGAGTCCGGATTTAAGAGTTGAGAGGGGAAAGGGAAAGACTCATTCCAACTTTATCTCCTAACTCTCAACTCCCCCAACACTGCCCGCAGCCGCCGCTGGCTCTGCCAGATTAAGCCGCCCACCGCTACCAGCAGCAGCACCGGGTACACCGGATGCGCCATCAGGGTGAGCGCTACGCCCACCACCAGCGCCTGCGTGGTGCGGATGTGCACGGCATTGGGGTAGAACGCATACTTGGTAAGAATGAGCAGCGCTACCAGCGCCAGCCAGAACGCGGCCACGGCCACGGCCCCGCCCCTACCGGCCGGCCCCGCTGCCAGCAACCAGAAAAACGGGGCGGCCGAGAGCGGCCGCGTAGCCCACGCCCAGCCCCAGCCGCCGCCGCAGAAACTGCTTTGGCGTGCGCGTTGCCAGCACCAGCATCGTCACCGGCTCGGGAGTGCCGGACAGGCCAGCAAAATAAATAGCCACCCCACCAGGGCCACGCCCGCCCGCCCCCCCGGCCCGCAGCCCGCTCACCCATTCAAACGCTTCGCTCCGAAACAGGCTGCGGGCGCGGTGCCGCACGCGCTGGCTTTCGCGGCGCGCGGGCAGCCACGCCGCCAGGCAGGACAGGGCCAGCGTGAGCATGGCCGCGCCCCAGTCGTGAAAGCTGGCCAGGGCCCCTGCTACGGGCAGTACCAGCAGCAGGTATTCCACGGCCAGCCAGCGCCGGAAGCGCGGCGCGCTGGTGGCCAGAAAACGCCAATCGGCCCGCTGCCGGTGGGCCGATGCCAGCAGCAGGAAACTAAACGACTATGGACTGTAAGTCCATAGGTTTGGATTGCGAATGAAATTCGCGGGTTTCGGCTCAAGCCGACTGAAAGACAACCACTGTAAGTGGGCTATTCCAGAATGAAATTCTCGTCCCCATTGGGCTGGTCCTTGTGATGATTCAAATACGCTTCGAGTAGCTCGTCTGTGATGTTACCGACACTCCAGGCCCCGTAGCCAATGCCCCAGAAATGACCGCCCCAATACCGCCGCTTCAACTCGGGAAACTCTTGCAAGAGCAACTTGGCGCTGCGTCCCTTCAAGCGACGCATTAATTCGATCACAGCCAAGGCGGGCGGATACGAGACGTGCAAATGGATATGGTCTTTGCTCACTACCCCTTTCAAGATGCCCACATCCAGCGTGTTACACGTATGACGCAGCAAGTCCCGGCAGCGCAGTTGCACATCCCCCGTCAGCACCTGGTAGCGATATTTTGTGCTCCACACCAGATGCACTTCCAGCTTGTGAACCGAATGGCTGCCTGTTCGCTGCTTCATCTCACAAAGGTACCCGACGCCTGGAAGTGAGTAGCAACTAAAGTCTTGCCCTAAAGGGCATAGCTTTAACTAGCGTGCTTAAAAAGTCAAAAAAGGCACCGCCCACTGGCCCGCCGGGTGCGTGCCGGCCAGCACCAGCCCACGGCCCACGGCCGCCAGCAGCACCGGGGCCAGCAGCGCCAGCCGCAGCCCGCTAACTTCGCGCAGCAGCCGGAGCAGCAGCGTGAGGCGCATTTTCAAATAAGCCCGGAGTGCCTTCATGCCGCGCCCCAACGCCCTATTACGGCCGCGTATTGTCCGGCCGCTCCCACTATGCTTCTTCTTCGTGGAAGCGGATGCCGTAATCGGCGGCCAGCTCGTCCAGAATGGGCTCGTGTAAGTCGGCTCCCACCGGAATCAGCACGCCGCGCTGGGGCACTTCGCCGCGCAGCAGGCGGCGCACGGCCATGCCCAGGGGCAGGCCCACGGTTTTGGCCATGCCGGTATGGGTGGCGTCGTCGCCCTCCACGGCCAGCGACGACGTGAGGCGGTGCGTGGTGCCGTTCAGCTCAAACTCGAAGAGGTGCTGCATCACAATCAGGTCCTGGTCGTGAGGTTGCAGCTGCCACTTTTCGGCCAGCAGGCGCTCCAGCAATTGGGCCGGCGTGGCGTGAGCATGGCCCACGGGCCGGTCCGAAAACAAGCCCAGCCAGTGCAGGCGGCCCATTTCTTCGCCGGTGGGGTTCAGGCCAAGGTAGGCCGCCACCCGCGCCGCCAGGTCGAGGTGCAAAATGAGTGATGCGGGTAGATAGGCCACCACCAGCTCGGCCCAGGTCATGGTGGCGGGGTTGTCGAGGTTCACCGAGTCATCGGTCAGGCCGAGGCGCACGAGGGCTTGCCAGGCGGCGCAGTAGCCCGGCCGCCGCAGCGTACCGCGCAGGATGGTCGGAATATCCTCCAGCCCATACGGCGCGCGGTAGCTCAGCGAATCCCGGTTGGCGTAGCCTTCAAACTCGCCGTATTCGGGCAATGTCAACGTCTCAATCCGACTAAAAAGCTGCTGGTACGGGATGAAGCGCGGCAACCCGTTCTCTAGAAATTTAGCCGTACTCTGGCCCGCCAGCACCACGTTGCGCGGGTTCCAGGTGAACTTGTATTTCCAGGGATTATCGCCCTCCGCCGCCGGAGCCAGCAGGCCCCCGCAATAGCTTTTGAAGCTGGTAATGACCCCGCCCCGCCCCCGGATGTGCGCAATGGCCCGCATCGCCGACATGTGGTCGAGGCCGGGGTCCAGGCCGCACTCCATGAGCAGCGTCACGCCGGCGGCCTCAGCCTCGTCGTGCAGCGCTCGAATCTCAGGGCTCACGTAGCTGGCCGTGGCCAAGTGGCGGCCCTGGCGCACGCAGGCCCGTGCCACCACTGGGTGCAGGGCGGCCGGCAGCATCGAAATCACGGCATCGGCCTGGCTCACCAGCTCCTCTAGCTGGGCCTCATTGGCCAGGTCGAAGGGTACGGCGCGGGCGTACTCGGTGTGGGCCGCCAGCACCGGCACCAGATGCGCCGGGTTCACGTCGGCCACGGTCAGATACCAGTTTTCGGTAGGCGCGTGGCGCAATAAGTACTGGATAAGGGACGAGGCCGAGCGGCCGGCCCCAAGGAGCAAAAGGCGGGAAGTCATGCGGCAAAAGTAGAACGCTGCGCTTAATGAGGGATGAGGCATTGCCGCTGGCCGCAGTTTAGCGCGCAGCGCGTAACTGCTGGCTAACCCGTAACGCGAGTTTGCAACTCGCTGCCTCAAAGCGGCAATCCCGGTAGGCGAGTCGCAAACTAGCATCACCAATCAGCCAGCAGTTACGCGCTGCGCGCTAAACTGCAGCCAACGGCAAGTGCGGCCCGGAACCACGCCAAATCAGAATCTGCAAAAAATTCATTCCCATTTCTCAATTATTAATTCTTCATTAAGCCCAACGTATTACCTTCGCCGCCCCCTAATCCCATCCACATGGCCCGCAATTCCCGCCAGCAGCTTATTACCTTCGAAGAGCTGGACGCCGCTACCGACCTCACGCCCGCCGAGCAAACCACCTGGCAGGCCGCCCGCGATGCCACCACGCACGCCTACGCGCCTTATTCCGGCTTCCACGTTGGGGCCGCGCTGCTCCTCGCCGATGGCACCATTTTCACGGGCACCAACCAGGAAAACGCCGCCTACCCCTCCGGCCTGTGCGCCGAGCGCACGGCTTTGTTTGGCCTCGCCGCCGCGCAGCCCGGCCACGCGCCCATTGTGGGCATGGCCGTGGCTGCCCGCCCCAATCACGGCGATTTTGGCCCCGCCATGCCCTGCGGGGCTTGCCGCCAAGTGATGCTGGAATACGAAACGCGCCAGGGCCAGCCCATTCCGCTGCTGCTCCCCAGTCGCGATGGCACTATTCTGCGCTTCAGCGCCCTCAGCGCCCTCATGCCCTTCTGCTTCTCGGCCGATGACCTGCCGCCCGCCGGGTAGCCGGCCCCCTCGGTCTTTATGGAACACCACCTCACCGTTGCCCGCACGGCCCGCTACCAGCAGCTGGGCAAATTATCGACCCAAACGCGCCATGTGTGGTTTGTCTGCCACGGCTACGGGCAGCTGGCCGCGTACTTTATCCGGCACTTTGCTTTTTTAGTCGAAGCCGACCCCAGCACCGTCATCATCGCGCCCGAGGGTCTGTCCCGCTTCTACCTCAGCGGCAACGGCGGCCGCATGGGCGCCAGCTGGATGACCCGCGACGACCGCCTACACGAAATCAACGACCACATCGGCTTCCTCAACCAGCTGGCCGAAAGGGTACTCGCTGAGTGCCCACCCTATGTGCAAGTTACCGTGCTGGGCTTTTCCCAAGGCACCGCCACGGTCAGCCGCTGGCTGACGCAAGCGCGTTTCAGACCCGCTCACCTTGTCCTATGGGCCGGCAGCTTTCCCGATGATATAGATGCCACCGTGGCACAAAGCCTCCTGCACGCCCTTAAGCTAACTATTGTTATCGGTTCTGATGACGAATACATCACCCTCACCCAGGCAGAACAGCAGTTCCAATATCTTGAACAATTCGCCGCTTTAACGCACCTCGTCACATTCCCCGGCAAACACGAATTGAACCGAGCCATCCTGAAAAAGCTGGCTGTTTCAGAGCAATAAAAAAGCCCCGCAAGCTACGCTTTAACGCAGCCAGCGGGGCTCGTTTGTTCAAAACAACTACTTCCGATTAATCGTAGTGGCCGCGCCCTGCGCGCCGGCCAGCACCAACACTTCGGCAATGGTTACGTGCGGCGGGCGCGTCACCATAAACACAATTACCTCGGCAATATCCTCCGGCTTCAGCGGCTCAAATCCTTCGTACACCTTAGCGGCCCGCGCCTCATCGCCCTTGAAGCGTACCTGCGAAAACTCGGTCTCCACGGCTCCGGGATTCACCTCGGCTACCCGCACGCCAGTAGGCAGCAGGTCGAGGCGCATGGTTTTGGTGAGCATCTGCACGGCGGCCTTGGTGGCGCAATACACGTTGCCGTTGGCATACGCCTCCTGCCCGGCAATGGAGCCAATGTTCAGGATGAAGCCCGTTTGGCGGGCCGTCATGCCCGGCAGCAGGGCGTGGGTCACGTTCAGCAGGCCGCGCACGTTGGCATCCAGCATCTGGTCCCAGTCGGCGGGGTCGCCGGCATGAATGGGGCTCAGGCCGTGTGCGCCGCCGGCGTTGTTCACCAGCACATCGGGAGCACGCAGGGCCTCGGGCAAGCTCGCCACGGCCGCATCCACCGCCGCGCGGTCGCGCACGTCGAACGTGAGCACGTGTACCGGCACCGGAGCCAGCTCTGCTACCAGCTCATCGAGCCGCTCACGGCGCCGCCCGGTCACCACCAGCTGGTAGCCGGCCTTAGCCAGTGCCACGGCCGTAGCCCGGCCAATGCCCGACGATGCGCCGGTTACGAAAGCAGTTTTCATTTTGTTGAAATAAGAAATCGGTATTAGGAAACCAGCAGTCAGACATATCATTCCAACTACCGGCTTCCCAATACCGACTACTGAAAAATTAGTTTTGAATATTGATGTACAGCGTCACTGAATTGGTGCTCATGTACTGCAAGCTGTTGCTGAACACGTCGTTGTGCCCCACCAGCAGGTTTTTCAGGCCGTGCGAAAACCGCAGCTCTGGTGCCAGCTTAAACAGCGGGTAAAACAGGTCCAGGCCCACGCCATACTCCAGCGTCAGGTCGCTGTTGAGCGCCTGCAGCTGGTTGCGCAACGGGTCGCTACGACGGTTGCTGGCCGTGATGCTCGGGCTGATACCGGCAATCATATACATCCGCGCATTGCGCCGCCGGTCCGACTGGTATTTAATCAGCAGCGGAAACTGCACCACTGTCGAGGTCACTTCCTGCGTCACAATCGAGTCTGGCACCGGGTAGTTGCGCGGCGTGAATTCCACTTTCCGCGTCAGGAAATTTATCCCGGGCGCAAAGCGAAAGATAAACGGTGAGCGGGGCCCGCCAAGCCGCGCATCGCCAATAAAACCTACCCCCAGACTCGGGCTGTAGATGGAATTGGCCGTCACGTACTGGCTGGAGATGTAGGCGCTCGATTGCTCAATCACAAACCGCGAAGCCGAGCCGCTGATGTACATGCCCGGGTGAAACCACCGGTCATCGTAGCCAGGAAGGTTCTGCACCGTGATGGATTTGATAGTGCCATTTTTGCCCCGGTTGGCCCGCGACTGAGCTTTGCGCTGTGCCATTGCGGCCGTGGGCAGCAGCAGCGCCAGCAAACCAAGCAGCAGCAGGCGCTTTATTTCTGCGCGGTGTAGATGGAGCTTATTCCGAAGGTGAGTGGTTGCCATGCAGGTTCTTTGAAGCCGACCTTAGCGAGAATAGCTAGGAAATCGGGACCGTCGGGGAAGGCCTGCACCGAGGCCGGCAGATAAGTATACGCCGACTGGTCTTTGGAAATCATCTTACCAAAGACCGGCAGTACCCGACTAAAATAAAAATTATACGCTTGCTTAAGGGGAAATGCACTGGGCTTACTGAATTCCAGGATAACAAGCTTACCCCCCGGCCGCAGCACCCGCCGCATTTCGGAAAGGCCGGCTTCGAGATGCGCAAAGTTGCGCACCCCAAAAGAGGCCGTCACCGCGTCAAACTCACCGTCCTCAAACGGCAGGTTCTCCGAGTCACCGAGTTCCAGCTGAATGCGATGGCCCAGGCCTTTGGCGGCCAGCTTGCGCCGCCCAACTTCCAGCATTCCTTCCGAGATGTCGACGCCCGTTATCCGGGCATCGGGAGCGGCGGCCCGCAGGGTTTCAATGGCGAAATCGGCGGTGCCGGTCGCAATATCCAGAATGCGGGCCGGGCGCAACGCTTTCAACTCATCTACCGCTTTGCGCCGCCAGTAAATGTCGGTGCCTGCGCTGAGAAAATGATTGAGAAAATCGTACTTGCCCGCGATGGAGTTAAACATCTGGGCAACCTGCGATTTCTTATCGGCGGAATTGTCTTTGTAGGGTACGACGGCCATGTGCGGGCGCAAAGAACGTTAATGAAGCGGGAAAATTGTTCTCCCCCAACGCCCAATCGGGCTGGTTTGTTAGCGGGCACTACCATAAAAGAACAGCAGCGCTCCCGAACGCATGATAATAAAAAGCGGGCCGGACAAACTGCCCGGCCCGCTTCCCAATTTAACTGCCTGAACGATAATTAGTTCTTGGCTTTCACTTTGGTTTTTTTGCCGTTGGCGTCTTTGGCTTTGGCATCGAGCTCACCGTTTTTAGTCACGGTTTTCGACTTCTCACCAGCGCTGCCTTTGGTTTTAACCTTCACTTTATCCGAATCCTCGTCCACCTTGGTTTTCACCTTGGTGCCATCGGCCAGTTTCACCTTGCTCTTGCCGGGGCTCAGCGGAGCAGCTGTTGTGGTCGTGGTGGTCGTCGAACCGCTCATGCCAGTGTCGGTAGCGCTGGTCGGAGCCGTCATGGTCGGCATGGCTTCGCCTTCCTTCAGCACCACTTTAAACTCATCGCGGCGGTTGAGCTGCATGTTCTCGGGCGAATCGTTCGGCGCGGCCGGACGACGCTCGCCGTAGCTCACGGTCGTCATGCGAGCCTCAGCAATACCCTGCTTCTTCAGGTAGTTGAAGGCGGCGTTGGCGCGGTTCTGGCCGAGTACCATGTTGTACTCGTCGGTGTTACGCGAGTCGCAATGGCCTTCTACCGAGATGTTAATGCCGGGGTTAGCCATCAGCACCTGGCTGATTTCCTTCAGGGTCGTAATCGACTCCGGACGCAGCTTATACTTGTCGGTATCGAAGTAGATATTCTTGGTAGCAAACATGTTCGTTTGCGTCGTATCTACATAGTTGATGTAGAAATTCTTCGTGATGGTCGTCGAATCATTCGTCGAAACCGGCACGGCAAATTCCTGCGTCTCAATCGGCTTACCGTCCTTGCTCACGGCCACCTGGTAGGTACGGCCCGAAAGCACAGCTACCTGATAAGCGCCATCGGGCTTGGTTACGTCGCGGAAGCTCAGTGCCGTTTTATCAGCCTGCGAACCGCTGAACACCAGCTCCACACCCGGAATTACCGTGGTGCTGTCTTTCGACGAGAATACCTTACCAACGATGTTGGCGTTCTTGATGTAGTTGATGGTGTAGATGTCCTTCTCACCGTAGCCGCCAATGCGGTACGAGCTCAGGTAAGCGTAGGACCCATCGGGGCTCAGGCGGTAGTAGGAGTCATCGTCCGGCGTGTTCACGGGGTAGCCCATGTTCTGGGCCGGGCCCCATTTGCGGCCAGCTTCGTCGTATTCCGACTTGAAGATGTCGTAGCCGCCCATGGTATTGTGGCCGCGCGACGAGAAATACAGCGTTTTACCGTCTTTGCTCAGGTACGGGCTATCATCGTCGTACTTGGTATTGATATTGCCACCGAGCGACTTAGCCGGGCCAAAATCACCTCCCGCCACGCGGGTTGATACGTACAGGTCGAGAGTACCGTCTTCCGAATACTTACCGGTAGCGAAGTACAGGGTCAGGCCGTCCGGCGTAATGAAGGCATCGCCTTCGTAAGCTTTGGAGTTGATATTGCCATCCAAAGGCTTGGGCACGCCCCAGTCGCCACCGCTTTTGTCCGATACGAAGATGTCACCGTTGTTGTCGTTGCGGTACATCAGCAGCTTACTGTCGTTATCGAACAGCTGCGTCGAGGCATCGTGGCCTTTGCCGTTCAGCACACCGCTCAACGAACGGGGCTTTTCCCAATTCTCATCGTCAATGCGCTTAGACTCAAAGATGTCTTCGTAGTATTCGCCATCGGCAGCTACGCTCTTGTTCTTTTTGTCCGAAACCTTGCCAGTGGCACCGGTCACGTTCTCACCCCGCGAGGTAAAAATGAGCATTTTGTTATCCGACGAAATTACGGGGCTGTGCTCCGAGAACTGCGTGTTGATGGTGGGGCCCAGGTTCTTCACGAAGATGTCCTTGGGCGAGTTGAACTGCACCTTAGCATTCTTGCTGTGCTGAATGAGCTGTGCCAGCTCCTCTTTGCGCTGGTCGTTCTTCTTCAGGGTAGCGTTGTAGGCCTGAAAGTGGGCCACGGCCTCGTCGAAGTTGTAGTTGAGGTGGTCAACCCGGCCGAGCCAGTATTCCACGTCCTTCGAAACTTTCGGCTTCAGCTTCTGCGCTTTGTAGATGTAGTCGCTGGCCTTCTCCTTGTCGAAAGACATGTAGGAAATGCCGGCATTAAACAGCGCTTTGGCGTTGTTCGGGTCTTTGGCCAATACCTTTTCGTAGTAAGGAAGGGCAGCGCGGTAGTTTTCCTGCTCGAAGAACTTGTTGCCGGTTTTAAGGTCCTTACGCGTGCTTTGCGCCTGTGCCGGGGAGGCAATTGCGGCGGTGAGGGCAACGGCGCACGACGCTTGCAGTAACCTTCTGGATAAGTTGTCCATTTGAGGAGAGATTTGAAAAAAAGAAATTTCTGAAGGGATTGTAAGGAAAGAGTGCGCCGCCGGAGCAGCGGCAGAAAACTATATTTTGGGCTTATACTGAAAAAACGCGATAGGGTTAGGCTTTAATGCGCATTTGCGCAGAAGGTAACCGACTATCGGGCCAAAAAGCCCACACGAAACCACGCCATGGCAAAGCCAATGACGGGCAAAGATAGGCTGTTTGGATGCGAAAAGCGGTTTTCGGCAAAATTTCGGCCATTCAGGTGTGGTCGAGTTCGGCGGCAGTGGCTGGCTGGCTTGACTGGCATGCCGCGCAAATATAGAAGCACTAATTAAATAGCCATCCCCTGACGCATTTTTATTTATTCGGCGTTAGGTGGCATTCCGGCGTAATTTTACGGCTTGTTAATTCCCCGTTTATTCTCCGCCTTATCTATGGTTATTCACGACGCGCGCTTTCTGATGAGTAATTCACGGGCCGACTTATGCCCCGCTCCTACGCTGCCCGAATACGCTTTCATCGGCCGCTCCAACGTGGGAAAGTCGTCGCTTATCAATATGCTGACGGAGCGCAAGGGGCTGGCCAAAACGTCATCTTCGCCGGGCAAGACGCAATTAATTAATCATTTCGTTATTAATGACACTTGGTTTCTGGTCGATTTGCCGGGCTACGGCTACGCCAAAGTGAGCAAAACCTCGCGCGCCGAATGGGCCAAGATGATTAACTACTACCTGCGCAACCGGGCCAACCTGATGTGCGTGTGCGTGCTGATTGACTCGCGCCACGCGCCGCAGACCGCCGATTTGGAATTCATGGAAAAGCTGGGCGAAGAGGGCATTCCCTTCGTGATGATTTTCACAAAGGCCGACAAGCAGTCGACGGCCCAGACCAAGGCCCTGCTGACCGAGTACCTGCGCAAGATGAGCGAAATCTGGGACGAGCTGCCGCGCTACTTCCTGACCTCGGCCGAAACCGGCCTGGGCCGCGACGAAGTCCTGGATTTTATTACTGACGTGAACGAACAATGGGTGGCCGAGGCCGCCGCCAATGCGTAGATTGGCCCCGAAATTGCCAACCACCCACTGGCCCGCATGGGCTGCATTTTCCCCCTGTTTTCCTCCGCCCTTTATGAACATCATGACCAAAAATATTTCTATACCGCAGCTGGCCCTGAGCCTGCTGCTGCTGGCCGCAGCGCCAGCCGCCGCCCAAACCACTCCCAATATTGCGCCGCCCAAGTCGCAGGCCGAGAAGGGCACAGGCATTGGGTCGGCCGGCAAGGTGATTCCGGTGGCTGAATACTACGAAGGTGGCCAGGCGGCCATGTACGACTTCATTGGCAAGGAACTCAAGTACCCACTAATGGCTAAGCGCAACCGCATTCAGGGCCAGTGCATTGTGAGCTTTATCCTGAATCCTGACGGCACCATGTCGGGGGTGAAGCTGGTGAAGCAGGTGGGCGGCGGCACGGGCGAGGAAGCCCTGCGCGTGGTGCGCCTGCTGAAGTTCAAGGCCCCGGAATATCCGATTCTGACCAGCCTGCCCATCGTGTTCAAGCTCGGCGTGACGGGCTCGAACGCGACGGAAGGACAATAATCCGTAGTTTTGCGCTGAAGAAGGAGGAATGAGGAATGAAGTTGGTGAAATGGCCCCACGGCGTTTCTTGCTTCATTCCTCATTCTTTCTTCCTCGTTCTTCATTCTCAATATTCCCAAAAATGCCCTACGAATTGCAAGAATTGGCCGCTATCAGCGGCATGCCCGGCCTGTACCGCCTGGTGCGCGCCGCCCGCCACGGCGTATTGGTCGAAAGCCTCGACGAAAAAGCAACCCGCACGTTGGCCCCGGCCCGCAACAAAGTGTCGCTGCTGTCGGAGATTTCCATCTATACCCAGGACCCCGAAGAGACGGTGCCGCTGACGGAAGTATTCGAGCGTATCTACCAAAAGCATGGCGCGGCATCGCCCGTGACGGCCAAGTCGAGCGAGGATGAGCTAACCAGTTTCCTGGCCGGCGTGATTCCCGACTACGACCGCGACCGGGTGTATCTGTCCGATATCAAGAAGCTGGCCAGCTGGTACGGCATCGTGAGCAAGCACCGCCCCTACCAGGAGGCAGCCGCTGCCGAAGCCATCGAAGAAGCACCAGCAACGACAGAAGAAGCACCGAAGCCCAAAGCCAAATCGGCCAAAGCCACCAAAGCCGACACCGAGCCCAGCGCCGATGAGCCCCTGAGCACCGGCGGCGTAATTGGCGCAGCCGACGAAGCGCCGACCGCCGAAGGCAACCCGGAGGCTACCGCCCCGGCCAAGAAAAGCCGCAAGAAGGCCGAGTAGTTCGACCTTTTTACAACAAAAAGCCGTTCCTGATATCAGGAACGGCTTTTTTGTTGTCGAACAGGAACGGTCATGCCCATCTGGCGTCCGCGTAGCCAAAGCATCTCTACCGCTTCGTTGATTCAGCATTGATTACTAAAGCATGCGAGATACTTCGGCTACGCGGACGCCAGATGGGCATGACGAGGTGCTTATTTAGCATCGGCTTTGATTTTGGACTCTTTGGCGGGCTGCTCTTTGGCCTGCTGATACTGAGCAATCAGGGCTTCGGCCTGCTCCACGAGGTCTTTGCTGCCGATGAAAACGGGGCAACGCTCGTGCGGCGTCTGGGGCTCGATTTCCATGGTGCGGCGTTGGCCGTTGCTACTCTTGCCGCCGGCCTGCTCCACGATGAACGCCAGTGGGTTGCACTCATACATGAGGCGCAGCTTGCCGTTGGGGCTTTTGGCGGTGGCGGGGTAAATGTAGATGCCGCCCTTGAGCAGGTTGCGGTGAAAATCGGCCACGAGCGAGCCGATGTAGCGGGCTGAAAAGTGCTGGTCTTTGCACTGCTTCACGAAGGCCGCTACGCCGGGGGCGAACGATTCGGAGCTGCCCTCGTTGATGGAGTAGACGGTGCCGGTTTTGGGCGTCTGAATATCGGGGTGCGAGAGGAAGAACTCGCCCAACGAATGCTCGTAGGTGAAGCCATTCACGCCGTTGCCGGTCGTGTAGACCATCATGGTGCTGGAGCCGTAGATGACGTAGCCAGCGGCCACCTGGTGGGTGCCGGGCTGCTGGCAGTCGGCCACGGTGCCCTCGCGGCCGGTGGGCGATACGCGGCGGTAGATGCTGAAAATGGTGCCGATGCTCACGTTTACATCGATGTTGCTCGACCCGTCGAGCGGGTCGATGGCCACCACGTACTTACCCTGGTTGTTGCCGGTCTGAATCATCTCATCGTCCTCCTCGGAGATGATGGTGCAGACTTCGCCCCCGTTGCGCAGGGCGCGGATGAAGCGGATGTTGGCAATAACGTCGAGCTTCTGCTGGTCTTCGCCCTGGATGTTCTGGCTGCCGTAGGCGCCGGCAATATCGATGAGGCCGGAGCGGTTAATTTCGCGGTTTACAATCTTGGCAGCCAGGGCGATATCGCGCAGTAGCTGGGAGAGCTCACCCGTGGCGTAGGGGAAATCTTCCTGCTTGCGCATGATGAAACGGTCGAGGGTAGTGCCGACGGGTAGGGCCAGTTTATTGTGGTCCATAAGCGAGTTGGGAGTCGAAATGAGGTAGCGGGAATGCTCAACAAAGCTACTCTAGCGGGGGCGAAGTGCAATCGGTTGCGTTTGCGGCGGCCTCTGGAGGAGCGGTAAAAATTGCTGACGGCACAGTATTCTGCAAGGATGGCAGCACCCGATAAAACCGTATTGAAGCGCCTGGAAAACCGCATTTGCGGCCGGCGGCGCTACTTTTGGGGCCTATGGATACAGCACAGGGACTTCAGGTGTACAAATTTGGCGGGGCGTCGGTGAAGGACGCGGCGGCTATTCTCAACCTCTGCCGCATTGTGCAGGATTTTGGGCCAAAAGGGCCGCTGGTGATTGTGGTGTCGGCGATGGGCAAGACGACCAATGCGCTAGAGGAGATTTATGATTTGGCGTTTGCTGGACAGGCTTACACTGAGAAGCTACGGACCTTGGACCAGTTTCACTGCGGGGTAGCCGATGCCGTGGCTTCCGAGCCCGACGACAAGTTTGGGATGCCGGGCCTGGGCTACGGTGCGGTCACTCTGGGCACCCTGCTGGAAGAATTGCTGGAGCGGCTGGGCGGCGTGATGCCCGGTGACTATGACCAGCAGTACGACCAGATTGTAGGCTACGGCGAGTTGCTGTCGTCGCTCATCATGGCAAAAGCCTTAGGGGCGCAGTGGCTCGACTGCCGGTCCCTCATCTGCACAGACGACAACTGGCGCGAGGCCCGTGTGGACTGGGCCGCCACCGAGCGCAACATCGGCGCGGCTCTGCCCCCACTCCTGGCAAGGGGCTTAGTAGTGACCCAAGGCTTCCTGGGCGGCACCGCCGATGGCCGCACCACCACCCTCGGCCGCGAGGGCTCCGACTATACGGCCGCCATCCTGGCCTACTGTCTGCGGGCCGAGTCGGTGACCATCTGGAAAGACGTGGCGGGCCTGCTGAACGCGGACCCCAAAATATTCCCCGACACGGTGCGCTACCCCGAAATCAGCTACCGCGAAACCATTGAGATGGCGTATTACGGCGCGTCCGTCATCCACCCCAAAACGCTGAAACCGCTGGCCGACCGCAACATTCCGCTGCGCGTGAAGTCGTTTCTGGACCCCGAGGCGGCAGGCACGCTCATTCACGACTGCCAGCATGCTGCGCTGGCCCCGGCCTTTATCCGGAAGACGGACCAGGCCCTGCTGTCCTTTGCGAGCAAGGATTTTTCGTTTATCTCGGAGGAGAATATGGCGGTGATTTTCGGGGCGCTGGCGCAGGCCAAGCTCAAGATTAACGTGATGCAGAACTCGGCCATCAGCTTCTCGGTGTGCGTCGATTTTTCGGAGCGGCGGGTGCATCAGCTGCTCGATTTGCTGCGCGAGCAATTTACACTGCACTACAATACCGGGCTCACGCTGTTCACCATAAAGAACTACGATACGGCTAGCATTGCGCGCCTCACGGCCGGCAAGCGGCTGCTGCTGGAGCAGCGCACGCGCCATACGTTTCAGTTTGTGTGCCAGGGCTGAGAGCACAACCTCCGCACCGCAGATGCAGTAAAGCGCAGGCCCGGCTGATGGCGGTGGCTGAGCGAATTTTCCATCAATATGGGAGCGAAGCGCCGCTTCGCTCCTACTTACACATCCTGACATGGCAGTTCTCGTGGGCAAGCGCGCCCCTTCCTTCAAGGCCACAGCCGTGATTGGCGGCAAGACCGAAGAAGAATTTTCGCTCGACCGCTACCTGGGCAAGAAGCACGTATTATTCTACTTCTACCCGGCCGATTTCAGCCGGGTATGCCCCACCGAAATCCTGGCATTTCAGGACCGGCTGGCAGAGTTTGAGCGCCGGGGCGTGGCCGTGGTGGGCTGCTCTACCGACTCGCACTACGTCCACCTGGCCTGGCAGGAAACGCCCCGCGACCAGGGCGGCATTGCCGGCGTGGCCTACCCGCTGGTGGCCGATGCCACCAAAACCATTTCGGCCAACTACGACGTGCTGGGCGGCCACTACGACTACACCGAGCAGGGCGAAATGACCTTCGTGGGCTCGCCAATGGCCTATCGGGGCCTGTTTTTGATTGACCGCGACGGCATTGTGCGACACCAGCTGGTGAACGACCGGCCGCTGGGCCGTAGCCTTGGCGAAGCCCTGCGCATGATTGATGCCCTGCAATTCTACGAGAACAACGGCGAGGCCTGCCCCGTGGATTGGGAAGCCAATAAGGATATTTAACCGTGGCCCGAAACATCGACTGGGCGCGTAGTGCGTAATTTTGGGCCTTGCTTTTCCTCTACGATACCGCCCTTGGCCTGTATGGCCTGTTGCTCCGGCTGTTAGCGCCGTTTGTGCCCAAGGCCGCCGCCTGGGTGGCGGGCCGGCGCGGGCTGCTGGCCCACATTCGCCAAACCATTGGGGCCGATGCCGCGCCCCGCGTGTGGTTTCACTGCGCCTCGCTGGGCGAGTTTGAGCAGGGCCGCCCGCTGATAGAAGCCTACCGGCAGGCGCACCCCGGCACCAAGGTGGTGCTCACGTTTTTCTCGCCCTCGGGCTACGAAATCCGCAAAAGCTGGCCGGGCGCCGACTACATTTTCTACCTCCCCCTGGATACCCGCGCCAATGCCCGGGCTTTTCTGGATGCGGTGCAGCCCCGCCTAGTGGTGTTTGTGAAGTACGAGTTCTGGTATCATTTCCTGGATGAGGCGTTTCAGCGCCACATTCCGGCCATCGTGGTGTCGGCTATTTTCCGGTCCGAGCAGGTGTTTTTCAAGCCCTGGGGCGGCTTTTTTCGAAAAATTCTCGGACGCTTCACGCATATTTTCACGCAGAACGAAGCATCGGCCCAGCTGCTGCGTGGCGCAGGGATTAAACAGGTGAGCGTGGCCGGCGATACCCGTTTCGATACCGTAGTGGCCACTGCGCTGGCCCCGGCCCGCTCGCTGCCGCTGGTTGATGCCTTTGTGGCCGACGGTGCACCCGTGCTGGTAGTGGGCAGCAGCTGGGCCGAAGACCTGCCCGTACTGCGCCCGCTGCTGGCACGCTACGGTCCGGAGCTGCGCGTGCTCATCGCCCCGCACGAAGTGACGGAAACCAACCTGCGCCTAGTTGAAACCACGCTACCGGGGCCGGTGCAGCGCTACTCGCTGGCCGATGCGGCTACCGTAGCCCAGGCCCGGGTGCTGCTGTTTGATAACGTGGGCTTGCTCAGCCAGCTCTATCGGTTTGGCGAATATGCCTACGTGGGCGGCGCGTTCGGTAAGGGCCTGCACAACACGCTGGAGGCGGCCGCGTTCGGCCTACCGCTGTTTTTTGGGCCTACATACGGCAAGTTTCAGGAGGCCGTGGAGCTGGTGGCCATGAAAGGCGCGTTCCCCGTGCAAAGTGGCGCCGAGCTGGAAGCCGCCTTCACTTACCTCTGGAACACCGACGAGGCCCGCCTGCGCCTCCAGGATACCATTCTCGATTACGTGCACGACCAGGCCGGGGCCACGCGCACCATCATGGCGGCCCTGCGCACTCTCACCCCCGCATGACAACGACAACCACCACCGATACCTACCTCCCCGATGGCCCCACCGGCCTGCTGCACGGCATCGTGGTGAAGTCCACGGGCTCGTGGTACATTGTGCGCGGCCTTGGCACCGGGCAGCTCTACCGCTGCCGCCTACGCGGCAAGTTCAAGATTAAGGGCCTGAAAGCCAGCAACCCGCTGGCCGTGGGCGACCTGGTCGATTTCAGCATTGAGGCCCAGACCGAGGGCGCGGGCGTTATCTCGCACATCGCCCCGCGCCGCAACTATATCGTGCGCCGCTCGGTGCACAAAACCGGCCACGTTCACATCGTAGCGGCCAACCTCGACCAGGCGCTACTGGTAGTTACGCTGGTGTCGCCAGCTACTTCGTTCGGATTTATCGACCGGTTTCTGGTGACGGCCGAGGCCTACCACATTCCCGTCACGCTGCTCTTCAACAAAACCGATTTGTACGACGAGGACGGCTTCGAGTACCAGGCCCAGATTGCGGGCATGTATGCCAGCCTGGGCTATCCCAGCCGCACCTGCGCCGCCACTACGGGCGAGGGCGTGCCCGAAATCGACCACCTGCTCGATGGCAAAGTGAGCTTGCTGGCCGGCCACTCCGGCGTGGGCAAAAGCACGCTCATCAATGCCCTGGTGCCCGACCTCGACCTGAAAACCGCCGAAATCAGCGAATTCTCCGATAAAGGCGTGCACACTACTACTTTCGCCGAAATGCTGGAAGTGCGCCCCGGCACCTTTATCATCGACACGCCCGGCATAAAGGAGCTGGGCCTCGTGGATTTGCCGCCCGCCGAGCTGGCCGGCTACTTCCCCGAGTTCCGCGCCCTGCTGGGCCAGTGCCGCTACCACAACTGCCAGCACACCCACGAGCCCGGCTGCGCCGTGCGCGAAGCCGTGGACCAGGGCCGCATTGCCCTGCCCCGCTATGACAGCTACCTGAGCATGCTGGCCGGCGAGGATAACCGGCACTAGCGCTTGCGCCTCAATAAAAAGGAGGAGTGATGAACGAGGAATTACCAGCTGGTAATTCCTCGTTCATCACTCCTCCTTTTTATTGAGGCGCAAGCGTCGTCGTATTACTTGGCAACAGGCAGCACGACAGTGTCAATTACGTGGGTCACGCCGTTGCTCGAAATTACGTCGGCGATTTGTACGGTAGCGGGGGCATCTTTGCCATTGCCAACCATAACCTGTCCGTTTTTCACCGTAACGTACAGCTTTTCGCCGTTCACGGTGGTCAGCTCCTGACCGTCTTTCAGGTCGGCAGCCACGAGGCGGCCGGGGATGACGTGGTAGGTGAGCACAGCAGCCAGCTTGGCTTTGCTGGCGGGGTCCATCAGGCCGGCTACGGCACCTTTGGGCAGTTTGTCGAAGGCAGCGTTGGTGGGGGCAAACACGGTGAAGGGACCCGTACCGCTCAGGGTTTCAGCCAGGCCAGCCTGCTTCACAGCGGCAACCAGCGTGCTTACGCTCTTGGCACCGGCAGCATTCTCCACGATGTTTTTATCAGCCGTCATGGCCACGCCGTCTACCATCACGCCCTCGGGCTTGGCCATGCGGGCCGAATCGCCGGCCATCGATGCGATAGAATCAGCTGGATTCACGGTGCTAACAGTTTTGGTTTCGGTGGTGGCGGACTTGTCATTGCCGCAGCTAGCCAGCATGAGGGAGGTAGCCAGGGCAACCAGCAGGGGAGCAAAAGATTTTTTCATGAAACAGGTTGGTGTGAAAGAAGAAAAACAGGTAGGCAAAAAATAATTCTTGCCGTAAACGAATCTACGACTGTTAGCTTACGAAGCAATAGCCTACCCCGGATGTTTCGTAAGCCCATCAAATTATTACCTTCGCCGGCCGAAAGCAGTGTCTGCTTTCGGCAAAATTGTTTAATCCGCTAAAAAAACGCGATTCATGAAAACTGCCGCAATCCACACCAAAAAGGGTGTAATGAAAGTTGAGTTCTACGAGCAAGATGCTCCGAACACCGTTAAAAACTTCACCGACCTCGCCGAGAAAGGCTACTACGACGGCCTAAAATTTCACCGCGTCCTCCCGAATTTCGTTATTCAGGGCGGTTGCCCCAACACCCGCGAAGGTGCTAAGGGCCAGCCCGGCACCGGCGGCCCCGGCTACAAAATCGACTGCGAAACCAGCGGTGGCCACCAATACCACGAGCGCGGCGCGCTGAGCATGGCCCACGCCGGCAAAAACACGGGCGGCTCGCAATTCTTCATCGTGCACTCGCGCGACAACACCGCCCACCTCGACCGCGTGCACACCGTGTTCGGCAAAGTGGTAGAGGGCCTGGACGTTATCGACCAGATTTCGCCCAATGATGAGATTGAGAAAATCGTGGTGACGGAGGCGTAAACAGCCTCCTGAACAAGAAAGAACGTCAGGCTGAGCGTAGCCGAAGCATCTCTACTGCAACACTAATCCAATCAAGAGGAATAGTTGCGCGGCAGAGATGCTTCGACTACGCTCAGCCTGACGTTCTTTTTTTCGGATGCTCCGCCCAGCCCTATTTCTTCCCCTCCGGCGTCGGGTTCTCAATTTCCTGCACCAGCTGCCCGTACCAGCCCTCGCCGTACTTGCGAATGAGCGGCTCCTTGAGAAACTGGTACACTTTCACGCCCAGCTTGCCGCCGAAGTCACAGGCCGGATTGCAGATATTCCACCGGTCGTAGTTCAGCGCGTCGAAGCCTTCGTACTTCGTGATGCGAATGGGGTACAGGTGGCAGCTGATGGGCTTTTTGAAAGTGGTTGCGCCGGCCAGATAGGCCTGCTCGATGCCACATTTCAGGATGCCGCGCTCGTCCCAGAGGGCGTAGGCGCACTCCTTGTCCTCAATGGTAGTGGTGCTGAAATCGCCCTCCCAGTCCTTGATATACAGGCCCTGGGCTTCGATAGCAGCCTGCCCGGCCTCGGTGAGGAAGGGCTTGATGTTGGCGTATTCCTGCTCCAGAATCCGTAGCTCGGGCTCTTCGAGCGGCGCGCCGAGGTCGCCCTCCACGCAGCAGGCTCCTTTGCAGGCGTCGAGGTTGCAGACGAAAAAGTTGTCGGCGATGTCATCGGAAATGACCGTTTCCTGGATAATAATCATTCACAAAGATAACCCCGGCGGCGCGCGCCCGAAATGATGCCCATCCCCTGCCCGGACCTCCGTACCTTTGTAGACCCACTCAAAAAGTGGCTTATTCGCACATGGCACTAGATTATCTTTCCCTCCTCAATCCGTCGCAAGCCGCTGCGGTGATGCAAACCGAAGGCCCTTGCATGATTATCGCCGGGGCTGGCTCGGGCAAAACCCGGGTGCTCACCTATCGCATCGCCAATCTGCTCGAAAAAGGCGTCGACCCGTTCAACATCCTCGCCCTCACTTTTACCAACAAGGCCGCCAAGGAAATGCGCGCCCGCGTAGAAAAGGTAGTGGGCCCGGCGGCCCGTAGCCTATGGATGGGCACATTTCACTCGGTTTTTGCCAAAATCCTGCGCTCTGAGGCCGATAAAATCGGTTATCCGCGCAGCTTCACCATCTACGACTCGCAGGATTCGAAAACCCTGATTGGCCAGATTGTGAAGGAGTTGGAGCTCGACGACAAGCTCTATAAATCCAGCCTGGTGCTGGGCCGCATTTCGGCCGCCAAAAACAAGCTGATTTCGCACAACCAGTACCTGAACGATGCCGCCATCAAGGCCGACGACGAGGCGACGATGCGGCCCAAAATCGGGATTCTGTACCAGCAGTACCAGCAGCGCTGTTTCAAGGCCGGCGCCATGGATTTTGATGACCTGCTGTTTAATACCAACGTGCTGTTTCGCGACCACGCCGACATTCTGAATAAATACCAGAATATGTTCAAGTTCGTGATGGTGGACGAGTATCAGGACACCAACTATTCGCAGTATTTAATTACCCGCAAGCTCGCGGCAAAAGAACGGAATATCTGCGTGGTGGGCGACGATGCGCAGAGCATTTACGCTTTCCGGGGGGCGGATATCACCAACATTCTCAATTTTGAGAAAGACTATCCCGAATTGCAGGTATTTAAGCTGGAGCAGAATTACCGCTCCACAAAAAACATTGTGTGGGCCGCCAATTCCGTCATTAAAAACAACCAGGCGCAATTACGCAAAGATGTATTTTCGGAAAATGAGGAAGGCACGCTGATTGAGGTACTAAAAGCTGCTTCGGACAACGAGGAGGGCAAATTAGTGGCCAATTCTATCTTCGAGGATAAGATGAACGGGCATTTGTCGTACGACAATTTTGCTATTCTTTACCGCACCAATGCGCAAAGCCGCGCGATGGAAGAATCGTTGCGGAAGTTAAATATCAAATACAAAATTGTTGGGGGCCTGTCGTTTTATCAGCGCAAGGAAATCAAGGATTTGGTGGCCTATTTACGGCTTACCGTTAACCAGAACGATGAGCAGGCTATTCGCCGGGTAATTAATTACCCAAAGCGCGGAATTGGTGATACCACCATCAGCAAACTGATTACGACGGCCGACGAAGCCAACCATACGCTATGGGAAGTAGTGGCCCACGCCGACCAGTTTATGGCGGCGCGGGTGAGCAACCCCGTAGTAGGCTTCGCCGAAAAAATCAAGAGCTACATCGTGGTTGCCGAGAAAGAGGATGCTTTTGAAGCGGCCAAATTCATCGCCAAAAACTCCGGCATGCTGGAGGAGCTTTACGCCGACAAAAGCATCGAAGGCCTCTCGCGTTACGAGAACATTCAAGAGCTGCTGAACGGCATCAAAGAGTACGTAGACGACCCCGAGCGCGAAGACAAAAGCCTCGGCGCTTTCCTGCAGGATATTGCGCTGGTGACGGATTCGGACCTGAAAGATGCCGCGCAGGAAGGCGAAGCCGTGACGCTGATGACCATTCACTCGGCCAAGGGCCTGGAATTCCGCAACGTGTACATCGTGGGCATGGAGGAAAACCTCTTTCCGAGCCAGATGATGATTACCTCGCGGGCCGATTTGGAGGAAGAGCGCCGCTTATTCTACGTGGCCATCACGCGGGCCGAGAAAAAGCTGACGCTCAGCTACGCCACCTCGCGCTACCAGTGGGGCAACCTGCGTAGCTGCGAGAAAAGCCGCTTTCTGGATGAAATTGACCCGCGCTTTATCGATTTCAAATTTTCCTCCGGGCCAGGACCGGCCGAGGGCTCGCCGTTCCAGCACGTATTCGAGCGGCGCTCAAACCTGATTCCTACGCCACCGCGCAAGGTGCAGGCCACCAAATACGTAGCTCCGGCCGACTTCGCGCCCTCCGACACTTCTAAGCTGCAAACCGGCCAGCGCGTGGAGCACGCCAAGTTCGGCTTCGGCATGGTAAGCGCGCTCGAAACGCAGCAGGGTACTACCAAAGCTACTATCCAGTTTGAGGAAGTGGGCGAGAAAGTGCTGCTGCTGAGCTTTGCCAAGCTGCGGGTGCATTAATCTGGCAGCCCTTACAGCACGTCATGCTGAGCTTGCCGAAGCATCTCTACCGCTTCGTTGCAACGATTTAATTGCTCCTGCGGTAGAGATGCTTCGGCAAGCTCAGCATGACGTTCTTTTATGTACCACGCGACACCCCCCACGCCGTATCTTTGGCCTGAGCCCCGCCCCCGGCGGCCTCCCTCCTGCTTTTTATGACCGATATTAATTCCCTGCCCTTCCACCTGCAGCTGCTGGTGCGCGAATACGGGCACAGCACTTACCAGCTCATTCAGGGCCTCAAAGACATTGAGGACGTGGCCGAGCGCACCAAGCGCGCCACCGCCATTGTGCAGCTCATGCTGCGCCTGCAGCCGGCCCTGCGCGACCTGCCCGAAATCCAGACCCGCCTCTGGAACCACCTGCACGCCATGGCCGGCGAGGACGTGGCCCTGGAAGCCCCCGTGGCCCTGCGCAGCCTCACGGTACGCACCGAAAAACCCGGCCGTGTGCCTTACCCGCGCACCGCCCCCAAGCTGCGCGTTTACGGCGCAGCCATCGAAGCCCTGATTGCGAAGGCCCTCACCCTGGAGGATGCTGACGAGCGCGAGCAGGCCACCATCCAGATTGGGCGGACGATGAAGTTCCTCTACCGCCAGCACAATAAGGAAAACGCCAAAGACGTAACCATTCTGAAGCATTTGGGCGAGCTTTCGGGCGGTAAGCTCACACTCGACCCGACATTGGTGGACAGCGAAAACCTGTTTGAGATGCCGGCGGCACCAGCCGGGACGAAGCCGTTTATCGTGCCCCAGCCGCAGCCCCAGCAGCGCGAAGGCCAGAACCGCGACCGCCGCGAAGGCCGCGACCGCGACAACCGGGGCAGTGGCTTTGGCAACAAAAACGGCAAAAAGCGCAAGAAAGGCCGTAGCCAGGAGCCGCAGCAGCCCCCGCAATAATTGCTTTAGCTGTTAGCTGACAGCTATATAGCCGTCAGCATTTTAGTGAAACAAGTCGAATTTATTTACCCAAAAGCTAGCAGCTAACAGCTATTAGCTAACAGCTCAAACAAAATGGCTGCATTTGAAGTACGCGGCGGCAAATCCCTGCGCGGCGAAATCACGCCCCAGGGCGCTAAAAACGAAGCCCTCCAGATTCTCTGCGCGGTATTGCTGACGCCGGAACCCATTACCATCAGCAACATCCCCGATATCCGCGACGTCAACAAGCTCATCGAGCTGCTGCGCGATATGGGCGTGAAAGTGGGCAAGCTGGCAACGGACACCTACGTTTTCCAAGCCGAGAATATCAACCTCGACTACATGGACACGCCCGAGTTTGTGGCCCAGGCCGGCGCGCTGCGCGGCTCGGTGATGATTCTCGGGCCCATGCTGGGGCGCTACGGGCGCTGCCAGCTACCCAAGCCAGGCGGCGATAAAATTGGTCGCCGGCCAATGGACACCCACTTCCTGGGCCTCGAAAAGCTGGGCGGCAAGCTCACGCTGGAAGGCACCGATTTCTACCGCATCAAGGTCGATGGCAAGTTGACGGGCGCCCACATGCTGCTAGACGAAGCATCGGTAACCGGCACGGCCAACATTCTCATGGCCGCCGTGCTGGCCGAAGGTACTACCACCATCTACAACGCCGCCTGCGAGCCTTACTTGCAGCAGCTGTGCCGGATGCTGGTGCGCATGGGCGCTAACATCCAAGGCATTGGCTCCAACCTGCTCACCATCGTGGGCGTGGATAAGCTGGTCGGCACCGAGCACCGCATGCTGCCGGACATGATTGAAATTGGCTCCTTTATCGGCCTCGCGGCCATGACGGGCTCCGAAATCACCATTAAGGACTGCCAGATTCCCGAGCTGGGCCTCATCCCCGATACTTTCCGCAAGCTGGGCATTCAGCTTGAATTCCGAGGCGATGATATTTTCATTCCGGCCCAGCCGCACTACGAAATCGCCACCTACCTCGACGGCTCCATTCTGACAGTGAGCGACCACACCTGGCCGGGCTTCACCCCCGATTTGCTCAGCATTGTGCTCGTAGTGGCCTGTCAGGCCAAGGGCACGGTCCTCATTCACCAGAAGATGTTTGAGTCGCGCCTGTTCTTCGTCGATAAGCTCATCGACATGGGCGCGCAGGTTATTCTTTGCGACCCGCACCGCGCCACCGTTATCGGCCTCGACCAGCGCACGCGCCTGCGCGGCATCACCATGACCTCGCCCGACATCCGGGCCGGCGTGGCCCTGCTCATCGCCGCGCTGTCGGCCGAGGGCAAAAGTACCATCGAAAACGTGGAGCAGATTGACCGCGGCTATCAGAATATCGATACGCGCCTGCAAGCGCTGGGGGCTGATATTCGCCGCCTGTAACGCAAGCGCTGCTTGATGCAAAAAATGCCCGGCCTTCCTGCCGGGCATTTTTTGTTGCCAGCTATATGGGTTACTTCTGCTTGTGCGCTGGCATAAAAGCAGCTGCGCAGCTACTGTTTCTGGTTTCACTTTATCATTGAATGAATCATGAAATACTCCCTTGGCATTGCCCTGGGGCTGGTAGCCCTGCTATGCGGCTGTAGCCACACCAAGAATGATGCAGAAGCCGTTGCCGACGTAGCTCCGCGCTCGCCACAGTACCTGATGAGTGCGCCAGCTCCCCTACAGGAGAGCCCAGACGCTGATGATGAAGCGGCTACTGCCGACGTTATTCCGGGCCCCCGGCCCTATACCGAATCAATCGTTGCCCCCCTCTCGCCTGCTCATTTACCACGCCGATTTACGCCTGAAGGTGGCCAACCTGCCGCGTGCCAGCGCCCGCCTCGACAGCCTTGTGCACCGCAACGGGGGGTACCTCAGCGCTGCTACCGAGGTGCGGGCCGAGGGCGAATGGCGGCAGGCGATAACCATTCGGGTGGCCCCGGCCCGCTTCCAGCCGCTGATGGCCGCGTTGGGTGGTTTGGGCACCGTGGAAGAAAAAAAGCTAACTACCGACGATGTGACGGCCCAGCACGCCGACGTAGCCGCCCGCCTCGCCACCAAGCGCGCCGTCGAAAAGCGCTACATCGACCTGCTGGCCCGCGCCCGCAAAATCAGCGAAGTACTAGAAGTGGAAGGCAAAATCGGCGAGGTGCGCGAAGAAATTGAGAGCACCGAAAGCCACCTCAAAACGCTCAACGATGAAGTAGCTTATTCCATCATCTCGCTCACCTGCTACCAGCCCCTGCCCCAGCCCGTACCCGAGGCCCCGGTCGTATCATTCGCCAGTCGCCTGGTGGAGTCATTCTATACTGGCTGGACGCTGATTACCAGTCTGCTGATTGGTATTGTAGCCATCTGGCCCTTCCTGCTGCTGGGCGGGACTGGCTGGTGGGCCGTGCGGCGCTGGCGCCGCAGCGTTGCACAAGCCGAGGTCTGAAAAACCCGAAAAGCCCCGCCGCAGCACCAGTTATGGTACCGCAGCGGGGCTTTTCAGCTCAAGGCCAAAGTCGGATTTAATCCATTACCAAGTCCACCACGGCATTTACCACCGACAAGGCCAGGCTGAATAAGAGCGCATTCAGCAAGCCGTGGACATCGAAGCTACTCATCAGGAAATCGGCCAGCTTTACGATGATGACGTTGATAACCAACAGGAAAAGGCCCAGCGTGAGCACCGTAATGGGAAAGCCCAGAATTTGCAGAATGGGTTTCACAATGGCATTCAGAATGCCCAGCACGATAACCAGAATGGCCGCGCTGCCCATGCCACCCAGCACCACGCCCGGCAGCACCATGCTGAGGCCATACACCAGCACAGCGGTAAGAATGAATTTGAGAATGAATCCTAACATGGCAACAAGGGTAAAAGTGAAAGAAGGTTACTCGGCGTGCATGCCTTTGGCCGGCAGCCGTCCCTGCGATACGGCCATCCAGTTGCAAAGCTGGTAGAGCAGGCGCGCACCCACAATGGCGTTCCACTCGGTGTCGCCGGGCGCTACTTCGTTCAGGTCGCAGCCGATGATTTGGATGCCCGCCCGCACGATGGACCGCAGCAAATACGTGGCTTCCTCAAACTCCAGGCCGCCGGGTACGGGCGTACCGGTACCGGGGCACAGCTTGGGGTCGAGGCCGTCGATATCGAAGCTGATGTAGACCTTTTTGGGCAGCTGTGCGATGATTTTGCCGCATACCTTCTTCCACGACTTCTTGGCAAACTTCTCGTCGCTCAGGAACCGCTGGCTGAACAGGGCCACCCTGCCATTGGACTGGTCGATGAATTCGGCCTCCTGCTGGCAGAAATCCCGGATGCCCACCTGTACCAGCTTCTTCACCTGCGGCAGCTGCAGTGCGTTGTGCATAATGCTGGCATGCGAATACTTAAAGCCCTCGTAGGCAGGCCGCAGGTCGCAATGGGCGTCAAACTGCAGAATAGCAAATTCCTGGTGGCGCTCGGCCAGTGCATGCAGGTAGCCCAAAGGCGTGCTGTGGTCGCCACCCAGCACCACCACGCCTTTGCCGGCATCGAGCAGGGCACCCGTTTTGGCCTTCAGCCACTGTATCATCTTGTCGCCGCCGGCCGTGGCCTGGGCGGGCACGCTTTCGTGCTTTTTGCGGTCGGCTTCGGGCTGGCCTTCTTCCAACCAGCCGATGTAATCGGCGGCAAGAGGGCGCAGCTTGCGGCTGGCTTCGGCAATGGTTTCGTCCTCCTCCTCCATGGCCAGGCCGAGCTTCCAGGCATTGGGCACGTCAGAATCGTACAGGTCCACTTGCAATGAAGCTTCGCGGATGGCGGCCGGGCCGGCGGCCGTACCGGCGCGGTAGCTCACCGTTACCTCCCACGGCACGGGCACTACCACTACCTGTGCCTCCTCGGGCGTGAAAGGCAGGCCGAACAGGCCGCTATCTACATCGCCGGGCGCGTTGGGGTCGAAAGAAGCTATTTTTTGGGCTAAGGCGTCCGCGTTAGACATTGGAGGTGCTGCGTAGGTAAATAGTAAAGTTGAAGGCGAAAAAGAACGTCATGCCGCACCGGCCGCTGCAACTCCCGGAAGCAGTGGCCCAAGTTCAGCGAACGGGCCTGCGGGAGAATTGCAACGGCCGGCGCGGCATGACGGGCCGGAACGCGGTCAGGCATTCCTAAAACAGGTATCAGGCCGACATCTGGCTGCCCAGAAAGTCGTAGCTACGGATTATTTCTAGAATTTTACCGAACGTCACCCGGTCAAAAAACAGCATCAGCGGCAATTCCACCGTATTGTCGCGGTCCGAGAACTGCGTGATAACCGAGAAGATGAGGGGCTGTAGCTGCTGGTCTGGCAGCAGGCTCTGCAGGTTTTCAGCTATGTCACCTTTGGGGGCTACCGGTGGGGCACCGTAGATATTGGCTTTCAAAATATTGGCCAACTGCGTGACCAGTGCCCCGGTAATGATATTGCTGATTTCAAGCAGCAGCGACTCCTGCAGCTCATTTAGCTCCAGGGTTTCGGACGTTTGCATGCGCAGGCATACCCGTGAGAGGCGCTGAACGTGCTGGCCCGAGAAAAACATGAGCGTCGTACCGTTGAAATCACCCCGGATATCGGACTGAATGGGCACGTGCCGTGTCTGATAATCGCGCACGCGGTGCAGAATATCGTCGCTCATCAACAGGTCGATATTGGGCACCTCGAGTAACACCCGCTCCTGGGCGATAACGGCGAATGAATCGGCGGCGCGGGCCAAGCCGATATTTAGAATCTCGCGGATTATATCACGCTCTAAATCAGTCATCGATAAATCCATAACGTCGAAGATAGGGGAAAGTGCAGCTGCGAGGACTGGGATGAAAGAAAGGAAAATTAAGGACGTTTGGTCAGAAACAGGCGCGTCAGGGCGGGCACATCCAGCACCAGGCACACTTGCCCGCTGCCGAGCAGGGTTACGCCACCAAACAGGTCAATGGTATCCAGGGGTTTACTTAGGGGCTTGATGACAATGTTTTGCTGCCGGATGAACCGGTCAACCAACAAGCCCAGACGGCGGTTATTATAATTCACAACCAGAACCTGCTGAGCACCAGTCATATCAGCTTTATCGGCGAAGGGCAGCAGTTCATCGCCCTCGTCGTGCAGCAGCATTTGCAATGGCACCAGCGGCACGGCCTGGCCCTGCACATGCGTTACAAGCATGCCGCCTACCACCGAAATCTGCTCGGGTTGCAAGGCCAATACGGTATCGGTGTGCATCAGCGGGATGGCATAGGGGCGTTCCTCTACTTCTACCAGCAGTGCGCCCTTTACGGCAATGGACGTGGGCAACACCAAGGTGAACGTAGTACCCTGGCCCAACTGCGATTCCACCCGCAGCTGGCCACCCAACGAGTCAAGGGCCATCTTCACCACATCGAGGCCCACGCCGCGGCCCGAAATATCGGTAACCTTGCTGGCCATGGAGAAACCGGGCTCGAACAGAAGCGCCCACACCCCTTGCTCGTCCAGGGCGGCGGCGGCCGTGGTCAGGCCACGCTCAATGGCCTTGCGGCGCACGGCTTCGGTATCGATGCCCCGGCCATCGTCGCGCACCTGAATGAGCACGTCGTCGCGCTCGGTCAGGGCTGAAAGGGTGAGGTGGCCAACGGTAGGCTTGCCAGCCGCTGCCCGCTGGGCAGTGGTTTCGAGGCCGTGGCTGACGGCGTTGCGCACCAGGTGCAACAGCGCGTCGGTGATGATTTGCAGGATGTT
The DNA here is from genome assembly GCF_018967865.2 of Hymenobacter siberiensis. Classification (NCBI taxonomy): domain Bacteria; kingdom Pseudomonadati; phylum Bacteroidota; class Cytophagia; order Cytophagales; family Hymenobacteraceae; genus Hymenobacter; species Hymenobacter siberiensis. The sequence goes on from NZ_JAHLZY020000001.1 coordinate 2,702,716, forward strand.
GCGGTCAATCTGCACATCCTGACCGCTGAGGATTAGCTCCACTTCTTTGTCTTCGGTGCTGGCTACATCGCGCACAACCCGGGGAAACTTATTCAGCAGCACCCCCACGCCCACCAGGCGGGCATCCATCACACTATACTGCAAGTCGTCGGAAATGCGGAACAGGTGCTGGGCAGTGGCCAGAAGCGCAGGATTACCGATTTCCTGTGCCAGCGTCATAATCCGGTCGCGGTCAATAACCAACTCCCCTACCAGATTCAACAGATTGTCAAGCTTTTTGACCTGAATATACACCAGGTCCGAAAGCTCCATTTTCTTGCCTGACTCTTCCTCCGACTCCGCCGCTTCGGCTTCTTCCAGAATCGGCTCCTCGCCCCGCACCAAGCGGTCAAGGTTGTCCAGCAAGGCGGTGGCATCGGGCAGGGCCTGGTCGGCTCCCACTGCCCGAATCATGTTGCCCAAGGCATCAACCCCGGCAAAAACCACCTTGATGAGCGCCCCGCTGAATGTGCGCTCCTGGTCCCGAATCAGCCCAAACAGGGTTTCGAGGTGGTGCGCCACTTCGCCCAAATCGGTAAAGCCCATGGCGCGGGCATTGGCTTTGAGGTTGTGCATGAGCCGGAACAGCTCATTAAGGGCCGGGCCAGCATTGGGGTTGCGCTCAAGCTCGCTCAAATGGCGGCTCATGGAGTCGTAATACTCCAGCGCTTCGGCCATGAAAAGCTCCCGGTATTCCTGGTCGCGCGTTTTCATTGGGCCTTAGAAATTAAGTAGATAAACCAACATTCCGGCGCACTCAGGCACGTCCCATCGTTTCCGAAGGAATATGGCAGGGCAACGAAACGTTGTCGCAGCACCTTACGCAGCCTGTTCTGAGGCGTCGTTTTGCAGCGCCGCACCCACGATTTCCAGTACTTTCTCTTCCGAGAACGGCTTCACGATATAAGCCAAAGCCCCATTTTCAATGGCTTCCGTAACGATAACCTCCTGGCCTACCGCGCTGCACATCACTACTTTGGCGGAGGGCTGAATCTGGCGGAGGCTTTTCAGCACGTCCAGTCCGGTGTTATCGGGCAGAATCACGTCGAGGGTAATGAGGTCGGGGGAAGTTGAAGCGGCCATTTCCACCGCCTGGGCACCGTTTGCAGCCTCGCCCACTACTTCGTAGCCGGCATCGGTGAGCATATTTTTGAGCATCGTGCGCATGTAAAATGAGTCGTCGACGATGAGGATGCGCTTATTCATGGAATTGGGGAATGTTAGATTTAACGGGTAGCCGGGCCTAGTTGCGGGCCACCCTTGTACGGGGTCGGCGCTATGAAGATGCCGTTTTGCCCGGCAGGCGCATCACTTCGCTTGGAGTCAGCAGCTTGCGCATGTCTAATACGATGATAACGCCGCCCTCCGGGAGTTTGGCGATGCCTTCGAGGTACTTGTCGCGGGTGCTGGAATCCTGCACGAACTCCGGCGCAGGTTCAATCTGGCTCAGGGGCATGGTGAAGGGGCGCGGCACTTCGCGCACCATCAGGCCGAGCACATAGTCGGCCGCTTCCACGGCAATGGTGTAGCTGCGCTCGGGAATGGGCCGGCCGGCCGGCCGCAGCCGAAACCGCTCTTCCAGGTCCAGAATGGCAATAATATCGCCGCGCAGGTTGGCAATGCCCTTGATGAAAGGCGGGGTTTTGGGCATGCGGGCCACATCGGGCGTCACGGTTACTTCCTTCACCTGCTCAATGCGAATGCCGTAGTCCTCATCGCCGAGGCGAAACACGATAAGCTGCACCAGTTCGGCGGGCTTGGCGCGTCCGGGCTTGGTAATGGGCGTGGGTACTTCAGTCTCAGCCATGCAGGGTTAGTCGAAAAAGGGCTAAACGAATAGATTGAGAGTTATTTAGCTTTTGATTTGGCTGCCGTCTTACTGGTTTGAGCAGTTTTTACAGCTTTGCCATTTTTCGTCTCCTTGCCGGTAGCGGCTGGCGCGGGGCGGGCTTCCTCCACCTGGGGAACTGCTCGTGCACGAATCGGGCGCTCCCGGCGGATGGGAGCCGCAGGCGCCAGAGGTGCGGCGGCTTCGGGCCGGACCCGACGAGTGGGGATGGACTGCCGACTGGGTTCAGCAACCGGCGCAGCCGCGCCCCGGCTCTGGGAACGGCGGGCAGCCATGCCATGCTGCGGTTGCGGCGCAGGGGCATATGATTCGCGGGCACGGTAGATGTCGCGGGCTCCCCGGCGCACGGGTTCCGGCTCGGGCTCCGGCTCGTAGGAGCTGAGGCGGAAGGTTTCGAGGCCAGCCTGGAGGTCGTCGGCAATGTCGGTGAGGCGCTGCGAGCTGGTGGTCAGCTCCTGCATGGCCGTCGAGAGCTGCTTGGCAGTCCCGGCTACCTGTTGGGTGCCGGTGGCCGTTTGCTCGGCAATGGCCACCACTTCCTCCACGTACTTCACCACGTCACTAATCGAAGCTTTCTGAACTTCGGTAGCCGTGAGAATGTCGCGCGAGGTGCGGAGCGTTTCGCCGCTGCTGGTAGCAATGTTCTTAAAGGCCGAGCTGGCTTCGAACGTGGCGTTCTTGCCTTTCAATACCCGATTTTCCATGGTCGAAATGGCCGTGGCTGCCGTGGTCGTATCCTTCTTAACGTCGTCAACCAGTGTGGCAATTTCGTTGGCCGAGCGGCGGGAGCTTTCGGCCAGCTTCCGGATTTCCTCGGCTACTACGGCGAAGCCACGGCCGGCTTCGCCGGCGCGGGCAGCTTCGATAGCGGCGTTTAGCGCCAGCAGATTGGTCTGCGAGGCGATGTCAGTGATTACGCCCAGCGACTTGCTGATTTCGCCTGAGCGGGTGCTCAGTACTTCAATGGTGCGCGAGGTTTGCGAAGCAGCGCTGGATATTTCTTCCATGTTTTTCACCACTTCGGCCACCGTTTTCAGGCCAAGCTGCGAGGTCTGCTCACCCAGGATTGCCGATTTGTTCACGACATCGGCCTTGTTGGCCGTCTCCTTGGTGGCCTGCATGATTTCTTCAATCAGCTTGAAAGCCTGGTCGGTTTTCAAGGCCTGGTTCTGAGCGCCTTCGGCCATCTGCTGCATGGCCAAGGCCACATCGACGGTTACGCGACTCATTTCCTGGCCTTTACCGGCCATTTCTTCCGAAGAAGTGCCCACAATCTGCGACGAGTCATTGATTTCGCCGAGCAGCTCGTTCAGGTTTTCGACGGCCAGGTTCAGGGCATCGGCCATGGCCAGAATGTCGCCCGTGGTGGGCACGTCTACGCGCTGGGTCAGGTCGCCTTCCGAGATGGCGCGCACCACGCGGGCCACTTCCAGCACCGGCGAGGCGATGGATTCGAGCAGGGCGTTGAGCGTGTCCACCAGCTCTTTCCAGCTGCCCGATACGCCGCCTACCGTGGCGCGCTCGGTCAGCTTGCCTTCCACCCCTGCCACTTTGGCCACGCGGCTCACTTCGACGGCGAGACGGTTAAGGTCGTCCACCATGCTGTTGATGGTGTCGGCCAGGTCGGCCACTTCGCCTTTGGCTTGCAGCGTCAGCTTCTGGGTCAGGTCACCTTTCGATACGGCCGTTACTACTTTCACAATGCCCCGCACCTGGGTGGTGAGGTTGGAGGCCATGTAGTTTACGTTGTCGGTCAATTCCTTCCACACGCCGGCCACATTTGGTACGCTGGCCTGCCCGCCGAGCTTGCCCTCGGTGCCCACTTCCTGCGCCACGCGGGTTACCTCACCGGCGAAGATGTTCAGCGAATCAACCATCTGGTTGAGGTTGTCCTTCAGGTCCAGCAACTCGCCTTTTACATCGACGGATACTTTCTGGCTAAGGTCGCCGCGCGATACGGCGGTAGCCACGTTAGCAATGTCCCGTACCTGCGAGGTCAGGTTACTGGCCATCGTGTTCACGTTGTCAGTCAGGTCTTTCCAGGTGCCGCGCACGTTGGGCACTTTGGCCTGGCCGCCGAGCTTGCCTTCGGTACCTACTTCGCGGGCCACGCGGGTTACCTCGTCGCCGAAGATGTTCAGCGAGTCCACCATCTCGTTGAGGTTTTCCTTCAGCTGGAGGAGCTCACCGCGCACATTCACCGTGATTTTCTGACTGAGGTCGCCTTTGGCTACGGCGGTGGCCACGTTGGCAATGTCCCGCATCTGCGAGGTCAGGTTGCTGGCCATCGTATTCACGTTGTCCGTCAAGTCCTTCCACGTTCCTGATACCTTGGGCACGTTGGCCTGACCGCCGAGGATACCCTCGGTGCCCACTTCGCGGGCCACGCGGGTTACCTCGCCGGCGAAGATGTTGAGCGAGTCCACCATCTGGTTCAGGTTGTCCTTCAAATCCAGCAGCTCGCCTTTTACATCGACGGTAATTTTCTGCGAAAGGTCACCTTTCGATACGGCGGTGGCCACGTTGGCAATGTCCCGTACCTGACTGGTCAAGTTGCTGGCCATCGTGTTCACGTTGTCGGTCAGCTCTTTCCAGGTGCCGCCTACGCGGGGCACCACGGCCTGGCCGCCGAGCTTGCCTTCGGTACCTACTTCGCGGGCCACCCGGGTTACTTCGTCGCCGAAGATATTGAGCGAGTCCACCATCTGGTTGAGGATGTTCTTCAGCTCCAGGATTTCGCCCTTCACGTTCACCGTCATCTTCTGGCTGAGGTCGCCGCGAGCTACGGCCGTGGCTACGTTGGCAATATCCCGCACCTGCGAGGTCAGGGCCGCTGCCATATCGTTTACGTTGTCGGTGAGGGCTTTCCACACACCGGCCACGTTCGGCACACTAGCTTGGCCACCTAGTTTCCCTTCGGTGCCTACTTCCTGCGCCACGCGGGTTACCTCACCGGCAAACAGGTTGAGGGACGCCACCATCTGGTTCAGGTTCTGCTTCAGCTGCAGGAATTCGCCCTTTACATCGACGGTTACCGTCTGGGTCAGGTCGCCTTTGGCTACGGCCGTCGCCACGTTGGCAATGTCCCGCACCTGACTGGTCAGGTTGGAGGCCATGTAGTTCACGTTGTCCGTCAGGTCTTTCCATACGCCGGCCACGCTCGGTACCGAGGCCTGGCCGCCGAGGCGGCCTTCGGTGCCCACTTCCTGGGCCACGCGGGTTACTTCGCCGGCAAACAGGTTCAGCGAGTCCACCATCTGGTTCAGGTTCTGCTTCAGCTGGAGCAGCTCGCCTTTCACATCGACGGTTACTTTCTGGCTCAGGTCGCCTTTGGCTACGGCCGTGGCTACGTTGGCAATGTCCCGCACCTGACTGGTCAGGTTGCTGGCCATGTTGTTTACGTTGTCCGTCAGCTCCTTCCACACGCCGGCCACGTTGGGCACGCTGGCCTGGCCGCCCAGCTTGCCCTCGGTGCCCACTTCGAGGGCCACGCGGGTTACTTCGCCGGCAAACAGGTTCAGCGAGTCCACCATCTGGTTCAGGTTCTGCTTCAACTGCAGGAATTCGCCCTTTACATCAACGGTGATTTTCTGCGACAAGTCGCCTTTGGCTACGGCCGTGGCCACGTTGGCAATGTCCCGCACCTGCACGGTGAGGTTCGAGGCCATGTTGTTCACGTTGTCGGTCAGGTCTTTCCAGATGCCGCCCACGTTAGGTACTGAGGCCTGGCCACCGAGCTTGCCCTCGGTGCCCACTTCCTGCGCAACGCGGGTTACTTCACCGGCGAAGATATTGAGGTTGTCAATCGTTTTGTTGATGGTTTCGGCCATCAGCTTGAAGTCGCCCGACACCGGAATCTGAAAGCTTTCGTCCAGATTACCGCGACTGATGTTCTTCAGTACTTTGCCCACTTCCAACACTGGCACGGCGATGCTGTCCACCAGGCCGTTGATGTTGTTAATCATATCGCGCCAGAAGCCGGCGGCCCCGTCGGCCGAGGCCCGCGCCTTGAGGTTGCCCTCTACCCCAGCCACTTTCGAGATGCGCGACACCTCGCCGCCTACCCCGGCAATCATGTCCACCATCGAATTATAGGCTTCCGCGATTTCGGCAAAAATATCGTCGTTTTGCTTGGTAAGCCGCACCGAAACATCGCCCTTCTTAAAGGCATCGAGGGCGTAGAGCACCCGGTTGAGCTGGTCGTTGACGTAGCCCGGGTCCTGGGTATCGACGGAACCGCGCGAGCCGCCCCGTTTGCGGGTCAGGTCGTTGTTGGTACGCACCACATCGAGCGACGAAACCGCGCCGGCGTCCGGCGTAGTGCTGTCGGTGGCATCCGTAATAGTTGCGGAAACACGCCGGGCCTTGGGTCGCGGATTCTGGGGGGAAGCCATATATAGTACGAGTATCGAGTCGGGAAGGGGAAAGCTAATCGGGAGGGCGAAGTACGGGGGTTAGCCGCGAATAAGCAAAGGTAACGCCACCGGCTACGGCGCTGAACCCGTTGGCCCGCCGACTCGTTCCCGGGGCGTGTCTCCGGCCGGATTATTGCTCCCGGATGCTACTGCTAAGAATTAAGCGGCATCTTTGCGGCCAATTTTAACTTTTCGGCGCAGCTGGTCGTTTCATCATTACAGTTTCTCCATTCCTACTGCCGCACCCCTTTACCCGCCCACATGGTCAAGAATTTAGTTATCGTCGAGTCGCCGGCCAAGGCGAAAACCATTGAAGGCTACCTCGGCCAGGATTTCGTGGTGCGTTCCAGCTACGGCCACGTCCGCGACTTGCCGAAGGACAATAATGCCATCGACATTGCCAATGGTTTCAAACCTACTTATGTTGTTTCGCCCGACAAACGGGAGCTCATCGCGCAGCTGAAAAAACTTTCGAAGGAAGCCGAAACCGTCTGGCTGGCGAGTGACGATGACCGCGAGGGTGAAGCCATCTCATGGCACCTGGCCGAAACGCTGAACCTGCCCGAAGCTAAAACGCGCCGCATCGTATTCCGCGAAATCACCAAAAACGCCATCCTGGCCGCCATTGCCGACCCGCGCACCGTGAACCAGGATTTGGTGAACGCCCAGCAGGCCCGCCGCGTGCTCGACCGCCTGGTGGGCTTCGAGCTGAGCCCCGTGCTCTGGAAAAAGGTGAAGCCCGGCCTGAGCGCCGGTCGCGTGCAGAGCGTGGCCGTGCGCCTGGTAGTAGAGCGTGAGCGCGAAGTGGCCAGCCACCTGAGCGCCAGCGCCTACCGCGTAGTGGCCCGTTTTGATGCCGGCCGCGGTGCGGTGCTGGAGGCTGAATTACCGACCCGTTATAAGGTACAGGCCGAAGCCGAGGCTTTCCTGGAGCGTTGCGTGGGTGCGTCGTATCAGATTGAGAGCCTTGATAAGAAGCCCGGCAAGCGCAGCCCGGCCGCGCCATTTACCACGTCTACGCTGCAGCAGGAGGCCTCGCGCAAGCTGAGCTTTTCGGTAGCCCAGACGATGAGCGTGGCCCAAAAGCTATACGAAGCGGGCAAAATCAGCTACATGCGGACGGACTCGGTGAACCTGTCGGGCGAGGCCATGGCGGGCGCGCAGACGGCCATCACGGCTGCTTATGGGGCCGAGTACCACCACACCCGGACGTTCAAAACCAAGTCAGCTTCAGCCCAGGAGGCGCACGAAGCCATCCGGCCCACCGATTTCGCTTTGGTGAAGGCAGGTTCCGACTCGTCGGAGCAGCGCCTGTATGACCTGATTCGCAAGCGGGCCATGGCTTCGCAGATGTCGGAGGCGGTGATTGAGCGCACCACGGCCATGATTGGCATCAGCACCCAGCCGGGCGTCACGCTGTCGGCGACGGGCGAGGTGATTACGTTTGAGGGCTTCCTGAAAGTGTATGCCGAGAGCAAGGACGACGAGGACGAGGACGACGCCAAAGATGCCGAATCGAGCTTCTCGCGCGGCCTGCCACCGCTGAGTGTGGGGCAGGATTTGCCCCTGCAGCGCTTCAGCGCCACGGAGCGGTTTTCGTCGCCGCCGGCGCGCTACACCGAAGCCTCTTTGGTGAAGAAGCTGGAGGAAATGGGCATCGGCCGGCCTTCTACTTATGCTCCCACCATCAGCACGGTGCAGAAGCGCGGCTACGTGGAAAAAGACACCCGCGAAGGCAAGGAGCGCAAGTTCCACGTGCTGACGCTGGACGGCAGCGCGGTGACTACCGAAGTAAAAACCGAGAACTACGGCGCGGAGAAAACCAAGCTATTTCCGACGGATACGGCGATGGTGGTGAACGACTTTCTGGTGGCCCACTTCCCCACGATTGTCGACTTTCAGTTCACGGCCAAGGTGGAGGACGAGTTCGACCAGATTGCCAACGGCCACGAGGACTGGACGAAGATGCTGACCGGCTTCTACGGCAAGTTCCACGCGACCATCGAGGCCGGGCAGGACATTGACCGCAGCACCGTGGGCGCCACCCGCGAACTGGGCGTGCACCCCGAAACCGGCGAGCGCATCTCGGCCCGACTGGGCAAATACGGCCCCTACGTGGCCCTGGGCGATACCGAAGGCGAAACCAAACCTGCCTACGCCAACCTGCGCAAGGGGCAGTTCATCGAGAGCATCACCTTAGAAGATGCGCTGGAGCTGTTTAAGCTGCCGCGCGTGGTGGGCGAGTTTGAGGAGAAGGCCATGACAGCCGCGCTGGGCCGCTTCGGTCCCTACATCCGGCACGACAGCAAGTTTTTCTCCCTCACCAAGGAGCAGGACCCGCACACCATAACGGCCGAAGAAGCGGTGACCCTGATTGAGCTGAAGCGCAAAACCGATGCCGAGCGCCTCATCAAGAGCTTCGCCGAAAATCCCGACATTCAGGTGCTGAACGGCCGTTTCGGCCCCTACATCGTGGCGGGCAAGAAGAACGTGAAGATTCCCAAGGGCGAGGAGCCCACGGAGCTAACCCTGGAGCGCTGCGTGGAGCTGGCCGACGCCACCCCTGACAAACCCGCCAAGGGTGGCCGCTTCGGCAAGAAAGCTGCGCCCGCCAAGGAAGAAAAGAACACCGACGCACCGACCAAAAAGGCTGCTAAAGCTACTGCTGCTAAAAAGCCGGCCGCCAAGAAAGCCACGACCAAAGCGGCCGCCATGAAGAAGCCGGCCACCAAAACAGCAGCCGCGAAAAAGCCGGTGGCCAAGATGAAATAATTCGTAATGCCTGACGTTAGCAGTTTCGAGTAAAAAAGCCCGCGTAGTGCGGGCTTTTTTCTTTTTCATTGAACCGATGCGCGTCCTTCCCTCCTTCCTGTGGCTGAGCGCTGCCGCCCTTTGCAGCTTCGATTATCCAGGCCGTGAGGTGACTCCGCAGCGGCCAAGGGCGCTGGTTTATGCCTGGCAGCCACAGACACAGCAGGCACTGGGCGCCCGCTTCCCCGCTCCCGCCGGCTGCCGGCGCGTGCCCGTGGCGGCTGGCAGTTGGGGCGAGTGGCTGCGCTGGCTGCCGCTGAAACCCGCCGGTACCAAAGCCCGCCTCTACAACGGCCAACTGAAAGACCGGCAGGACGTGGTGGCCGCCGTGGTCGATATCGACGTGCCGCCCCAGGATTTGCAGCAGTGCGCCGATGCCGTGATTCGCCTGCGGGCCGAGTACGTCTTTAGCCACGACCCCAATAAGCTGCATTTTCACCTCACCACGGGGTACGATTTTTGGTTTTCGGATTTCGTGGCCGGGCGCACGTTTCGGGTGGCCAACGAGGAGGTATTGCCCGCCACCCGGCCCGCCGAAGCGCCCACCCACGCGGCGCTGGCCCGCTACCTAGCGCCCACGTTTGGCTACGCGGGCACGCTGTCGCTGAGCCGGGAACTGCGGACGGTACCGCTGGCGCAGGTGCAGCCCGGCGATGTGCTCATTCACGGCGGCGCGCCCGGCCATGCCGTGCTGGTGGTGGAGGTGGAGGTGGCCGAAAATATGGTTTCGCATCAGCAATACGTGCTGCTGGCCCAGAGCTACATGCCGGCCCAGAGCATTCACCTGCTGCGTAACGTGGACGCACCCGCCCTCGGGGCATGGTTCGCGGTACCCGGGCCGAATGAGGCCGAATTTGATACGCCCGAATGGACGTTTGCCTGCCAGGAGTTGAAGCGGTTTGAGTAGCGCCTAGCCCGGCTCGATGGCTTCAATGGCGGTGGCGCTAAGCTCGTCGAACTGCCGGATGATGCGGTCGGCCTGATGCAGGTCCTGTCCGACGGAGTGCGGGCTGGCGTAGGCAATGCAGTAGATGCCGGCGGCTTTGGCGGCCGTCACGCCGTTGGCGGCGTCTTCAATAACGATGCACTCCGCGACGGGCGTTTCGGCCAGCTCGGCGGCGCGTAGGAAGATGGCCGGATTGGGCTTTGATTCGGCAAAATCTTCGCCGCTGAGGCGGTGCATAAAGTAGGCATCCAGCTCGAAGCGGTCGAATACCCGGGAAATGGTGGCTTTGGAGGCGGAGGACGCTACGACCAATTGCAGGCCGTAGCGGCGCAGGTCTTCGATGAGGGCGCGCACGCCGGGTAGCAGGTCGAGCGTGGTGTCTTCGTCGAACGCCTGGTTGAACAGCTCGCGCTTGCGCATCACCATGGCTTCTACATCTTGCGGAAGGTTATAGCGCTGCTTGAGTAGCTGGAATACGTTGCGCGTTGACTTGCCCAGAAACGTGGCGTATTCGGCAGCCGAAACGGGGATGCCCAGCTCGGCAAATTCGGCCAGGAAAGCGTGGTGGTGCAGGGGCTCGGTGTCGATAATGACGCCGTCCATGTCGAAAATGACCGTACGAATCATGCGGGGCAGGCAAAAGGATGATGGCGGGTAAAGGTACCGGCTGGCAATTCGGCACCGCTTCCCTCCCCTGCTGAGAAAGCAGGAAAACTTTTTTACCAGAACAATGTATAGACATTAAATGTATATACATTGTTCAAATCAACGCATCTAATCACGCCCCCTATCATGGCCCGCACCGTTCTGCATCTTGCCAACACCCGCGGCCACGCCAACCATGGCTGGCTCAACTCCTTCCACACCTTCAGCTTTGCCGGCTATAACAACCCCGAGCGCGTGCACTTCGGCGCATTGCGCGTGCTGAACGACGACACCGTGGCCGGCGGCATGGGCTTCAGCAAACACCCGCACGACAACATGGAGATTATCTCCATCCCGCTTTCCGGCGACCTGGAGCACCAGGATTCGATGGGCAACAAAACCGTGATTCGTGAAAACGACGTGCAGGTGATGACCGCCGGCACCGGCGTGGCCCACTCCGAGAAAAACCACAACAGCAAGCAGGAAGTGAAGTTTCTGCAAATCTGGGTGTTCCCCAATCAGCGCGGCATCAAGCCCAACTACGGCCAGCAGACCTTCACCCCGGAGGCCCGTCACAACCAGCTTTTGGAAGTGGTGTCGCCCACCGCGGATGGCAGTAGTGTGCACATTCAGCAAGACGCCTGGTTCTACCTCGGCAATCTCGACCAGGGCTTTACCACCGACTACGCCGTGAAAAAAGCCGGCAACGGCGTCTACGCCTTCGTGCTGGAGGGCGACGTGACCATCAACGGCCAGGCCCTGCACCGCCGCGACGGCTTCGGCATCTGGGAAACCGATAAGCTGGAAATCAGCGCCGACAGCAAGGCGGAGCTGTTGCTGATGGAGGTGCCGATGGAGTTTTAAGGCTTTTTGAACGAGCCTGTTTGAACGTCATGCAGAGCACAGCGAAGCATCTTGCCCGCAGCAAGTAACTCAATCAACAGGATTAGTGGTGGCGGGCAAGATGCTGCGCTCTGCATGACGTGCTTTTTCCTTTCGTTCTTTTCGCGCATCCGCAGTCAACAACATGAACCACGCCCCCACGACCTACCCCGTTCACGACCTTATCCGCAGCCGCTGGAGCCCGCGCTCCTACTCGGCCCAGCCCATTGCGCAGGACACCCTGAATCAGGTTTTCGAGGCCGCTTCCTGGGCCTTTAGCGCCATGAACGCGCAGCCATGGCAATACATATATGCTCATAAGGCCGACACGACGGCATTCCAGAAAATCCTGGATACGCTGATGCCCGGCAACCAGCCCTGGGCCAAAAATGCCCCGGTGCTCATTATTGCCCTGGCCAAAACGCAGTTTGACAACGGCCAGCCCAACGGCGCGGCCCTGCACGACCTGGGCGCGGCCAACGCCACGCTGTTTCTCGAAGCCACCGCCATGAGCTTGCACGGCCACGTAATGGGCGGTTTCGACCGCGAGAAGCTGCGCCAGAATTTCAACCTGCCCGACAATGTGGCCCCGGTGGCGGTGCTGGCTCTGGGCTACCTCGGCGAAGCCGAACTGCTGGAAGAGCCTTTCCTGAGCCGCGAGAAAGCCGCCCGAAACCGCAAGCCCCTGGTCGAGTTTGTATTCCACAACGAACTCCCCGCTACCGTATGAAAACCCGCCTCACCCGCGCCGCCGAGCGCGGCCTCAAAGACATTGGCTGGCTGAAAAGCCACCTCTCGCTCAGCTTCGGCCCCTACCCCGACCCGGAGCGCAGCGGCTTCGGCCTGCTCCGCACCTTCAACGACGACGTGGTGCAGCCCGGCGGCGGCTTCGGCATTCACGGCCATGCCAACATGGAAATTATCTCGGTGATGCTGGCCGGCAGCATGAACCACAAGGACACCCTCGGCTATACCGAAGTGGTGCACCAGGACTGGGTGCAGATTATGAGCGCCGGCAGCGGCCTGCGCCACGAGGAGCACAACGTGGGCGACGACGACGTAAATTTCCTGCAAATCTGGATTGAGCCCAAGCTCCAAAACATTGGCCCGCGCTACCAGCGCCGCCAGTTCCCGGAAGCAAAGCGCGAAAACCAGCTCACCACCATCGTGAGCAACGAGGAAGGCCAGGTCCACTGCTGGATAAACCAGAACGCCAGGCTCTCGCTGGGCTACTACACCGAAGCCCAAACGATGGACTACGCCTTCAAGCCGCTGAATAAGCTGCTGTTTCTGTTCGTCATCAGCGGCTCCGTGACGGTGGCCGGGCAGCTTGTGGGCACTCGCGACAGCCTCGGTATCTGGGAAACGGACAGCGTAAGCATCGAAGCCGCGGCCGGTACGCGGTTCTTGTTGATAGAGTGCCCCATTAACCACTAACGGGAATTATCGGGGCGGGCTTTTCAGGTCAGGCTGTACCCCCCAGCCCCCTGGATGCGTAGGAGGATTCAATACCTTCACGCTTCTCCTCATCAATCCCACCATACATGTCCGACAACACTGCTTCGCTTCCCAATCAGGATGGCCTGGTTTTCCGTCAGAACACTCATAACCCGCCCCTGAGAAACGGCCTCACCCCGCGCCAGCGCGTGCAGCAGGCCGCTTTTTATGGCCATGATGTGCGCAACGACCCCGAACGCCGCGCGGCCTACGGACAGCATACGGATGAAATCCTGCGCTCGCCCTACTCCGTGGCCGTGGCCGACTACCTGAATGCCCCCAACATCACCAACGTCGATTTCAGCAATTACCATGGGCGGGTGGGCGATGATATTCTGGTGCAGGCCAGCGACGATTTCGCCATTCACCACGTCCACGTCCTCATTCAGAATCCGGATGGCAGCACCGTAGAAGAAGGCAATGCCGTAGCCGAATCGGACGGCACGACGTTTCGCTACGTGGCCACCGCACACAACGACTCGCTGGCCGGCGACAAGATTACCGTGACCACCGCTGACTATCCCGGCAACGAAACAACTAAGCACGAAGTCCTGTAGCGCGAATGCTGTAGTTCGCGTCCCTGCGCCTGTCGCGACGTTCCAAAACGCTGCCTACAAAACCCACACTACTAAAAACGCGCCGCTGCTCCCGTAACTGGAGCGGCGGCGCGTTTTTGGTTCCAACCGGCCCGCAGTGTAGCCTAGCCGCCTATCTTCGCCCTATCACCGACTTCAATTCTCATGCTCACTTCCCTCCGCATTCAAAACTTCCGCAGCATCCGCGACGCTTCCGTGAAGCTGGGGCAAGTCAATCTATTTATTAAAGCTTGTGCGGAATAATGCGTTAGATTTATGCGCGAGATTCAGCAGTGGCCGAAAAGCATCCCAAGACGCATTGTTGCAAATCGTCTGTTTGTGCATATAAGCATTTTTCCCGCATTAACATTATTGGACCGAATAATTCGGGGAAGTCGAATTTTTTGAAGGGTATCTCACTAATGGCGGAGTTGTTTACAGTCAATGATTATCCTAATAAAACGTTGAAAAACTAGGGCCATTGCACCAAATGCGTAGTTAGCGTTGCTATAGTTAAGCTAATATTCACAACGCATTGACCAATAACATGCTTTGAATAAGGCAAGTTGTGAGGAAGCTGTTGTAACTATTTGAGCAGCCAGTAAATCATTTCACCGAATCCTGGCCCTGGAAAGGGCCTTCCGATTCAGCAATCGACACATGTTTTTTTAAGCTCAACCTGAAAACGCTAACTACGCATTTGGTGCAATGACCCTATACGGTGAGCGATATCACCGAGAATCCGCACGTCAGCCTCGTCTTTTCCGGTCCCGATTGGCTGTACGTATCCGTGGTGGGCACCGCCACTCTCATTCGCCAACGCGCCACCCTCGAAAAACATTGGCTGCCCGAGCTCAAGCGCTGGTTCAAGGACGGGAATTGATACGCCCGGTATCGTGCTCATCCGTGTGCAGGCCCGGCGCATCAAGTTCTGGCACGGCGAAGAGGATGGCGAAGTGACGCTGTAGCGAGCAGGCATTATTATGAACGAAGCCGGAACGTTTTCAGGAACGTCATGCCGAGCGCAGCCGAGGCATCTAGCGTGCGGCAGTAACCCTTTTTCAACGATTGATTTACTACTACACGCGAGATGCTCCGGCTGCGCTCGGCATGACGCTCAACCAAGCCCCTAAGACCCTAACTCTACAACATGAAACACCTCGTTGTCCTCACCGGAGCCGGCGTGTCGGCCGAGTCCGGCATCCGCACGTTCCGCGACACCAATGGGCTGTGGGAAGACCACCGCGTTGAGGACGTGGCCTCCCCTGAGGGCTTTGCCCGCAATCCCGCTTTGGTGCTCGATTTTTACAACCAGCGCCGCGCTCAGGCCCGCACCGTGCAGCCCAACGCCGCTCACCTGGCCCTGGCCGGCTTCGAGGAGCAGCCCGGCTGGCGCGTGAGCATCATCACCCAAAACGTGGACGACCTGCACGAACGAGCCGGCTCCACCGATGTGCTGCACTTGCACGGCATGCTGAACCAAATGCGCTCCGTAGCCAGGGAAACCACCGTCTACGACTGCTCCGACGACATCAACCTCGGCGACCTGGCTCCTGATGGCCACCAGCTGCGCCCGCACATTGTATGGTTTGGCGAGATGGTGCCCGCTATTGAGGAAGCCGCCGAAACCGTGGCCACCGCCGATGCCCTGCTCATCGTGGGCACTTCGCTGCAAGTGTACCCGGCGGCGGGCTTGCTGCACTACGCCCCCTCTGCCTGCCCCGTCTTCGTCATCGACCCGCACCAGCCCGAAGCCGGCCGGCGCGGCGTGCGCTACGTGGTGGAAGCCGCCAGCACGGGCGTGCCCAAGGTACTGAAGGAACTAGTGCAGTAACGCCGATTTGAAGGTTCAAGAGCCATATAAAACGTCCTGCTGAGCTGCTGGCGTGCTAGTTTACTCAAAAAACCGCTTCCAAATACCTTCTGTTTTCTATCTTAGCGGCATGTACAGACTCGTCACCAAATACAGAATCTTCGGCCTCCGGCACGAATACGATACAACCAACCACACCAACCATATGGTGCTCAAGCCCGTTAGCGCGGCTCCGCAGGAGTTCGAAACCGAGCTGGACGCTACCGACTGGGCCCTGGCCAACCACGATGATATGCTGCACCACCCCGACTTCGTGGTAACGCCGGTGCACCACATGGTACTCACCTGGCGCCCCGAAGATGAGCCGGCCATCTAGTACGCGCGGCTTCTGGGGGGAGTTCTGGCCCAAGGCCCTCATCCTCGTTGCCGTCATCGCGGCCCTGTGGCTGCTCGAACACTACGGCGTTATCCGGCGCTGGTAAACGCATTCTCTTTGCGCTGGTCCGTCTGCCTTTGGCAGGCGGACCAGTCGCTTTTTATTCCTGCTCATGGCTTCCGCATTTGGCCACGCCGCGCTGGGGGCCACCCTGGGTAAACTCCTGCTCCCCAACCGCCGGCACTGGCCATACTGGATAGCGGCGGGCATCTGCGCCGCTTTGCCCGATGTAGATTCGGTGGGCTACCGCCTGGGGGTGCCCTACGACAGCCTTTGGGAGCACCGGGGGCTCACGCACTCGCTGCTGGCGGCCGTCGTAGTGGCTGCAATAGGCACCTTACTGGCCCAGCTGGCCCGGCCCGGCCAGCGGCCCGCCACCGGGCGGCTGGCGCTGCTGCTATTTCTGGCCACCGCCTCGCACGGCCTGCTCGATGCCCTGACAACTGGCGGGCTGGGCGTGGCTTTCTTTAGCCCCTGGCACCTGGAGCGCTATTTCTTCCCTTTCCGGCCCATCAGGGTATCGCCCCTGAGCATCCGGAGTTTCTTCGGAGCCAAGGGCTTGCGGGTGCTGGCCAGCGAAACTATTTGGGTGGGACTGCCGTGCCTGCTGCTTCTGGGCTGGCAGGCATTGTGGCCGTTTTCAAACAGGAGGCGCCCGGCGTGGCACTAATGGAGCTGTTTGGCTGAAGTAGGGCCGCCTGCTTAGCCCAAGCTGCAGAGTAGTCGCGGGGCGGCGGAAAATTGGTAGCGGCACCAAAGCGTTTTACCCGTCACGCAGTAGGGTGCGCTGCGTTTTCGCATGCCACTTCGTGATGAGCAAGGGACGGAAAATGCTGCCAATGCTGGCATCGCTGGCACGGAGCCAACGCGCATCAGGCCCGAGGGACCGGTCCGGCAATCAGGGTATCAGACGGTTCTATGCTCGGCAATCACTGAGATAATGGGTAAACAAAAGCGGAAAATTGGGCTTTGAGCCTCCTTTAAAATAACCAAATTTCGCCTCTCTACCGTAGAAGAAGGCCCTAACCCTTCGCTTATGCTATTTCGCTACGTTCGCGCCCTTTTTATTGGGCTCAGTATCGCCGCTACTGCTCCTGCCTTCGCCCAGGCCCCGGCCCACACTGTTTTCCTGCTGGGCAACACTGCCCAGGCCGAGCTGCCTGCTACCCGCCTCAAGCTGCTGCGCGCTACCCTGGAGCAGCAAACTGGTCCTTTCACAGTAGTGCATTTGGGTGATATTGTGGCAAATGAGGGTTTGGCCACTAAAAGGGATACCGCCGTCAGCCAACAGGCCCGGGACCGCGCCGATGACCTGATTGCCCTGGTAAAGGGACTTCCGCAGGGCAAAATCTATTTCCTGCCCGGCGATAAGGACTGGGCCAACTCCGGCCCCGCCGGCCTCAAAGCCGTGCGCCGCCTCGAAAAATACATCGAGAAGCAGCTGCCCGGCCAGAATGCCTTTATCCCCACCAATGGCTGCCCCGGCCCCGAAGTGGTAGACGTGGCCCCGCTGGTACGCCTCGTGGCCATCAATACCCCTTGGTTCACGCACCCCTTCGACCGGCCCGAAGCGCCCGATACCGACTGCAAGACCCTGACCAAGCAGGAGTTCCGCGAGCAGCTGCAGGACCTGATTGACGAAACCAAGAACCGGAACGTGCTGCTGCTGGGCCACCACCCCGTGGTGACCAACGGCGTGTACGGCGGCCACGAGCCGCTTTCGCGCCACCTCAGCCCTCCAGTATTCGGCACCATCTACGCGGCCTACCGCCAGAACGTGGGCACCCCGCGCGACCTGGCCAACCCGCGCTACCAGGAGCTACGCAAGGAGCTACTGAACACGTTGCAGAGCAACCCCGGCGTGATTTATGCCGCCGCGCACGATTTCAGCCTGCAAATCACTCCTTTCCAGGGCAACTACCACATTGTGAGCGGCAGCTTTGTAGAAAGTGAGCATGTGGGGGCCAAGGGCCAGTCGCTCTACAGCAAAAGCGAGGAAGGCTACACTACCCTCGAATACTTCGCCGATGGCACCGTGAAGACGCACGTTTTCACCTTCGGCACTAGCGACCAAGCTCCAAAAGTTGCTTATACAGCAAACTTATTTAGTTCTGCCTGTGACACACCTGAACACTCAGGGTTGATTGTTGAGGACAGAGGCCCCATCAATCCGTTCATCAATGCCTGCCCTGGCGTGCCCAAAGTCACCGCCGTTGAAACTGCTGCCACTCCTTTCCAGGCCACAACCGTCGTGGTGCCCGGCCCCGAGTACAAGCCTACCGGCAGCCGTAACTTCTTCATCGGGAAAATTTACCGCGCTGCCTGGCTACAGCCGGTAACGGTGAAAACGCTGGATTTGAACACCGAAAAAGGCGGCCTGCGCCCCACCGGCAAAGGTGGCGGACGCCAGACGACTTCGCTCAAGCTCATTGCGGCCGACAGCTCGGAGTACGTTTTCCGCTCCGTGGACAAGGACGTGACCAAGATTCTGCCGCCCGAGCTGCGCAATTCCATTGCCTCGGATGTGCTGCGCGACGTGACGGCCACGGCCAACCCGTACAGCAACCTGCCCATCAGCTACATGCTGGACCAGACGGACATTCTGCATGCCCGCCCGCGCCTGTTTCGCCTGCCCGATAACCAGCAGCTCGGGAGCTACCGCGAGCAGTATGCCGGCCTACTCGGCACCCTCGAAGACTCGCCCAAAGACCCCAAGCCCAACCTGCCCGGCTTCGGCGGCTCCGATGAGGTGAGCCGCAGCTTCAGCCTATTTCGCAAGCTGTACAAGGACCACGACAACCGCGTGGATGGGCCGGCCCTGGCTCGCGCCCGCGCCTTTGATATGCTGGTGGCCGACTTCGGCAAGCACGAGGATAACTGGAAATGGGCCGGCTACAAGCAGCCCAACGGCGGCCTGCTCTACCGTCCCATCCCGCGCGACCGCGACCAGAGCTTCACGCTCTGGAACGGCTTCCTCAGCTACCTGGCCAACCGCGAGTGGGCCGTACCCAGCATCGAGGGCTTCAACGACCAGTTTGAGGACATGAAAAGCCTGAACTGGCCCGCCCGCCACCTCGACCGGTTCCTGCTGCAAAATCTGAGCCGCGAAGACTGGCAGACCGCCGCCAAGTACCTGCAGGCCAAAATTTCCCCTACCGTCATCGACGGTGCCACGGCCCAGCTGCCGCCCGAAATTCAGGATAAATCCAGCAAGAACATCAACCGCAAGCTGAAGGCCCGCATTCAGGAGCTGCCCAAGGCTATTGATGAATATTACCTGCTGTTGGCCCGCCGCGTCGATGTGGTGGGTTCGAACAAGGGCGAGGTATTCCAGGTGAACCGGCTGCCCGACGGCCAGGTGCACGTGCAGATGTTTGACCGCGCCGGCGACACCGACGCCGCCAAGGGTCCGGCCCTGTTCGACCGCACCTTCAAGCCCGCTGAAACCGAGGAAGTGTGCCTCTACGGCCTCGGCGGTAAGGATGTATTCACCGTCACCGGCGAGGGTGGCAGGCACAGCGTGCTGGTGCGCGTGATTGGCGGCGATGGCAAGGACAAAATCACCGACAATTCCACGGCCACCGGCCTACGCACCCGCACCAAAATCTACGACCTACCCGACACCGAAATGCAGCTCGGCCCGGAGTCGGACAACCGCACCAGCACCCGCCCGGGCGTGAACGAGTACGACCGCGAGCAGTTCGAATTCAACTCGTACCGGCCCAGTATCGGCTTGTTTTACAATGCCAACGACGGCTTTGGGGCCAGCGCGGGCATTACGTTTCTGCGGCAGGGTTTCCGCAAGCCGGGGTATAAGAATATGTATTCGTTTGATTTGCAGGGCAGCATTAACGGCCTGTTTCAGCTCACAGCCAGCACCCGGCACCGCTACGCCATTGGCAAGGTCGATGTGGGCGCATCGGCCAGCTACGGCAGCTACTTCCCCTTCTACCGCTTCTTCGGGCTGGGCAACAACACCGGCTTCGACCAGACGCTCTACGACAACAAGTTCTACAATGCCCGCTACCGCGGCTACACCGTGAATGCCTTTCTGGAGCGCACCTTCCTGCAGCGCAGCGTCATCCGGGTGGGGCCAACGTACGAAAACTACATCAGTAGCTTCGGCGACAATACATACCTCGGCACCATTAATACCCGCCCCGCCGATGTGCGCCCCAACACCAGCACCCAGCAGCTGGTTGGCCTCAACGGCGTGTTCGACCTTGACCTGCGCAACCGCCCCAGCTTTGCCCAGCGCGGCGTCCGCATCCGGGTGCAGCACGACAGCTACTACCAGCTCACCAATACTAAAAGCAACTTTGGCCTCACCCAGGGCTTCGCCGAATATTACGGTACAGCTAAAATCGGCCTGCCCGTTACGCTCGTTCTCAAAGGCGGCGGGGCCAAAAACTACGGCCCCGACGCCGCCATTCCCTTCTATAAATTCGCCAGCATTGGCCAGAACGAGGGCCTGCGTGGCTACTACCGCAACCGCTTCAGCGGCGACGCTGCCCTGTATTACAACACGGAATTGCGCATCGCGCTGGGCCAGGTCAAAAACAACTTCCTGCCCTTCTACTACGGCGTGTTCGGCTTCTACGACCAGGGCCGGGTGTACTACCAGGGCGCCTCGCCCGGCGACTGGCACACCGGCTACGGCGGTGGCTTCTACATCGCCCCGGTGGTCGAAACGCTGACCTTCGCCGTGTCTTACCAGAAGTCGGTGGAAAGCTCGCTCATCCAGTTCGGCCTGGGCTTCCGCCTAGATAAGTAACCCAGGCGGCTGGCCGGCGCTCGAATAGGCCAACGGTCACCACGTCGACTAATACCGTCCATTGGGCGAGTGCCGGAATTTCCGATATAACCGTGGGCTACCTTCGGGTTAAATGGGTGGTTAGCCAGTCAAAACCTGCTCCTTCCCTCCCGGTTCACCTATTATGTTCTCCTGGCTTTTCGCCTTATTTATACGGCGTAAACGGGCCGGAGCCGCTGGGCTGGGCCCCTAAGCATCATCGCCCAGGCGGCGCAGGCGCAGCAGACGCCGCCCTTCCCGGCCTCGGCCGACGTGGTGGACGGACCCGGCTGGCGTTCCCGCGCCTGCCCGCCCACGATTCGCTTTCGATGCAGCGCGGCCAGAAAGCCCTGCTGATAGTGCCCGTAATTGGGTACACGCAGCAAACCGGCGGCATTGCGCAGCTGGCGTTCAGCCTGGCTTTTGCCCGACCGGGGGCCAATGTATCGGCGGTACTCGCCGGGGCCGCCTACACCGTCAACGACCAGCTAATCATCACGGCCACGTCTTCCCTCTGGACCACCGACAACCACTGGTATTTTGTGGGCGACTGGCGGCTGATGCGCTATCCGCAAAGCACCTACGGCCTGGGCATGTACACCAGTACCACCGACCGCGTGGTGAGTATGAACTATGACTACCTCCGCATTTACGAAAGTGCGCTGCGACGCATTGCCCCGGCCTGGTACGCGGGCCTGGGCTACCAGCTCGACTACCACTGGAACATTGTGAGCCGCAACGCTTTTTGCGAGGTGAACCGAATTTCGCGCTACCCGTTCGGGGTTGAGAGCACATCGGTATCCTCCGGCCCGGTGCTGGCCCTGCTGCACGACACCCGCGCCAACGCCATCAACCCGCAGGGTGGCCGCTACCTAAGCACCGTGCTGCGCACCAATCTCAAAGCCCTCGGTAAGTGCTTGCTCCAAATTAAACAGTTGATGCATTTGGCATAACTAACTGATAGCAAACAAGAAAAAGAAAGTCTATCAGCTAAAAGCTAATGGTTCTGCACTTAGTACCAATATTTCGCAGATGCTGCTGATTGACGCCCGCACCTACCTGCACCCCTCGCCGCGCTCGGCTAATATCTTGGCGCTGTGGCGCTACAATGCCGTCACCATTGCCGGCAACCCGCCCTTCCTCGACCTGCCCAGCACCGGCTGGGACACTTATAGCAACACCGACCGGGGCTTCATTCAGGGCCGTTTTCGGGGCGATGACCTGCTCTATGGCGAGGTCGAATACCGCTACGGCATCACCCGCAACCGCCTGTTGGGCGGCGTCGTTTTCGCCAATGCCCAGACCGTAACCGAGCAGCAAAGCCGGCACTTCGAGAAGGTAGTACCCGCCGCCGGGGCTGGCCTGCGCCTCCGCCTCAACAAGGTATCCAACACCACCCTGGCCATCGATTATGCCTTCGGAGCCGATGGCTCGCACGGCCTCAGCCTGAACCTCGGAGGGGTATTTTGAGTAGTATACCTCACCTCAGAATGAGCGCCCGAATACCGGACGCGGGTAAATAGCCGGTTTTTGGCTAACAGGCTGCTCGCTGCTCCAAATGACGCCCCGACGACGAGCGGACAGCCAGCTAAAAAGCAGGCAACCCGCATCTGCCGCATGCCGCTAAAATCGATTCCCAAAGCCCCGCCCATCGGCTTACCTTTGGGTTTTACATCTTTCCCCGCTCCTGCATGAATTTCCCCCTTCGCAAGCTCGCCGCCATTGATATTGGGTCCAACGCTGTTCGTTGTCAGATATCGGCCGTGCTGTTTTACGAAGGGCGCTACCGCCTCAAGCGCGTTGAGTACGTGCGCTTTCCCATGCGCCTGGGCGAAGACGTATTCGCCACCGGCGAGATTTCGCCGGCCAAGGAGGAGAAATTCGTCAAGTTTCTGCACTCGCTACGCCTCCTGATGGAAGTGCACGACGTGGCCCACTACTTGGTGTGCGCCACCTCGGCCATGCGCTCGGCCACCAACGGCGCGGCTATCGCCGCCCGCGTGCACCGGGAGTTGGGCATGGAAATCAAGGTAATCGACGGCCAGGACGAAGCCTTTTACATCAACCGCGTCATTGAGCATGTGCTGGAAGACAAGCGCCACTACCTGCACATCGACGTAGGCGGCGGCAGCACTGAATTCAACATCTACCACGACCGCCGCAAGGTGGCCGCGCAGTCGTTCGAAATCGGCTCCATCCGCCGCATGCAGCAGGAGGAAAGCGGCGAGGCTGGCACCGAAGCCCAGGCCGAGCTCTGGGCCCGCATGGAAGCCTGGGTACGCCACAATGCCCGCCAGTACCACGTTACCCGCGCCATCGGCACGGGCGGCAACATCAATAAAATCTACAGCCTCACCTCTTCGGCTCCCGATAAGCACATCACCCGCCGCGGCATTGAGGCCACGCTCACCCGCCTCTCGGGCCTGACCATGACCGAGCGCGTGAACGTGGCCATGCTCAACCCCGACCGCGCCGACGTTATCATTCCCGCCGGCCACATCTACCTCTCCGCCATGCAGTGGGCCAACGTCACCACCATGGTCGTGCCCGACATCGGCCTGAAAGACGGCATGCTACAAGCCCTATTTGAAGAATTCTTCGACGAGATGAACCCCGAAGGCGGCCACCCCGCCGTGCTCCCCATCCCCGATGTACGGAATCAGCCCGCCGAAAGGGAGTGATATGGTAGGGTAAGCAGGTAAGAGGGTAACTCCTAACCTCTTACCTGCTTACCCTAAAAAACCCCTTTCGCTACGCCTTCGCCGCGCCCACGGCGGCCTCGTCGATATGCCCTACGGGTGTTGCATCGTCCTCGCAGGCCTCGTCCTGCTCACAGTCGTTCTCGCCGCCCTCGCCGAACGTGTCGTCCCGCGTATTAGCTTCCTCAATCGACTCCAGCACCGTTAGCGCTGCCGCTTCTTCCGAAGCCTGTAAGGCGGCCGCCACATCGGCGCGGCGCTGCGCCTGCACCCCCAGCAGGGCCAGCAGCCCTTCCGGCGACGCGGTGGCCAGCTGAGCTTCGTCGCGCTTGAAGAAATCCTTGTGCACGTTCACCACCGGCTCGCCGGGCGCGGGGCGCTGGCGGATGTACGCGCCGTCTTCGCGCATCACGTAGCTATTCTGATTGTCCATCATATTCATCATCAGAATATTAATGGCTTCCCGCTTCAGCTGCGGATTCACAATCAGGAACAGTGCCTCAATGCGCCGGTCGAACGAGCGGACCATGATATCGGCCGAGCCAGCGTACACTTTGGCATCGCCGCCGTTGTGGAAATAGAACAGGCGCGTGTGCTCCAGGTATTCGCCCACAATGCTGCGCACCTCAATATTCTCGCTCAGGCCCGACCGCCCCGGCCGCAGGCAGCAGATACCGCGCACAATAAAGCGGATGGGCACGCCCGCCTTCGCCGCCTTATAGAACTCGTCGATAATCTCCTTGTCTTCCAGCGAGTTCATCTTCATCACGATGCCGCTCTCATGCCCCTTTTTAGCGTGCTTCACCTCTTCGCGAATGAGGTGGATGAGCTGCTGACGCATATCCTTGGGCGCCGTGATGAGGTATTCGTAATCATCGGGCTGCGAGTGGCCGGTAATTACGTTGAAGAATTCTGACACGTCATGGCCATACACGTCGTTGGTCGTCAGCAGGCTGACGTCGGTATAGAGGCGCGAGGTCTGCTCGTTGTAGTTGCCCGAGCCAATGTGCACGTAGCGCGTCACCTTTTCCCCTTCCTTGCGGATAATCATGAGCAGCTTAGTGTGCGTCTTATATTTGCTCACGCCATAAATCACGAAGCAGCCGGCCTTTTCCAGCCGTGCGCCTTCCCGAATATTCTTCTCCTCATCAAACCGGGCCTTCACTTCGAACAGCACCGAAACGTGCTTGCCATTCTCGGCCGCCTTCAGCAGCGCAGCCGATACGCGCGAGTCATCAGCCAACCGGTAGATGGTTTGCTTGATACCCAGTACGTGCGGGTCCACCGCCGCCTGCTCCAGCAGCCGCACCATGGGCTCAATGCTGTTGTAGGGGTGGTGCAGCAGCACGTCGTGGTGCTTGAGGTATTCGAACAGATTTTCGTCAGCCCCCTCGGGCAGGCTCAGCGGTGGTACCGAAGCCTGCATTTTGGCGGCCCGGCCCCGGAAATTGGGATGGCGCACAATCTGCCACAAGCCCTTTAAATCAATCAACGAATTGATTACGAATACGTTACCGTTGTCAATGTTCCATCGCTCGCGCAGCACGTTCATCAGCGTACCCGAGGCGTTGGGCTCCACTTCCACACGTACCACACGGCCGCGCTTGCGGGTTTTCAGGCCCACCTGAATTTCCTTAATGAAGTCGTTGTCAATGTCATCCGACTCTTCCAGCGTGAAATCGCCGTTGCGGGTAATCCGGAACAGGTCGGCCGACACGATATCCACGTTGCGGAACAGGCGCGGCAGAAACTCGCGCACCACTTCCTCAATCGGCACAAAAATGACCTTATCCTTGCGCGTGAGCTCGAAAAACCGGGTCAGGTTCTGCGGAATCTGCACGAAGGTGAGGCGCTCCTGCCCTTTATCAGCCTCGCCATCGAGCCCCAGGGCCAGGCCGTTGCCAATGCGCGTAACGACCCCGAAGATGAGCATCTGGTTCATCATCAGCGGGAAGCCGTGGTACGAGTCGTACACCATCGGCGTGAGCAGCGGAAACACGGTGTTTTTGAAGTAGCCATCGGCCTTCTTTACTTCCAGTTCCGTCAGGTCGCTCATCTTCAGAATATTGAAGCCGTTCTTCTCGAAGTTAGGCCGCAATTCATTCAGGTACGTCAGGCTCTGGTCGTTCACGAAGCGGTGCGCGAAATCGAGCAGCTTGCGCCGGAATGGCAGCTCGCGCAGCCCCGAGTAGTCGATGCGCTCCTTGCCATAATCGAGGTAGTTATACAGCGAGCCCACCCGAATCATGAAAAACTCATCGAGGTTGGAGCTGGTGATAGCCAGAAACTTAAGCTTGTCAAACAGGCCCCGACTGGCGTCCTGCACCTGGTCGAGCACCCGGTAGTTGAACCGCAGCCAACTCAGGTCGCGGCTGATGTACTTGCTTTTGCGGATAAGGTCGGAGGACTTGAAGAGCTTCATAATGGATAAGGATGGCAGGACAAAATACGTGAAATATGCCCCACGAATAATACTTTACGCGGAAATAATAGCGGTGGCCTCAATCTCGACCAACAATCGCGGGTCAATCAGGGCCTTAGCTTCCAGCACGAACAATGCAGACCAACTGGCCGCAATACCTTCGCCATTTGCCTGGCCCACGGCTCCCATAGCAGGACGCAGGTCACAAACCTGCGCGCATCTGCCACGTTCTCAAACGGTGTACCCACGGCATTAGGTGCCACGCCTATCTTTTCCAGCATACGCTAGCTGTGGATATAAGTATCTGAACCAAGCACGGCTGAGCCAGCAACAGCAACTCATAGCAATAGCCCACCACTACCTCAAAAAAGAAAAGCACAGCGAAAAAAGAAGGGCAGCCTAAATGGCTGCCCTTCCTCACATTCACAAAATCCGTTAAAATCCGCGCTAATCCGTGGTCTTAGACGTCCAGCTTGGCGTATTTGGCGTTGCGCTCGATAAAGTCGCGGCGCGGGGCCACCTCGTCGCCCATCAGCATCGAGAACAGGTGGTCGGCATCGGCGGCCGACTCTACCGTTACCTGCTTCAGCGTACGCGTCATGGGCTGCATGGTGGTGGTCCAGAGCTGCTCGGCGTTCATTTCACCGAGGCCTTTATAGCGCTGCACGTTCACCGTTTCGGGCTTGCCGCGTCCGAGGTCGGCCTGGGCGGCGATGCGCTCCTCTTCGTTCCAGCAGTAACGCTCCTCCTTGCCGCGCTTCACGAGGTAGAGCGGCGGCTGGGCGATGTAGATGTAACCCCGGTCCACCAGCTCGCGCATGTAGCGGAAAAAGAAGGTCAGAATCAGGGTACGGATGTGCGAGCCATCGATATCAGCGTCGGTCATGATGATGACCTTGTGGTAGCGCAGCTTGCTGAAGTTCAGCGGCCCCGATTCGGTACCGTCATCATCGGTCGTAAATGCCAGCGACTTGCGCTCGTTGAAGCTCACGCCCAACGCCGTAATCATGTTCTTGATTTCCTCGTTCTCCAGAATGCGGTGCTCCTGGGCTTTCTCCACGTTCAGGATTTTACCGCGCAGCGGCAGAATGGCCTGAAACGCCCGGTTGCGGCCCTGCTTGGCCGTGCCCCCGGCCGAATCTCCTTCGACGAGGTACAGCTCGCAGATTTCGGGGTCCGACTCCGAGCAGTCGGCCAGCTTGCCGGGCAGGCTGTTGCTGCTCAGCACACCCTTGCGCTGCACCATGTCCTTGGCCTTGCGGGCGGCGATGCGGGCCTTGGCGGCCAGAATCACCTTCTCCATAATGCGATTGGCCTGGTTGGGGTTCTCATCGAGGTACTGGGTGAGGATTTCACCCACTACCGAGTTCACCGCGCCGCTCACCTCGGAGTTACCGAGCTTGGTTTTGGTCTGGCCCTCAAACTGGGGCTCCTGCACTTTCACCGAGATAACGGCTGTGAGCCCCTCGCGGAAGTCATCGCCGGTAATCTCAACCTTGGCTTTTTCGAACAGCTTGTTCTTGTCGCCGTAGGTTTTCAGCACCCGCGTCACCGCCGAGCGGAAGCCCGCTACGTGCGTGCCACCCTCAATGGTATTGATGTTGTTGACGTAGGAATAGACGTTTTCCTGGTACGAGGTATTATACTGCAGGGCCACTTCTACGGGCGTGCCGCCCTTCTCGCTCTCCACGTAAATGGGCTCCGAAAGCAGCGACGGCCGCTGCTCGCCGTCGAGGTACTGCACGAAGTCGCGCAGGCCGCCGGTCGAGTAAAACTCTTCGCCGCGAAACGCGCCACCCTCCAGCTTCTCGCGGCGATCGATGAGCGTGATGCGGATGCCTTTGTTGAGGTACGAGAGGTCGCGCAGGCGCGAAGCCACCGTATCATAGCGGTATTCGGTTTCGGTGAAGATGCTGGCGTCCGGCAGGAACTGCACTTCCGTGCCGTGCTCGTCGGTATCGCCCACTTCCTTCACCGGGTACTGCGGAAAGCCAATTTTATACTCCTGCTCGTACATGTGGCCGTTGCGGCGCACGGTCACTTTCAGGTCGGTGCTGAGCGCGTTCACGCAGCTCACACCCACGCCATGCAGGCCGCCGGATACCTTGTAGGAGCCTTTGTCGAACTTGCCACCGGCGTGCAGCACGGTCAGTACCACTTCCAGGGCCGACTTGCCTTCCTTGGCGTGCCAGTCTACGGGAATGCCACGGCCATTGTCGCGCACGGTCACCGAGTTATCCTCGTTGATGGTCACGTTAATCAGGTCGCAATGCCCGGCGAGGGCTTCGTCAATCGAGTTATCGACCACTTCCCACACTAGGTGGTGCAGACCTTTCAGCCCGGTGTCGCCGATGTACATGCTGGGCCGCTTGCGCACGGCCTCCAATCCTTCGAGTACTTGAATGCTGTCGGCCGAATAATCCGACTGGGGAATCTTTGCTGTTGTTTCGCTCATGAGGGCGGGATTAAATCAGGTCATAAAACCGCCCCACGGGCGGCTAGGTACTGAACACTCAAAAGTACATATTTAATCCCATTTTGAGTATTTTTCGCGCCATTTATCCTCGGATTTTTTCATTTTCCCAGCCGCAGAAAACGAGTTTGCGGCCGGCTCTGACACAGCTGCTATGCGGGCACAAAAAAAGGGCCTTTCTCCGCGGAGAAAGGCCCTTTTTCAAAAGTAATCTGGCAGTTAGTCAATCACAACCTTCTGGGTAGCCAGGCCAGCGTCCGTGCGGATTTGCAGGGTGTACACGCCGGTTTTCTCGCCACTCAGGTCGAGGCTGATTTTGCGCGCGCCGATGGCGGCCGCGTTCAGGGTCTGCGACTTCACCTGGCGGCCCAGGGCATCAGAAACGGTGAGCTGCGCGCCCGTTTTCAGCTCCGAACCCAGGTCCACGTTGAACACGCCGGAAGTACTGGGATTGGGGTATACGTTCAGCGCGCTCTGCAGGGCCGCGTTGCGGGTAGCCGTCACGGTGCGCGAGTATTTGTACACGCCGCCTGCGCCGTTGGGGTCGGTGTAGAGGCCGCCGTAGCCTACTACGTTATTAGCAGTAGCGCCGGGAATCAGGTCCATGCAGAAGAAATAGCCAGGAGCCGCCAGCGTTGTACCCGAAACGTTGAGGTTCGTCCAGTTCACGCCATCAGTGCTGATGGAAGTACCAAAGTCTTCCGGAACCTGATTGGTGGTAGGTAGGGGGAAACGCGCACCGGTGCTGTAGTAGGTATTACCCACGGCGTCAATGGCGTTGCGGAAGAAGCTGCCAGTGGCATTGTTGGCCGGCGTAATGGCCGTCCAGGTAGCGCCGCCGTCGCTGGTACGGGCCACGTTAAGTGCTGTGGCAGCAGCGCCACCACCCGGCGAGGTGTAGCCGAAAGCAATACCGTCGAGGTTGTTGCTCTTGAATGCCAGCTGCGACACCGCCCCCACGATGTTCGGAATGAGCCCCGAAGCCGTCCAGGTCACCCCGAAGTCGGTGGTTTTGAACACCCGCACCTGCGCGGCGTTGTTCGACGAGGCCAGCCCGGTCCACAGGGTGCCAGGAGCCGAATTTGAAGGAAAGAAGGCGCCTGCGTTGCCGTATTCGTTCGCCAGCGGGGCCGGCACGTTTGCCGTCACCCGAACCCAGTTCTCACCGCCATCGGTGGTACGCAGAATTTCAAACGCACTGCCGGCAGCCGAGGCTGGGTCGCCAAGCGAAACGCCCGTGGTAGCGTTGAACATGTGTACCCAATTGCAGAAAGTGCCGGCTCCCGTAAACTGCGTAGACGTAGTTTTCTTAACCCAGGTCTGACCACCGTTGGTGGTCTTCACAATCTCGCCGCCGTAAGTGGTAGCACCATCAAAAGTGGAGCCCGGAAAGGCGCAGGCGACTGCAGTAGTGGCACTAATACCAGAAACATTACCGACTGTGGCACTTTTAGTCGGGCCACTGGTCACCGAAATATCGCCCCAGTCGAACTGGTCACCCGCGGTATTGTTGCTGCGGATAAAATTCCTTGGAATGGAAGCCGGAGCACCGGTGGCCACCCTATCAGAGGTTACTCCCCACACCACGGTTGCCGAGAGTGTGCTGAGGTCAACGATGTTAGACTGAGTCAGGATGTTGCTGGTGGGAGCATTGACAAGCGTCCAGGGGGCCTGCGCATTGGCGTGACCGGCAAATCCGAGCAGGCCCAAAAAGAGTAGTGATTTTTTCATGGAAACGGGGTGAAAATTGAGGGGATTAAAGAGGGTAAAAACGGGTAGCTGAGGCAAACAAGTAACTACGCGTAGGCAGTTACACATCAAATGAAGTGTTTGTTTTCGGGGTCCAAGATAAGAAACGTTGTCGATTTCACCGCATAAGTAACGGATGAGCTTAGGGAAAACCGGCGTTGGCAGGGTCCTTCCGGATGCACTTGCGGGGCGTCGTTGCCGTGGTCAGCTTTCGGACTGAGGCTATTGACCGGAAATGCAAAAGGCCCTCCCCGGGATGGGGAAGGCCTTGTACAGTGGCCCCGTTTGGATTCGAACCAAAGACCGACTACTTAGAAGGTAGTTGCTCTATCCAGCTGAGCTACGGGGTCGAAACGGGGCAAAAAAATGTCGGGGTGGCAGGATTCGAACCTACGACCTCCTGGTCCCAAACCAGGCGCGATACCGGGCTACGCTACACCCCGAAAAAAAATAATGCTGAGTTAAAAAAACGACTTGTTGGGTGGAGCCCCAACGAGCTGCTTTCGCAACCCAACATTATAGTGGAGAAGGGGGGATTCGAACCCCCGGTAACCTTTAGAGCTACGGCAGTTTAGCAAACTACTGGTTTCAGCCACTCACCCACTTCTCCGGCTGTTGTTTTCGCTTCCGTCTGAAGCGGGTGCAAATATACGGGCAGAACTGAAAGAGCCATGCTTTTATTAAAAAAAATCTGTGCGCAGCGAAAAGCACCAGGCGCGACGCGGCCCCCTTCCCCAACTAAATCAGGCCGTTGGACTCCTGATTTGGACTGGTTGCTTATTGCAGAAAAATGAGCGGCCCGGCCGGGCGTAGTAATATTGGTGCTCATTTTGACCAAACGTGCTAACCTGGGCTTATCCTGATTTTGTAGCGGCAATGCTGGTCCTGGCCCTGGTGCTGGGTCTGCTGGGCTGGCACTGGCGGCGGGGTGGCCGGCTGGCCCACCTGCTGGGCAGCCGGCCGCGCCATCGCGGCTGGAAGGCCGTGCTGCGCCTGGTAGCGGGTGGGCTGCTGCTGGCGGCCGGCCTGGGGCCGTCGCTGGGCGTGAGCCAGCGCCCGGTGCGCACCGCCGGAAAAGACGTGTGGCTGCTGGTGGATGTGTCGCGCTCGATGGATGCCACCGATGTGGCCCCCACCCGCCTGCTACGCGCCCAGGCCGAGCTGCAGGACCTGGTGGCGCAGTTCCCGGCCGACCGGCTGGGGCTGGTGGTATTCGGGGCGGAGGCGGTGGTGCAGTGCCCCCTCACGTATGACCAGGCGGCTGTGCAAACCTTTATTGCGACGCTGCGCACCAGCCTGCTGCCCGCCGGCCCCACCACGCTACAGGCACCGCTGGAGCTGCTGTTGAGCCGCCTGACGGTGGCACCCAGCGCCGGCAGTCCTGCCCCACCCCGCGCCACGGCCCTGGTAGTGGTGAGCGACGGCGAGGACTTTGGCGAGAACCTGGAGCCGACGCTGCGGGCCCTGGGCCGCACCGGGGCCCGGGTATACACGGTAGGCGTGGGCACGGCGGCGGGGGGCAAAATCCCGAAGAGCAATGGCAGCTTCGTGGTAGATGGCCGGGGCCGGGCCGTGCAAACCCGCCTGCGCGAAGGCCCGCTGCTGCAGCTGGCGGCCCGAACCGGCGGGCAATATGCAGAACTGACCAACCAGCAGAACGGATTTGGGCCGCTGCTGCGCTCGTTGCAGGCCATGCAGGGCACGGCAGAACAGGTACGCACGGTGGCCGTGGCCGACAACCGCTACCGGTATCCGCTGGCGGCGGCGCTGCTGCTGCTGGCGCTGGAAGTACTACTCACCGTCACCATTATCCGGCCATGAAATACGCAGTGCTATTACTACTCGTGCTGGGCGGCCCGGCGTGGCACCTGCTGACGGGCGTGCGCGACCGGAACGTGGCCGTGGCCGACGCCACGGCTGCCTACACCCGCGGAAATGCGGCGCGTGCGGCGCAGGAATTTGCGGCGGCCATGGCGGCCCAACGCCAGAAAAGCCCGGACCCGCGCCTGGTGCTCAACTTAGCCCACGCCCAAGTGCTGGCCAGCCAGCCGGGGGCCGCGCAGGCTACCTATGGGCGTTTGCTGGTGGGCACGCCGGCCCGCCTGGGCAGCATTGCGCGGCAGCAGTTGGCCGTGCTGGCGGCCCAGCGGGGCGAGCTGGCGCAGGCCCTAAACCTGTTGCGGCAGGCGCTGCTGCTGGACCCCACCAATGCCGGGGCGCGGTTCGATTATGAAACGGTGAGCGACTACCTGACGCACCGGCCCAATAGTCCGCAGATTCCGGCCCCGCCCAAAACACCGGCTCCCGCCAAGACCAAGGACTCGCCCGAAAAGGATTCGACGGAGAAAAACAAGCCGGCTGAGAAAACCGGCACCGACCGTAAAGGCGAAATTGATGAGAATAAGCCGGCCCCGCCCTCCCCGACCGCGCCCCAGGCCAGCCGGCCCAACGCGGCCGGCCAGCCGGACAACCAACGCCCCGCCGAAAGCCCCGGCAACGCGGCCAACGGCGGCCGCGCCCCCGGTGCCGGCCCGGCGCAGCCCGTGGCAAGCGGCACCACGCCCGGCACCCAGAGGGGGCTGGACCGCACCAGCGCCACGGCCGGGCCAGCAGCTGGGAGCCGCAGTAACCGCCCCGGCGCTGACGCTGCCACGGCCGCCGACCTCAGCCTGCAAACCCAGCGCGAACGGTTGCAGGCCATGAGCCTGAGCCCCGCGCAGGCCCGCCAGCTGCTGGAAACGCTGCGGGCGCAGGAGCAACAGTATTTGCAGCAGCTCACGCACCCGGCCACGCAGAAGCCCGACCCCAGTAAGCCAACGTGGTGACCCTTTCTAAGCATCCATTATCAGGGAAGTCAATAAACTTGTCCCGAAATAGCAGCACGTCATGCAGAGCATTATCCAGTCCTATTCAGGAACAAGTCCAATTGCTATCGCAACTCACGGCGGCTAACAGCTGTTAGGCAGGCCACTGGTCGGGGCGTTTGAAATACGTACTTTTGCGGCCTGATTCAACATCCCACCCCCCAACCCTTTCATTTTCCTCATTATGCAGATTAAAGAAGTTGTCATTATCTCGGCGGTTCGCACGCCGATTGGCTCATTTGGCGGCGTTCTGTCGTCGCTGTCGGCCACGGAGCTGGGTGCTATTGCCCTGAAGGGCGCGCTCGACAAGGCCGGTGTGGCCGGCTCGGAAGTGAACCAGGTAATTATGGGCAACGTGATTTCGGCCAATCTGGGCCAGGCTCCGGCCCGCCAGGCGGCCAAGAAAGCCGGCCTGCCCGATACCGTAGAGTGCACGACCGTGAACAAGGTGTGCGCCTCGGGCTCGAAAGCCATTATGATGGGCGCCCAGAGCATTATGCTGGGGCAGTCGGACGTGGTGCTGGCCGGTGGCATGGAGAGCATGAGCAACGTGCCCTACTACCTCGACAAGGCGCGTTTTGGGGCTAAGTATGGCCATGGCCAGATGATTGACGGCCTCGTACGAGACGGCCTGTGGGACCCGTACAACGACTACGCTATGGGCAACGCAGCCGAGAACACGGCCAAGGAGATGGGCATCACCCGCGAGCAGCAGGATGCTTTTGCCATTGAAAGCTACACCCGCAGCGCCGCCGCCGCCAAGGCCGGTAAAAAGAAGGACGAAATTGTGCCCGTTACCATTGAGAGCCGGGGCAAAACCACGGTGATTGAGGACGACGAGGAGTACCTGAAGGTCGATTTTGCAAAAGTGCCCGGCCTGAAACCGGCCTTTATTAAAGAAGGCGGCACCGTGACGGCTGCCAACGCTTCGACGCTGAACGACGGTGCCGCCGCCGTACTGCTGATGAGCCGCGAGAAAGCCGACGAGCTGGGCCTCACGCCGATTGGCCGGATTTTGGGCTTCGCCGATGCTGAGCAGGCGCCGGAGTGGTTCACGACTTCGCCCTCGCTGGCCATTCCGAAGGCGCTGAAAAACGCCGGTAAGACGGCCGCCGATGTGGATTTCTATGAAATCAACGAAGCCTTCTCGGTGGTGAGCCTGGCCAATAACCAGCTGCTGAACCTGGACGGCGGCAAGGTGAACAAGTACGGCGGGGCCGTGAGCCTGGGCCACCCGCTGGGCGCTTCGGGCGCCCGCATTGTGACCACGCTGATGAACGTGCTGAAGAACGAAGGCGGCAAAATCGGCGTGACGGGCATTTGCAACGGTGGCGGCGGTGCCAGCGCCATTGTGGTCGAATCACTGATTTAACCTAATTAACCGTGATTACGCTGATTTTTTGTTCTGGCGCGAGCTGTCGGATATAGGATAATTGACTGCTGAAAGAGCCACTCCAAATGGAGTGGCTCTTTCTTTGATGTGTGAAGGAAACGGCCTGAAGCAAACGAAATGCTTGCGGTTCGCCGTTAACAACCTGCGGTTAATCAGTGAAATCATGGTTAATCAGCGAAAATCAGTGATTTATGAAATACCTGTTGCCTTTTTTTCTGCTGCTTGTAGCATTTCCCTCTCATGGCCAGCGGCTGCGCCGGCTTATCACCTACTTCGACTCGACCAAAGTGTACAAGCGCGAGGTGTACACGGCCTTAGTGGCAGCCGATACGGTGCCGCAAGGCTCGTACAAGCGCTTTTACCGCACCGGGAAGCTGGAGCAGCAAACCAGCTTCCGGCAGGGCAAGCGGGACTCGGCCTACGTGGAATTCCACCCGAGCGGCACGCGGCGGCTGGAAGCTACGTACCGCGACGGGGTTCGGCAGGGGCCGTTCACCACCTATTACGACGATGGCAAGCCGGCCCAGACGGGTTTCTTTGTGGACGACGAGCCTAATGGTGAGCTGACCTATTTCCACCCCGATGGCTCCATCCGGCTGAAAACCAATTTGATGAAGGGCCAGCCCAACGGCGCGCTGCGGGCCGTGTACCCCGACGGCAAGGTGCAGGCCGAAGTGAACTACGACAGCGGCCAGCCCAACGGCGCGGTGAAATTTTACTACCCCAACGGCGTGGTGCAGAGCGAGGGCGTGTTTACGCGCGGACTGCTGTCGGGGCCCTACATCACGCGCTACCCGAACAACCAGATTGAGGTGGAGGTGCTGGCCGACAAAAACGGCCGGGGCCGCTACCGCAGCTACTACCAAAGCGGCAAGCTGCAGACGGAGAGCACCTACGCCCCCGCCCCGCTGGCCCAGCGCCCGGTGAAAAACCAGCTCGGCGACGACCTGACCAAGCGCGTGATGCCGCCCACCGGCACCACCGCCCTCGACGGCCCGGCCACCAGCTACTTCGAGAGCGGCCAGGTAAAAAGCAAACTCACCTACCGCACCGGCACCCCCACGGGCAAGGGCGTTGAGTACTTCGTGAGCGGCAATCCGCACGAGGAAACGGACTACAACAACGGTGGCCGGGACCGCAAAGTAGTGCGCTATCAGGATGCTGCCGGTAAGGTGGTGCAGGCCGAGGAGCAGTTCAAAAATAACCGCCCCGCCGGTACCTGGCGCGACTACTACCCCGACGGCAAGGCCGTGCGCAAAGCCGAAACCTATGGCCCCAGCGGCCGCCTGGTGGGCGACCGGCTTACCTACTTCGAGAATGGCCAGGTGCAGACCCGCCAACCGTATCTGAACGGCTTTTTGGGCGGCGTGGGTCAGGAATACTTCCCTTCGGGCAAGCTGCGCAAGGAAACCACCTACGTGCGCAGTCAGATTCAGGGCGCGTTCAAGGAATACCGGGAGGATGGCACCCTGGCCGTGAGCGGCCTATACCGCAACAGCCGCCAAAGCGGTGTGTGGACGTATTTTAAGGAAGACGGCACCACCGTGGACCGCACCGTGACCTACCGCAACGGCCAGCTGGTAACCGACCCCATCAGACAACCCAAAGCCAAACCCCGCCCCCCGCTGAAGCGGAAGTAGTTTTAGGCAAAAAGAAGGTCATGCAGAGTGTAGCGAAGCATCTTGCCCGCCGCTACTAACTCTTTTATTGCGATTGGACTACTTACTGCGGGCAAGATGCTGCGCGCTGCATGACATTTGTTTGACTGCTTATTGAAAGCCTCAACCTACTGGTTGAGGCTTTTTTATTCGCTGGATTGGATTTCAAGCCGCTCAGGCAACCGTCGGAAGCAACCCCGCATCTAGCTTTCCGAACCCCATTCCCCCACCATTGCCCTCGTGGCCGGTACGCCAAAATTATTTATTTGGCGCTTACAATCTGAATTTCAGCTGGTAACAATTTCGAAAGCTTTGCTTATCATAAATTTATTTCACCAGTACCTTGCGTTGCAAAGTACCTGCTTTACATTTGTTCCATACACTGCCCAGTAGCTGCCGTCAGCGTGTACCAAAGACGGCCCGCTACTTGGCGATGATTCTCACTCACCGGGGATTTGGGCCCCGGACCCCTCACTCTCCAGCGGAACCGCGGCCGCTGCCAGACCTGAGCCGCCCCTCGCCCGACCTCAACTTTTCGCTGCACCACCATGAAAATCCTTTTCACTCCGCTCGCTACGTTCGCTTTTAGCCGCCTGCTGCTGGGCACGGCCACGCTGCTACTGCTGCCCCTGGGGGCCGTGCTGGCCCAAACCGCCGGCCCCGGCCGCGTGAGCGGCAGCCTGGTGGAAGCCGGCACCGGCCAGGCCGTACCCTTCTCCGATGTGCTGCTGCTGCGCTCGGCCGATTCTACCTTCGTGGCCGTGGCCCAGGCCACCGAGCAGGGCACTTTTAAAGCCGCTTCGCTGCCGCTGGGCACCTACCTGCTGCGGGTGCAGGACTTGAACTACGGCGTGCTGCGCCGCCGCTTCACGCTCACGACCGCCGCGCCTTCGCTGGAACTTACCGGCCTGAAAATGAGTGCGGCCACCGCTACCAAGCTAAGCGAAGTGGTGGTAACGGGCGAGAAAGCCGCCGTGGTAGAAGAGCTAGGCAAGCGCATCATCAACGTGGAAAAGGACCTGGGCAGCGTGGGCGGCACGGCGGCCAACGTGCTCCAGAACGTGCCCTCAGTGAGCGTGGACGTGAACGGCACGGTATCGATGCGCGGCACGTCCAACGTAACCATTCTCATTGATGGCAAGCCGTCGGGCGTGAGCAACGGCGGCACCGGCGGCCCCCGCCTCGACCAGATTCCGGCCTCGCGCATTGCCCAGATTGAGGTGATTACCAACCCCTCGGCCAAGTACGACGCGGCCGGTGGCGGCGGCGTTATCAACCTGATTACCAAAAAAGAAACCCGCAGCGGCACCAACGGCACGGCCGCCTTCAACCTGGGCACCGCCGACAAATACAGCGGCAGCCTGAGCCTGAGCCGGGAAGTGGGCAAAGCCACCTGGACGGCCGGCTACGACGGCCGCGACGTGACCTACCGCAGCCACGGCCACAGCGAGCAAACCGCCCTGCTCGGCCCCGCCGAAACCATCCGCACCACCCAGGTGGGCGCGGGCAATGAGATTCACCGCAACCACTCGCTGCGGGCCGGCGTGGAACTGGAGCTGCCCAAAAACCAAACCCTGAGCCTGAACGTGAGCCCCGGCACCGAGCGCAACTTGGAAGGCGAAAGCCAGGACCTGACCCAGCAAACCAACAACGGGCCGGTGCAAAAAACCATTGGCCGCCAGGACCTCGACGTAAAAGTAAAAATCCTGGAAGCTGACGGCAACTACCGCCGCACCTGGGACGCCCACAAGGGCCGCGAGCTCACGGCCAACTTCGGCAATGTGCTGATTGACGCCAACGTGCCAGTGGTGCAGCGGCAGTACGCTGAGGCCGGCTCGGGGAGTGTGCCGCAGCCCGGCACCCGGCAGCTGCTCAAGCTCCTGGCCAATATTCAGTACGGGCAGGTGGACTACGTGCACCCGCTGGCTGATGGCAAGGGCCGCCTCGAAGTAGGGGCCAAAGTAGAGCATCAGGGCAATAACGGCAGCAACAGCTTCGGCTACGCCGCCAGCGAAGCCCGCCCCGACGACTTCCAGAACGACCCCGCCCGCTCGCTCACCTACACCTCCAACCAGGTGGTGCCCGCTGCTTACGTGACCGTGCAGCATAGCTTGGGCAAGAAGTGGAATGCCCAGGCCGGTCTGCGCTCCGAGTACACCTTCTTGAGCGGCAGCATTGAGGGCGGCGAGGGCATTGCCCAGCGCGGCAGCCTCCGCCAGGATTACCTGAGCTTTTTCCCCTCGGCCCTCATCAGCCGGGAGCTGGGCAAGGAAGCTGGCCAGAACCGCCTGCAGCTGAGCTACGCCCGCCGCCTCAACCGCCCCAACTTTATGCAGCAGTTGCCACTGGCCATTTACCAGGACCCGCGCAGCTACCGCCTCGGCAACCCGCGCTTACAGGCCGAATTCAGCAACAACATTGAGCTGGGCCACCAGCTTACCATTGGGCAGGCCACCATTACCAGCACCGCGTTTGCCCGTATCACCACCAATTCCATTCAGCGCCTGCGCTTTGTGGATACGCTGGCAACTCGTTTGGCCGGAGCCGGCGCGGGTCTCATCACCGCCGAGACCTACGACAACCTGGGCACTACCACCAACCTCGGGGCCGAGTTCAGCCTCAACCAGCCCCTGGCCAAGTGGTGGCGCCTGAATGCCAGCACCAGCCTCTACCGCGCCCAGTTGGCCGGCAACGGCATTGCCAACAACCGCACGGCCTTCATCGCCACGGCCCGCCTCACCAACAATTTCACCATCCGCCCCACCCTCGATGTGCAGCTGAGCGGCAACGTACGCTCGGCCCAGCTCACGGCCCAGGGCCGGCAGCTGGCCTCCGGGCAGCTTGATATTGCCCTGCGCCAGCGCCTGTTCTCCGACCGTGCCGCCCTCACCCTGCGCATCGCCGACCTGCTGAACACCCAGCAGTACCGCAACGAAATTGCCACCGATGCGCTGAGCAGCTACCGCTACAGCAAGGACGAAAGCCGTGTGGGCTGGCTGGGTTTCACCTGGTATATCGGCGCCAGCAAGGCCAAGCCCGACCGTATCGAGAG
The DNA here is from genome assembly GCF_018967865.2 of Hymenobacter siberiensis. NCBI lineage: Bacteria > Pseudomonadati > Bacteroidota > Cytophagia > Cytophagales > Hymenobacteraceae > Hymenobacter > Hymenobacter siberiensis. Next base: position 2,741,726 of record NZ_JAHLZY020000001.1, read on the forward strand.
CGCGCCCCAGGGCGGCGGCGGCTTCGGCGGCTGAGTTTGACTTCTTTGATTGCCACCCCGCTTTTCTCACCTGCTTCATTTCTGCAAAATGCCCCGTCGTCGGTTTGGTCCGGCGGCGGGGTTTTGTGTTTTGTTGAATGATGTAGGGGCGGGGCTTGTCCCCGCCCATCGTTGAACGATTTCGCTTGTCCGATTACCTTTCGGAAAGCAACGACGGGCGGGGACAAGCCCCGCCCCTATATCGTGCGGGATTACCACGCACGTTCGCGCAGCCCCTACCTTTGCCCCGTTATGCAAAAACCGAGTATTCCCAAGGGCACCCGCGACTTTGGCCCCGCGCAGGTGGCGCGCCGCCGCCATATTTTCAACGTAATCCGCCGCACGTTCGAGTCGTTTGGCTTTGCGCCGCTGGAAACGCCGACGCTGGAGAACTTGTCGGTACTGACGGGCAAGTACGGCGACGAGGGCGACCAGCTCCTGTTTAAAGTTCTGAACTCCGGCGATTTCGCCAAGGACGTGACCGCCGAGGACCTGGCCACCGGCTCGAAAGCCCTGCTGCCCAAAGTGGCCGAAAAAGGCCTGCGCTACGACCTCACCGTGCCCTTCGCCCGCTACGTGGCCATGAACCGGGGCACCCTCACCTTTCCCTTCAAGCGCTACCAGATGCAGCCCGTGTGGCGCGCCGACCGCCCCCAGCGGGGCCGCTACCGCGAGTTTTACCAGTGCGATGCCGACGTGGTGGGCACCGACTCGCTGCTCTGCGAAGCCGAAATCGTGCTCATGATGGCCCAGGTGCTGGGCGGCCTCGGCCTGCACGATTTCACCATCAAAATCAACCATCGGGGCGTGCTGCGCAATATTTACCAGGCACTGGGCGGCGAGGGCCGCGAGACGGATTTGTTCGTGGCGATTGACAAGCTCGATAAAATCGGGCGCGACGGCGTGAGCAAGGAGTTGCTGGAGCGCGGCTTTTCGGAGCCCACCATCGAAACGCTGTTTGCCCTGCTGAGCGTGGAGGGCACCTACGAGGAGAAGCTACAGCGCCTGCTGGCCGGCTTCGTGACGGCCGGCGTGGAGCCCGATGGCGCCCGCCCCAACGCCGCCGACGAAGATATTACCGCCAACTACCGGGGCCTGACGGAGCTGGCCGAAGTACGCGACCTGCTAGTGGCGTCCGGCTTCAAGCAGTTCGACCGGCTCGAATTTGACCCCACCCTGGCGCGGGGCCTCTCCTACTACACGGGCTGCATTTTCGAAGTCAAAATCAATAACGTGCAAATGGGCAGCGTGAGCGGCGGCGGCCGCTACGACAACCTCACCGGCAGCTTCGGCCTGCCGGGCGTGTCGGGCGTGGGCTTCTCGTTTGGCGTGGACCGGCTCTACGACTGCCTGGAAGCGCTGGACCTGTTCACGGCGACCGGCGAAACGCCCACCCGCTGCCTAATCACCCATTTCGACGTGGCCAGTGGCCGGGCCGCGCTGCCTCTGCTGGCGCAATTGCGCGCCGCTGGCATTCCCAGCGAGCTATACCCCGATGCCAAGAAGCTGGGCGTGCAGTTTAAATACGCCGATGCCAAGGGTATTCCCTTGGTCATCATCATGGGACCCGAGGAAATAGCGGCCGGCGTGGTGAAGGTAAAAATCATGCAGAGTGGCGAGGAGAAGCTGCTGCCTCTGGGCGAAGTGGTAGCGGCCCTGACGGTAGAGTAGCCGGAGCTTGCAATGAACGATAAACTCCCCTCCTTTTTCAAGGAGGGGAAATTTTCGCGTCAGCGAAAATTGGGGTGGTGAAGTCGTTGAACGATGGACCAGCAACTAACGCCCGCATCGTTTCGCCATCGTTCAACGGAGGGCACCACCCCCGTTTTCGCTGCGCGAAAACTCCCCTCCTTAAAAAAGGAGGGGAGTTTTTTTCGTTCTTTGCGGCCCCCAACTTCACCACCCACTCTAAATGCCCACCCACACCATATCGCCCGCACAGCCCCTCACCCTGGCCGCGCTGGCCAAACTCATCGCCGACGGCCGCCCCGTAGCCCTCGGCGACGACGCCCGCCAGCAAATCGCCGCCTGCCACGACTACCTGCACCAGCGCCTGGCCCACGACGACCAGCCGATTTACGGCATCAATACCGGCTTCGGCTCGCTGTATAATGTGAGCATCGCGCCCCAGGAGCGTGCTCAGCTGCAAGTCAACCTAATGATGTCGCACGCCTGCGGCACCGGGGCCGAAGTACCGCAGAACCTCGTGCGCCTCATGCTTTTCCTCAAGGCCCAGAGCCTGAGCTACGGCCATAGCGGCGTGCAAACCGCCACCGTCGAACGCCTCGTGGCCATGTACAACCGCGAGATGCTGCCCGTGGTGTACGAGCAGGGCAGCCTCGGGGCCTCCGGCGACCTAGCCCCGCTGGCCCACCTCTGCCTGCCCCTGCTGGGCCTGGGCGAAGTAAATTACCAGGGCTACCGCCTCAGCGCCGAAGACGCCATGAGCCTCTTCAGCTGGGAGCCGCTGGCCTTGCAAGCCAAGGAAGGCCTGGCACTGCTCAATGGCACCCAGTTTATGCTGGCCTACGCCGTGGATGGCGTGCTGCGCGCCCAGCGCCTGGCGGCCGCCGCCGATGTTATCGGGGCGCTTTCGCTAGAAGCTTTTGGGGGCTGCTCCGCCCCGTTCAATGAGCATTTGCACCGCATCCGGCCCCACGCGGGGCAGGTGCTGGTGGCCAGGCGGCTGCGCGAGCTGCTGGCTGGCTCCGAGCTGCAAACCCAGCCCCGCCGGGCCGTGCAGGACCCCTACTCCTTCCGCTGCCAGCCGCAGGTGCACGGCGCGAGCCGCGACGCGCTGGCCTACGTGGCGCAGGTAGTCGAAACCGAGTGCAACTCCGTGACCGACAACCCCAACATCTTCCCCGACGAAGACCTGATTATCAGCGGCGGCAACTTCCACGGCCAGCCGCTGGCCCTGGCCCTCGACCACCTGGCCCTGGCCGTGACCGAGCTGGGCAGCATCTCGGAACGAAGGACCTACCAGCTGATTTCGGGCCAGCGCGGCCTGCCGCAATACCTCGTGGCCGAGCCCGGCTTGAACTCCGGCCTGATGATTCCGCAGTACACTGCCGCCGGCATCGTGAGCCAGAACAAGCAGCTCTGCACCCCCGCCTCAGTGGATAGCATTGTGAGCAGCAACGGCCAGGAAGACCACGTGAGCATGGGCGCCAACGCCGCCACAAAGGCCCGCCGCGTCATCGAAAATGTGGAGCAAGTGCTGGGAATTGAATTGATGACGGCCGTGCAGGCGCTGGCCTTCCGCCGCCCCGGCCGTAGCTCCGAGGCCCTGGAGCGCGTGGTGGACGCCTTCGGGCAGGAAGTGAAATTTGTGGTGCGCGACCGGGTCCTGTACCCGGATTTGCACAAAGCCGCCGCCTTCGTCCGTAAGTTTGACTGGCAGTAAAATCCATTCGACTTACCTGTAAAAGGCAGTCGGCCGGAAATGATTTTTGGCGAGTGGGATTGAAACTGCCCGCTTTGGCGCTAATCCTGATGCGTCCTGAGTTACGAGTGCTGCCCGACCAAGGCGAATGAAGCCGATAAACCATGAAGCTGCTGAACCGCTATTTCTTACTGTTACTGCTATGCCTGCCGGGCCACCTGGCCTGGAGCCAGTGCGAGACCATTCCTAATGACCCCACGGCCTTCGTTGCTCTCAATGGTAACCTCGTACCAGTAGAGTCTTTTTGTGTGGGTCAGCCAGTCACTTTCCTGCATCGCGACCAAAATGCCGACCCCAAGGTGCTCAGCTACGGCGTGTTGCGGGGTTCAGGAGTCACGTTTGGCAGCTCCATGCCACGCTGCTTCCCGCCCAACTACCTGCCCTATAGCTACACCCCCACGCTGGCCGACGTGGGCATGGTGACAGTATCAGAGCTGAATAACGTAATTGGCAATCCGATTTATTACTTCCGCGTTTACCGCGTCTACGACACGCCGCCTCCCGCCTTCACGGTTGCGCCCTGCCCCACCGGCCAGGCGCTGGTCACCATCACCGACGCGGCTTACGATACTTACAGCTACACTTTTCAAACGCCCACCGGCACTATTGGGCCAAGCCCGATTACCCGTGCGCCAAGCGTCATTTCCGTGCCGGCCGGGGCCACTGCCATCACCCTCATCGGCAAATACACCACCAACGGGTTGTGCGAAAGCCGGCCCTCAGTGCAGCCCCTTACGCTGGCAACGGCCATGGTTCCGGCCCTAACCAGTCTCACCCTCAGCGGCCCGCTACCCGGCGGCGCGACCACGCTGGCCGTAGGCAATTTGCCCGTCGGCTACCGCTATACCTTGCAGGTCGATACCGGCAACGGCTTCCAGAACGTGCCGAGCGTGCCCGTGCCGCCGGGCAGCACCAGCCTGAGCGTGCCCGGCGCGGCGGCAGGCCGCTACCGCATCGCCCGCAACGACTACTGCGGCACCAGCCCCGCCACCTCGCCCGCCATCGGCACACTGAGCCTGAGCGGCGCATCGGCCCGCAACCGCAACCAGCTGCTGCTAACCGACGCCGGCAGCCCCGGCACCAGCTACACCGTCACCCGCAACGGCACCGCCATTACTACCGTGGTGCCCATCAGCGGTGGGCTGGAAGACACCGATGTGCTATGCGGCAGCACTTACACCTACGTAGTAACGGCCACCCAGCCAGGCGGCGGAATAGCAGTTTCCAATTCGGTTGCCATCACCACTGTTTCGGCCCTGCCGCCGGCGCAGCCCCGACTGGTGGCCAGCTTCAACCTCAATAATGTGGTGGTGCTGACGCCGGTGCTGGCCACGCCAACCCTGCCCGCCGGGGGTTCGCTCCGCTACAGCCGCACGGCCGGCAGTGGCGCGCCCACCGATTTCGGTACCGCCACCTCGCTGCGGGCACCCCGCGATTCCACCGAGCTGGCCCAGCTCAAAGCCAACCCGCCCTGCTACACCGTCATCCTGGCAGATGTGTGCGGCAATACTTCGCCCGCCAGCCCGGCCACCTGCCCGGCCATCCTCTTGGCCAGCGCCGCCGACCCCGACGGCAGCACCGCCGCCCTCACCTGGACGGCCTTCACCGGCCCCAGCCCCACCATTCCGGCCACCTACACCCTCCAGCGCCTCGCCGCCGACGGCTCCGTGCTGAGCACCCTGGCCCTGACGGGCACCAGCTACACCGACCTCACCCCGCCCACCGATCGGCAGGTGGTGCGCTACCGTCTGCAAATCGGCGGCGCGGGGCTGCCGGCCGGCACCTTCAGCTATTCCAATCTGGCCAGCGTCACGCGGCAGCTCACGCTCACCATTCCCACCGCCTTCACGCCCAACGGCGACGGGCTGAACGATGTGCTCGAAGTGAAGGGCAAGTACCTGAATAACTACACCTTCGTGGTAGTGGACCGCAACGGCCAGGAAGTATTCCGGGGCACCCGGCGCAGCGAAACCTGGGATGGCACCATCAAGGGCCACGCCCCGGTGCTGGGGGCCTACGTGTGGCGTTTCCAGCAGAACAACGAAGACGGCAAGCCTTTTTCGGCCACGGGGACGATTACTATTCTAAAATAATACGCCATTCGGCCACCACTTTTACGGGTAATTTTAGCCGATAATAATAGGATGAGGCATCCTTTTCGGCCCAACCGCTGTTCACTAGCAACGGACAAACAATAACTGACAACTAGCAATATGGCATTCGACATCACCGGCATGATGGGCAAAGTGAAAGAGCTGCAGGACAAGATGCAGCAGGCCCAACAGGAAATCCAGCACATCACGGCCACGGGCGAAGCCGGCGGCGGCCTCGTGCGCGCCACGGCCAACGGCCACCGCAAAATCCTCAAGCTCGAAATCGACGAATCGCTCCTCACCCCGCAGGACCGCGACATGCTGGCCGACCTCGTGGTAGCCGCCGTGAACAAGGCCCTCGACGAAGCCGCTGAGCTGGCCCGTCAGGAGCTGCAGCGCAAGACCAGTGGCCTGATGCCCAACGTGCCCGGCCTCGATTTGAGCGGTTTTGGGGCCTAATACTGCGGCCCCGGCCGGCGCCTGCGCCGACGTGGCCATCGTCATCCTGAACTGGAATGGGGCGGGCTTTCTCGCCCGTTTCCTTCCCGGCGTGCTCGCCCATGCCGATGGGGCCCGCGTGATAGTGGCCGATAACGCCTCCACCGATGACTCTATAGAGCTGCTGGCCCGCGATTTCCCGACCGTGGAGCTGCTGCTGCTCGACCGCAACTGGGGCTTCTGCGAGGGCTACAACCAGGCGTTGGCGCAGGTCGACAGCCCGTTTTTCGTGCTGCTGAACTCCGATGTGGAAGTCACCCTGGGCTGGCTGCGCCCCCTGCGCAGCTTGCTCGAAGCCAACCCGCGCATCGCCGCCGTACAGCCCAAAATCCTGGCTCACGCCGACCCTACGCTGTTTGAATACGCGGGAGCCGGCGGCGGCTACCTCGACCGCCTGGCCTACCCCTTCTGCCGGGGCCGCCTCTTCGATACCCTCGAAAAGGACCTGGGCCAGTACGACGACGCGCGCCCGGTAGCCTGGGCCAGCGGGGCCTGCCTCATGGTGCGCCGCTCGGCCTGGCAAGCCCTCGGCGGCCTGGAGCCGGCCTTTTTCGCGCACATGGAGGAAATCGACTTCTGCTGGCGCCTCCAGAATGCCGGCCACGAAGTCTGGTACCACGGCGGCAGCGCCGTGCAGCACGTCGGCGGCGGCACACTGCACAAATCCAACCCCCGCAAAACGTATTTAAACTTCCGCAACGGCTTGGCGCTGCTCTATAAAAACGCCGCCCCGGGCGAACTGTATGGCCCCATGTTCCAGCGCCTTGTGCTGGATGGCGTGGCCGGCCTGCGGTTTCTAGCGAGCGGGCAAGTGGGGGATTTCTGGGCCGTGCTGCGGGCGCACTTCAGCTTCTATGGCAGCTTTAGCTACTGGCGCAAGAAGCGGCAAGCCACCCGGCCGCACCTGCGGGTTCGGGATAGGGCCGGGGTATATGATGACAGTTTGGTCTGGGCGTATTTTGGAAAAGGCAAACGCAGGTTCAGCGAATTGGGATTGAAATAAAATGATACTGCCCCAGCCTAAACGAGTTAAGCTGGGGCAGTATCATTTTATTTCAATCCAGTAATTACAAATCCCAAACCGTGCTGCGTTGCTGGCGCATGGCGCGCCGCACATTCATCCAGAAAGCCCCGGCGAAATAAAGCACGATGGGCGAGCCAAACGTGAAAAATGAGGCATACACAAACGACAGCCGGACGCTGCGGGTGCTGAAGCCCCATTTCCCGGCCAGGGCCGAGCAAAGGCCGAAAGACTGCGTTTCGAGGTAGTCGGTGAAGCGTTTCATGGGCGGTAGCGGCTAGCGAAAAACAGTTTCTCTGGGCTAAGATAAGGCATTGGGAGGGTAAAGGCAACAGGTCCGGTGTAATTTCGCCCCTCAGAATCTGACTAATTTCAGACTTCTACGTTTGTAAGGGCGGTTTTTGTCTTTCCACCTCAGGTGTTTTAATGCGTAATCTTTTGCGGCCAGTGGCCCACGGGCTGCTGGCAGCCACCGTATTTTTCTCGGCCTGCACCCTGCCCCGAGTGCTGAAGCAGGCCGAAGCCGGGCGTACCGTGGTGGCCCGCCCCGCCGTGCTCACGGCCTCCGGCGAGGCCGTGCCCTTTGCGGTAGAAGCCCGCGTACCGGCCAACCACCTGCAAAAAGGCGTGGCCTACGAGCTGCTGCTGCGCTACCGCTACGAGCACGGCCTGCGCGAGGACACCCTCGGCCGCATCACCTTCACGTCGGGCAACTTCGTGTACGACGATGAAAACAAAGGCCAGCTCCTCGCCACCCAGAAGTTCACCCTGCCCAATACGCCCGGCCGCAACCCCGGCGAGCTGCTGGCCCACGCCCAGGTGCGTGAGCTGAAAAAAAACGGCAAAATTCTTCGCGCCCCCGGCGATGTGCGCGTGGCCCGCGGCATCGCCGACCCCGCCCGCCTGGTAGTCCGCGAGGACACCGCCCTGACCCTGCTGCCAGAGCGCGCCAGCAACAACATGAGCGGCACCCGCGTGCTGCCCTTCTTTTTCGATGAAGACAAGTGGTTTATCCGGGGCTACCTGGGTACCAACGTGGCCGCCCTCGAAGACCTGATTGATGCCAACCAGCACACAAAGCAGGTGCTCATCATCGCGGGCCACTCGCCCGACTCTACCGATGCCCACAACCGCCTGTTGGCCAGCAAGCGCGTCCGAATGTTGCTCTACTACTACAAGCAGCGGGTGAAAAACTTCTCGTATCTCAATAATAACGAGGAGATTCGCTACGACACGCTGGCCTACGTGCGCAAGTGGGATACCTTCCTCCAGAAAGTCACGACCTCGGCTCTGAAAGCCGACCAGATTGACTCCGTCGTCACCCTAATCAACGATACCAAGGGCACCTTCGAGCAGAAGGAAAAGGCCCTGCACCGGCTCACTTCCTTCGATTACATCGAGCAGTACATCTATCCGGTACTGCGTTTCGGCACCGTGGCCGTGAGCTACACCGCCCCAAAACGCTACGATTCGGAAGTGTACCTGCTCTCGAAAAAGATTGTGGAGAAGCAGGTCGAAACCGATGCCCTCACGCCCGAGGAGCTGCGGTATTCGGCCACGCTCACGCCACTGCTGGCTGAAAAACAGCGTATTTATGAAGTATCGGCCGCGAATACCAACAGCTGGGAAGCCTTCCACAACTTGGGCGTGGTGCTGCTGATGCGCGCCGAAAAGGAGCCCACCGATAAAATTCAGAAGGCCTATTACCGCCGGGCGGCCGTCAACTTCACACTGGCCGCCCATCGCAATCCCACGGCCGAGTTCTTCTACCACGCCGCCACTGCCTACCACCGCGCCGGCGACCGCCTCGAAGCCCTCCAGAACTACGACTACGCCATTAAGCTGGGCGGCCCGCGCCCGCTGCTGCGCAAAATCTTCTCCGACCGCGCCGCCCTGGAAATCGAAGTCGGCCAGCCCGACGAGGCCCTGCGCAGCCTCCAATACGCCGGCCCCAGCTACCAGAACGCCCTCAACCGCGCCCTCATCGAAGTGGGCCGCGAGCACTACGAGCTGGCCCAGGAACAATATCAGCTGGCCCAAGCCCTGCGCCCCACGGCCGCCGCGCCCATCTACGGCCTGGCCGTGGTGGCCGCCCGCCAGAAAAACGAAGCGGCCGTGGGCACCTTCCTCAAGCAGGCCGTGGCCCTCGACCGCAGCTACGCCCAGCGCGCCGTAGAAGACCTGGAGTTTCAGGACTATGCGCAGGGCAAGGTATTTCGGGAGGCGTTGCGGTAGCGCCGTTCTGCCGACTTTTTAGCCCGCAGAAGGCGCCGAGGGTTGCGCAAAGGTCGCCGAACGTTCAGCGACCTCTGCGCAACCCTCGGCGCCTTCTGCGGGCTAATGTTCTTAGGGGCCGTTGCCCGTCCGCCGCACCTGTTGTAGCTTTGCCAAACGGCCCAATTGCGGCTTTACCCTAAAGAGAACCATGCGTCAAATTCAATTCCGTGAGGCCTTGCGCGAGGCCCTGTCCGAGGAAATGCGCCGCGACCCGCGGGTGTTCCTAATGGGCGAAGAAGTGGCCGAGTACAACGGCGCCTACAAAGTAAGCCAGGGCATGCTCGACGAGTTCGGCCCCGAGCGCGTGATTGATACCCCGATTGCTGAGCTGGGTTTTGCCGGCATCGGCGTGGGCGCGGCGGCCAACGGGCTGATTCCGGTCATTGAATTCATGACCTTCAACTTCTCGTTGGTGGCTATCGACCAGGTGATTAACTCGGCCGCCAAACTGTATTCGATGTCGGGCGGGCAGTACTCCTGCCCCATCGTGTTCCGTGGCCCGACGGGCAACGCCGGCATGCTCAGCAGCCAGCACTCGCAGAATTTCGAGAACTGGTTTGCCAATACGCCCGGCCTGAAAGTAGTGATTCCCTCGAATCCTTACGACGCCAAAGGCCTGCTGAAATCGGCCATTCGCGACCCCGACCCCGTGATTTTCATGGAGTCGGAGCTGATGTATGGCGACAAGGGCGAAGTACCCGAGGAAGAGTACCTGCTCGAAATCGGCAAAGCCAACATCGTGCGCCAGGGCAAGCACGTAACGCTGGTGAGCTTCGGCAAGATGATGAAAATCGCCTACACCGCCGCCGATGAGCTGGCCAAGGAAGGCATTGAAGCCGAAGTAATCGACCTGCGCTCGGTGCGCCCGATTGACTACGACACGCTGGTGAACTCGGTGAAGAAAACCAACCGCATGGTGGTTATCGAAGAAGCCTGGCCGCTGGCCAGCATCTCGGGCGAGTTGGCCTACATCGTGCAGCGCCGCGCCTTCGACTACCTCGACGCGCCCGTTATCCGCATCACCTGCGCCGACGTGCCCCTGCCCTACGCCCCCACCCTCATCGAAGCCTCGCTACCCAACGTGGCCCGCGTGGTGAAAGCCGTGAAGGAAGTAACTTACGCCAAAGTGTAGGGTTGAATTATGGAAATTGGAAGGCCCCGTCAGCGAAAGCTGGCGGGGCCTTTTTTATGAAAAAGTTGCCGCTAATCCTGCGGAGCCTCGCTCGGCGGGCGCAGCTGCCCCGCCGTGGCTTCTGATACATGCCAGCACCCCCACAGCCAGCCGGCCGCCACCGCCACCAATGCTACCCGGCGCACGGGCGCCAGCTCGCGCCACCACGCCCCTGGCTGCCACGTTCCCGCTACCATCGTGAGCACCAACAGATGCAGGGGCAGCAGAAACCGGCTTTCCATGAGCGTGGGCAATACCAGCAGGCACGGCAGCAGCAATGCTATCAATGAGCCTACTGCCATGGATGACCAGGCCAACCGCCGGTTTCTCAGCCCGGCGACTATAGCCAGCAAAATGCCCAAACCGAGCAGCGCATAGTTCAGCAGCCGCAGCGCAGCCTGGCCCGGCGGCTGCAGCTGCCGGGGATAGGGCGTGGGGAAACGAATATCCAGGCCGTTGAACAGGTGGCGCAGGTAGCGCCCACTGGTGCTAATGGGCTGATGCAGCGCAAACTTCGCATACTGGCCGTAGCTGCCGAACCGGTGGCCCGGCTCAGCAGCCAGGGCGCGCTGCCCAACGGAATCGGCATAAACCAGCGAACGGGGGATTTCCAGAATCAAACTCGATTCGTAGCGCTGGAACGCCGTGCCCCAGGTGAGCTGCTTCAGATAGAGCGGCGCGGTACCGGGTTGCCCGGCCAGCACCAGCGGCGTGGGCTGCTGGAAATGCCGCATATTAATTAGAAACTGCGGCAGCCACACCAGTGCCAACCCGACCGCCAGCGCCGCGCCACTTCGCCAGATAGAGAAACCGGAAGCCGGCTGCGTATTCTTCCACAACAGCCACAGCACACCCGGCACACTGGCCAGGTAAATGGGCCGAATATTGATGGCCGCCGCCAGCAGCAGCCCGGCTACTGCGGCCCAGCCCCAGCCGCGCCGCGCCAGCGCCGCCAGGCTCAGCAGCAGCAGCGCCAGCGCCGGCATATCGCTGAGGGTGAAGTTGAAATAGTCGCGCCAGAAGACAAAAGACAGACTGAGCAGCACCAGCCAGCGGCCGCCGCTCAGGGCCCGGCCCGTGGCTTGGGCCCATAGCTGCGGCAGGGCCACGCCGAATAGCACGGCCGCCCAGCCCGCCCCCAGCACCTGTGCCCCGGTGAGCATCGACCAGCCCGTGAAATGGCACAGCAGCCGCGCCGGCAGCACGAGCAACGGCCCCAGGTAGCCGCGCATCGGCGCATCGAACGCCAGCAGGGAAAACCCTCCATTTTGCGTGAATTTCAAGGAAAATTCCCAGTATTCGGCCGCGTCGAAGCGGAACTGGCTCACGGTGTAGCCGCTCAGGGGCAGGTAGGCGGCGTAGAGGACCAGCACGGCGAGCACCCGCCAGCGGGCAGGCCACGGAGCCGAAAAAAATGTGGAACGAGTAGCCATGAGTACCGCAAAACTAGGCACCGGCCGCAGCTTATGCGGCGCGGCGCGGGCCTTGCCCAGTCACACGGTCCGAATCGGGCCGCGAAGCCAATCAAATTGTCGCCGTATCTTTTGCGCTAGCTCTGCCGTAAGGCTATTTTTCATCCTCCCCACCCGCATGAATCACCGCCTTCACCTCAAATTTGAACAGCTCGAACGGTCTACTGAACGACTTTTGGCGTCGGCCGAGGCGCTGGGGCCGGATCAGAACAAGGCTCCCGCGCCGGGCAAATGGTCGGCGGTGCAGGTAGTGCATCACCTGCTTTTTGTTGAAGAGAACATCCTCAAGTATGTCCAGAAGAAGCTCCAGGCGGAGGAGCTTTTGCCGAAGGTTGGCTTTTTTACAAAGCTGCAGGTGCAGTTTGTGCGCCTGATGCTGCGCCTGCCCGGCCTCAAGTTCAAAGCACCGCGCGGTGTGGCTACCCTCACCGATGCCGGCGAGCTGCCCACGCTGCACGAGATGCGCAAGTCCTGGGAAGCCTCCCGCCGCCAGATGGAGCGGCTGCTCAACGAGTTTCCGAGCCGGCAGCAGAACCGGGCCGTATTCCCTCATCCGCGCTCGGGCCGCATCACCATCTATCAGGTAATAGAGCACCTGGTCGACCACCTGTTGCATCATCAGCAGCAGCTGGACCGCATCACCAAGGTCCTGCGGCCCACGGCCGGGGTGCGGGCCGATGCCCATGCCTAGCGCCAGCCACATAAAAGAAGCAGCCCCCGAATTTATCAATTCGGGGGCTGCTTCTTTATACCTTTCTACTTCACCGGCACCTCATAGGCAGGCAGCTCGCGGAAAGCCGTGGCGAGTTCGGCGGGCGGGGTGGTGAGCTTGCGGCGGTCGAGGTCGAGCCAGGCCCCGTCGACGGCTACGATGGCGGCCACGCGGCCATCGGCCTTGTAAATGGTGTGGGTGATGCTCCAGCGGGTGCCGTCGTCGTTCACGCTGCGCAGACGGCTATCCACCCGAATTTCTTCGCCAATGTGTATTTCCTTGAGGAAAGTCGTTTCTTCGCGGAACAGGATGGGACCCAGGCGCAGGCGCGCAAATTCCTTGATATCGTAGCCCCACTCGGCCAATAAAACGAGGCGCTGGTCGGCGGCATAGTCGGCGTAGGCGGAATGGCGCATGTGGCCGTTCGGGTCCATATCGGCCCAGCGGGTGCGGTAGATGATGGCGTTGGTCAAAATCAATTAAGAATTAGGTTAGTGAAATAGAATTGAAAAGGTTGCTGATGAATTGTTTATTCTTAATTCATAATGAAGCTGTTTAGAAAGTCCCCGAACGGTCATGCAGCGCGCAGCGCAGCATCTTGCTCGCATCCTCAGGCCCGTTCAACGATGCGAGCAAGATGCTGCGCTCTGCATGACCGTTTGAGTACCTTTTGTGACTTTCTAAACAACTCCAATTGTTAATTGCCAACAGGCATTAGGCGCACCAGGTACTGGTCGTTCTCGTCTTCGCTGAGGAATTCGGCGGTGTAGCCGGCAGTTTGGGCCGCGTCGTTGAGCAGGGCGGCATCGACGAACAGCCAGGGGAAGGGCTCGCCGGTGCGGCCCTTGTAACTGAGCGTGTATTCAACTTCGCCGTAGTACGGGCCGTTGAGGTTGATGAGCAGCGCCCCTTCCTCGTCCTCATAGAGGTAGCGCACGTCGGAGGACGTGGCCAGAATCTGCCCATCGGGGGCCAGCAGGGTGCGGGCGTGGGCCAGAAATTTATCGAGGCCGTCGAGGGTGCCGGTCAGGCCGAGGCCGTTCATTAGCAGCAGGATGGTGTCGTAGGGCAGCTCGGTAGGCGGCAGCGGGGCAAATAAGTCGTGGCGGGCCACGGTATGCACGCCGCGCTCGGTCATCACCTGCACCGAGCCGGCCGATACGTCCACGGCCTTTACGTGCTGGAAGCCCCGGCTCTGCAGCTCCAGGCTGTGGCAGCCGGCCCCGGCCCCAAGGTCGAGCACGCGGCCCCGGCTTTCGTCGAGGGCCAGGCGCTCCAGCTCCGGCATCTGGAGCAGGGTGCGGAAGAAGTAGGCGGCCGGCAGCGGCTCATCATCGGCGGCGCTGCAATGCACGGTGACGGTGGCGGCAATAGTGCCGTGGTGGTAGTCCAGCAGGGCCTGGCCCAGCACATCGGGGGCGGTGGTTGTGGTCATAGAGAAATTAAAAGCGCATTTTGGGCCGTTGAGGCGCGCCACGGCCGGGGTTGGCGGCAACAACGCTTCAATAACCCATCGATAGCCAAAATTACCCAAAACTTCGCGCCGGGGCCAGGCGTTTGCATGCTACCCTACTGCTCAACCCCTCATTATGCTTCCCGCCAAACTGCGTAAAGGCCAGCTACCCACCAAAATCTGCGTCACCTGCGGCCGGCCGTTCGAGTACCGCAAAAAGTGGCGCGCCAACTGGGACGACGTGAAATACTGCGGCGAAAAGTGCCAGCGCAACCGGCCCGCCGCCGGCACTACCAGCCCCACTCCGGCGTAACCGCCCGGCGCGGCCGTATCTTTTGGGGCCGGGGCGGCGTTGAGAAGCTCCTTACCCCTTACCAATCTGCTGGTTTTCCAGCCGCTTTTTTATGGCCTCCAACCTCGACTACCTCAACCCCAATCTTATTCCGCTCGAAGAAAAGGTCAATACCTACCTGGAAATGGAAAAAGAGCTGCGCCGCGCCGCTCACGACCAGAACAGCGGTACCCAACACTCGCCCACCGATTTGTCCCGCCTGGAGCAGGAAATCATCGCCCTGCTCCCTACCCGCGATGAATGGGTAAAAGTAAACCTGGGCTACGGCCCCAGCCGCGTGGGTGCATGGTACATACCCGCCCTCAATGGCCAGCCCGAGCGCTACGAGCTGCGCGTGGTACATTAAAGAGGCTATGGGGGTATGAAGTTCTTTACCTCCTACCCCAGAGCCGTTACGTTCTACCCTCCTACCCTCAAACCTAATGCCCCGCGTCCCAGTCGTAGCCCAGCTCGGCCCAGTAGTCTTTGGGGCGGGTATCGGCGAAGGCGATGGTGCCGATGCGCTTGAGGTGCTTGATGCCGTATTTGAGGGGCGTGACGAGGCGAAGCGGCGCGCCATGGGCGGCCGTGAGCGGCTCTCCGTTCATTTCGTAGCACAGCAATGTTTGTGGGTGCAGGGCGCTGGCCATGTCGATGCCCACATAGTATAGCTCGTCGGGCGTGCGCATACCCACGTAAGGCGCGAGGTCGGCGGGCGGGCTCAGCGGGTCGGCAGGCAGGCCGCTGCGGGTGGCCAGCGGGTAGCGGGCCAAAAAATCGGATAGCCGGGCACCAGCCCAATGCACCACGATGCTCCAGCCTTCGATGCATTTGAGCTCAGTGGTCATCTCCACTTTGGGCAGGGCCTGGATATCGGCCAGGGAGAACTCCTGGGTTTTGCCGGAACCGTAGGCCTGCACGCGCATTCGCCAGGTGGCGGAGTCCACGTCACCGGCGAGGCCTACCCGGCCGTTTACGCGGGGCATTTTGGCGCGGCTGCGGGCAAACTCGGGGGCCAAGCGCAGATGCTTGAAATAAGCGTGGCTGAGGCGACTATTGGCATCGAGCGCATTGCGCAGCGGGTACGGAATGCCTTGATCAGTGGGCTGCGACACCAGCCAGCGCCAGCCGCCAATGCCCGCGAGGCCAGCCAGCCCCAGCCCGATGAAGGAACGGCGCGAGCGGCGGCGGGCCTCGGCCAGCAGCGCGGCTTCAGATTGGGGCAAAGCGCCGGGGCCGTCGAGCGGCGCGGACGCGAGGGAAGGGTCAGTCATACCGAAAAGCGGCAATTATTGAGACGAAAGGGATTCATCGGCGGCGGGCAGCGACGTGGGGCCGGCTTCCAGCTTATGCGTCGCGGGTTCAATCTCCACAATCTCAAATCCCGCCACCATGGCCCGGAAATTATTCCAGCCGGCCCGCACCACCTGGGTAATGTGTACCACGAAAAACAGCACGTAGCCGATGGTGAGCGCAAAGTGAATGATGCGAGCAAACTCATACCCGCCCAGCAGCTGCGTGAGCCAGCCAAACTGCGTAGGCTTGTAAATGGCCAACCCCGTAAGCACCGAGCCCAGCCCCATGATAACGACCGAAGTGTAGGCAATCTGCTGCGCGCCGTTGAATTTGCGCACCGGCAGCGGCTTTTTATACAGGCCGAGGTCGTGCAGTGTTACCAGCACGGCTTCTTTGAAGGAGTGCCGGGTGGGCAGCAGGTAGCGCCACTCGCCCGAAAAAGCGGTGTAGCCCACGTACAGCAGGCCATTGAGGAAAAACACCCACATCAGCACGAAGTGCCAGCTCATACCCTGCGCCAGCTTGTGGTCGACGTGGAAGGCTGCGTAGAAAGACTGCGGAAAGAACTTGACCAGCGTAGTTTTACCCCAGCCCAGGCGGTACACGTCGTTGGCCCAGTATATCCACATCCCGCTCCAAATCATGAGGCTGAGAACGGGGAAATTGACCCAGTGAAACCACCGAATAGCCAACGGATGCTTTTCAACAAGCTGCTTCATAAAACCACAATTCGAAACGGAAACCTCTGCAAGGTACACCGGGCTCCGGGCCTGCATCTTACCTAGCCTGACGCGCGAGCCGGGACATCCTTACAGCAAATCTAGCTGCCAAGGCAAAAAAATAGGCTGGTCCCATTGAGGCCAGCCTATCCATACCAAAACACCTTAAAAAACTATTCTTTCACAGAGATACCAACAAGAACTGCACCAAAAAATTCCGCAGCCCTCCCTTTTTTCTAAAGTGTTTCAGTGCAAATACGTTATAGCTAATGCAACCTTAAAATTATCCAGCAAGCGGCATTTCGCCGGTCCCTACTCCTTGGCAATTCTGGTAGTCAAGCGGGTTTCGCCAACTTCCAGCGTGAGCAGGTACATGCCGGGGGCGACAGTGGGCAAGGCAATGGGCAGGGAATTGGCCCCGGAGCGCACGGCCACCGCCTGGGTAGCAACGGTGCGGCCCAGCAGGTCGGTGATGCGCAGCTGGCCGGCAGCACTAAAGCGGGCGTCGAAGGAGAGCGTGAGCGCGGAGCTGAAGGGGCTGGGAGCGGCGCTAAACGTTTCGGATAGCACGGCGGCGGGCTGGGTGGCCAGCACTACCTGCAAGTTGCGCGCGCCCCGGTACACCTGCCCCCGGATTTCGCCCCCGGGGTTGGCAGCCGTGTGCAGGTTCAGGTAGATGTTCTCGTTGCGAAAGTCCAATGACCGGGCCGTGGTGAAGGGTGCGGCGTTGTCGCTTTTCCAGTAGCCGGCCAGCGACGTGGGGTTGGTGGCATTGTCGAAGTAAGGAGACAGGCTAAATACCACCCCGCCCGACTGCGAAGCCGTGCCGGTGTGGAAGTGGCCCATGGTGGCCGGGCCGCTCAGGCCGCCCCACACGGCGGCGAAACGGGCGTTGGTCTGGTCCCGGTCGATGCTCACAAACCCCACGCCGTACCCGTTGCTAACCACCGGGTTGGGCCGTTCCTGGGCGCCGTTCAGTACAATGCTGTAGCCTTCGCGGGCCAGCCGGATTACCTGCCCACGAATTTCACCGTTCGGGTTGGCGGCCGTAGTCAGCACAGTGTTTATGCCAGTGTTCAGCAGCAGGTTTGCCAGGGCGGGCGTCAGGGTCGGGGCGGTAATCTCGAAGGTGATGACATTGCCCACCGCGTTGCCCCCGGCCCCGGGTATCACGGGCACAGTGCCCACCAGGTTGGCGGGGGTGTTGGCCACGCCGGCATTGGCGGCGTAAAACCGCAGCTCCACGGGCGGGCCGCTCAGGCCGGTGTAGGCCACCTGCACCCGCACGGTATCGAGCGTGCCAACGAGCCGGCCCACAGATACGGCCGAGGCAGAAGTGATGACGGCAGGCACCATTTGCGCACCGTCGAAGCGGGTATCCAAAGGCAGCACGCGCCGCTCGGGCAGTACTTGCGCCCGGATTTCGCCCCCGGGGTTAGTAGCCGTGTGGAAGTTGATATATACCCCGCCCTGCACCAGCGCGGCCAGTAGTGCGGGCGTGAGCAGCGGGTTGGTGCCCTGCGACGAAATTTCGCCTTCCAGTACATTGCCGGTGAGAAATGGCAAGAGACTGAGGGCTACCGGAGCGTTGGCCCCGGGGCCGGCAATGTGGAAATGCGCGCCCGTGATGGCACCGCTCAGCCCGTTCACCACCACCCGAAACTTCAGGCGCTCCTGGTCCTGGCTCAGCGTGAATACGCCCAGGCCAGAGGCCGTGGTAGCCACCGCCGGCACTTCCTGGGCACCGCTCAGCACGCCCGCCAGCGCATCATCTGACTCTACCGTGACCTGGCCGCGAATTTCGCCGCCGGGGTTGGCCATGGTGTGCACGTTCAGGTACACCAGCCCGCGCAGCAGCCGCGCAATGCGCAGGGGCGTAACGTCAGCACCGGCCAGAAAGCCCGAAACCCGGTTACCGCGCAGCTTGCTTAGCAGGTTCACACTAACCGGGGCATTCACGCCCGCCGGAGCATCGTGAAAATGCACCCCAGTAACAGGCCCACTCAGCCCGCTGAAAGCAGCCTGAATAAAAATGGTATCGCGCGTGGAATTCACGGTGATGGCCGCTACGCCCTGCGCGCTGGTAGCCACGGCGGGCACTTCCTGAGCCCCGCTAAGCCGGGCCGTAAGTAACAGATGGGGGCGCAGGTGGTCGGCCGAAGCCACCAACGGGGCAGCCAGCAAAGCAGCGGCAGCCAGCGAACGAAGTATTTTTGCAAACATGAGATTGGTGGTAAAATGGTTGGGTTGGTGAAGGAAGGAGAGCGCCGGCAACCCGGCCTACTCCCAAAAACCGGAGCAGATAGCCACAGGATTGCCTGATGCAAGTTGTTTTTCCCGTATTACGGGGTAAGCCCAGACTTCGCCATAATGTTTCAATATTTTTTGGCAATAATCTACTAACGGGCAATGCAGTACTACCGCGCCACGCAACTCCCCGGCTCGCTTTCAAATGAGCTTTATTGGCGGGCGGACACACGAAAAAAGCCCTGACGAATCGCCAGGGCTTGTTTTAGTAGCTAATTGTGCGGCGGGCTTGCGCGGGCGTGGGCTTAGCGCATCATGCCGCCGGGGCCACCTTTCATGCCACCCATCATTTTGGCCATTTGGGCCATACCGCCCTTGGTCTGGCTCATTTTGTTCATGGTACGCATCATTTTGCGCATGTCGTCGAACTGCTTCATCAGCGCGTTCACCTGCTGAATATCGGTTCCGGACCCCTTGGCCAGACGCTTCTTGCGCGAGCCGTTGATGAGGTCGGGATTGGCCCGCTCCTGCTTGGTCATGCTCTTGATGATGGCCTCAACAGGCTTGAAGGCATCGTCGTCGATTTCGACGTCCTTCATGGCCTTGCTCATGCCCGGAATCATGCCCATCAAGTCCTTGATGTTGCCCATCTTCTTGATTTGCTCCAGCTGCGAGAGGAAGTCGTCGAAGTTGAACTGATTCTTTCGGATTTTGGCGTTGATGCGCTTGGCCTCGTCCTCATCGAACTGCTGCTGAGCGCGTTCTACCAGCGAAATAACGTCGCCCATGCCCAGGATGCGCTGGGCCATGCGGTCGGGGTAGAACAAGTCCAGCGCGTCCATCTTCTCGCCCGTCGAGATGAACTTGATGGGTTTTTCCACCACGGCCCGGATGCTGAGGGCCGCGCCACCGCGCGAGTCGCCGTCGAGCTTGGTGAGCACCACGCCGTCGAAATTCAGGCGGTCGTTGAAGGTTTTGGCGGTGTTCACGGCGTCCTGGCCGGTCATGGAATCCACCACGAACAGCGTTTCGCTGGGGTTGATTGCGGCCTTCACCTGCTCAATCTCGCGCATCATCTGCTCGTCCACGGCCAGGCGGCCGGCGGTGTCGATGATGACTACTTTCTTGCCGTTTTTGCGGGCGTACTCAACGGCGTTGCGCGAGATTTCAACGGGGTTCTTGTTCTCGATTTCCGAGTACACTTCCACGCCAATCTGCTCGCCGAGCACCTTGAGCTGCTCAATAGCGGCCGGACGGTACACGTCGCAGGCCACCAGCAACGTATTGCGGCCCTGCTTCTTAACGTAGCTGGCCAGCTTGCCGGCGAAGGTGGTTTTGCCCGAGCCCTGCAGGCCCGATAGCAGAATCACGGCCGGGTCGCCCTTGATGGTGATGTCCTTCTTCTCGCCGCCCATGAGCTCGGTGAGCTCGTCGTACACGATTTTGACCATGAGCTGGCCCGGCGACACGGCCGTGAGCACATCGCGGCCCATGGCAGCTTCCTTAATCTTGTCGGTTACATCCTTGGCAACCTTGTAGTTAACATCGGCATCGACCAGCGCCCGGCGGATTTCCTTGATGGTGGCCGCGACGTTGATTTCGGAGATGCTGCCCTGGCCCTTAAGGGTTTTAATGGCCCGGTCGAGCTTGGTGGAGAGATTATCGAACATTGAATCGCTGATTTAGCGCTGGTTGAACTGGTTATGCTGATTTGGTGCGGGGCGCCCCCTCGGAATCAAGCTGAAACTGAACCCCAAAAGTAACCATAAAAGGCCGAAAACCGGCAGCGGGCGTACCTTCGTGGCCCGCTTTATGTTTCCGGTCACCGTGTCACTCCCCCACCCTCTGCGCCTGCTCGTTATCACGTATTACTGGCCGCCCTCGGGCGGGGCCGGCGTGCAGCGCTGCCTCAAGTTTGTGAAGCACCTGGGGCATTTCAACGTGGAGGCCACGGTAATTACGGTAGACCCGACCCAGGCCAGCTACCCCGTACGCGACGAAAGCCTGCTGGCCGAAGTGCCACCCGGCGTGCGCGTTATCCGCACGGGCACCACCGAGCCGTTTGAGAGCTATAAGAAGCTGACGGGCCGCGCCGTACCCTACGGCGGCTTCGCCAACGAAGGCAAGCCCGGGCTGCTGCAGCAGGCGCTGCGCTTCGTACGCGGCAACCTGTTTGTCCCGGACCCGCGCCGGGGCTGGAACCGCCACGCCCTGGCCGCCGTGGAGAAACTGCTGGCCACCGGCGAGCAGTTCGATGCCGTACTCACGTCGTCGCCGCCGCATTCCACGCAGCTCATCGGCCAGGAGCTGCAGCGCCGCCACGGCCTGCGCTGGCTGGCCGACCTGCGCGACCCCTGGACGGACATTTATTATTACAAAGACCTGCACCACACACCGCTGGCCGCCTGGCTCGATGCGCGCTACGAGCGCCGCGTGCTAAGCCAGGCCGATGCTGTGCTGGTGACTTCGCCCGAAACCAAGCGGCTGTTTCTGGCCAAGCTGCCGGAACTGCCGGCCGCCAAATTCCACGTGTTGCCTAACGGCTACGACGAGTCGGACTTTCGCCAGTCCTCGCAGCCCCCCCGCGACTGCCTGCGCATCACCCACACCGGCACCATCACGGAGCTTTACCACATCAACCGCCTGCTGGAAGCCGTGGCCGCCTGCGCCGCCGCCCACCCCGACGTGCCCCTGCGCCTGCGCTTCGTGGGTCAGGTTTCGAATGAGCTGCGGAGCCAGATAGCGCGAGCCGGCCTGCTGCCGATAACCGAGTTCATCGCCTTTGTGCCGCACGACAAGTCGGTAGAATACTTGCTCGAAGCCTCGGCCCTGCTCATGGCCATTCCGGACGTGCCGCGCAATTTCGGCATTCTGCCGGGCAAGGTGTTCGAGTACCTCGCGGCCAATAAGCCCATCCTCTGCATAGGCCCCGCCGGCTCCGACGCCGACCACCTGCTGCAGGAATGCGGCGCGGGCCAGGCCCTGCCCTACGAGAACACCGCGCTGATGCGCGATACGCTGGAAGCAATGGTGGCCCGGTGGCATATCAATCCCAATCTTGATTTACCGGCGGTGAGCCACACCCGCTACTCGCGCCGGGCGCTGGCGGGGCAGCTGGCAAAACTGGTCAACGAATAAGGTCAGCGGCCAGCTTTTGGCTGAATGCTGCGCTGGCCGCCCGTTGCAGATGGTTGCCGTCAGTGGTGGCGTAGGGCTGGTTACTGTAGTCCAGGTAAGGCAGGGAGAAGGCGGCCGCGAGCCAGCGCATTTGCTGGTCGAAACCGGGCTGATAGGCATTTTCCAACTGCAACAATGACCGCCCCACAGGCAGGCGCACCAGCACCACGCGGCCGTGCGGCTTGAGGAAGGCAATGGTCTGTCGCAGGGCCAGCAGGCGGCCTTCGGATAAATGCTGGCTGGCAGCCAGCCGGCGGTAATCCTGGAGCTTGCGGGCGGTACGGGCGCGCACCTGGGCGCTGTCGGTGCCGATATTGACTTCGAGCCAGCCGTCGGGGTGCAGGCGCTCGGTGGCGGTGGCGTAGTCGAGAGGCAGGCGGTAGAGCGGCTTGGTCTGGTAGCGGGTGAGGTAGGGCAGATTGGGATTCTGACTGACCTGATGCAGTTGGCCGATGAAGGACTGAGCTTCGGGAAACGTACCCTCCGGGCCGGTGAGCGACAGCGACCACGGGTCGACGGCAATGATGAACAGGCCGTTGCGCACCTCGGGCCGCAGCTTGCGGCGGATGCTGGCCAGGTAGGCCGGGCCATAAGGCGAGTGCGTGAGCGTGAACGCATAGTTCAGCAGCGGACCATCGAACTGCCCGGCCAGCCCGGCGCTGAGCACCGCCGGCCGAATGCCCTGCGCCGCCCGCGACGTGCCCAGAACAAGCGAGCCGGCCGGCGGGCTGGTGAAGCGGCCATAGAACGCATCGACGCCACCCCGCAGCACCACGGGGGCCAACAGCACCGCCCCCAGCAGGCCCGCTACCAGCAGGAGCAACAGGCGCAGCAGCAACCTGGAAACAATAGCGCGCACGGGCATTTTCAAAACTGGAAATAAATGAACGAGGTACTATTGAAAACCCCCAGGTAGAAGATGAGCAGGACCAGCCCCGCGTAGCCCACCCAGCGCGTGGCGAAGGGCTGCGCGGCCACCCAGGCCTGCGGACTGCGCCGGCTGCCGAAATATTCTACCAGTAGCATCAGGCCCACGCCGAGGGCGGCCACGGCCAGCTCGGGGCGGTAGTGCTGCGAGAAATCGAGCAATAAGGTAGCCAGCCCCCGCCCGCCCAGGTTGCCCCAGCCGCTGAATAAGTGGCGGCTGATAAAGAGCGCATCGCCCAGCGTATTGGCCCGGAAGAATATCCAGGCGTAGGCCACCAGCCCGAAGGTGATACCCACGCCCAGCCCCCGCCGCAGGCCCGGGTGCGCGGCCAGCCCCGTGCGCTGCGCCAGCCGCTCGCGCAACGACCGGGCCAAAGTGCTGAGCACCAGGTACACGCCGTGCAAGCCGCCCCAGACCAGAAACGTCCAGTTGGCCCCGTGCCAGAGGCCGCTCACGAGAAAGACAATCAGCAGGTTGATGTATGCCCGAAGCTGGCCTACCCGGCTGCCACCCAGTGGGATATACAGATAATCCCGGAACCAGCTCGACAGTGAAATGTGCCAGCGCCGCCAGAAATCCGGCACGGAGGCTGACTGGTAGGGCTGCCGGAAATTCAGGTTAAAATCGAACCCCAGCACACGGGCCGCGCCCCGAGCCATATCGGTATAGCCCGAGAAGTCGCCGTAAATCTGGAAGGTGAAGGCCAGCGTGGCCAGCACCAGCAGGGGGCCTTCGGGGTGCTGCCGAGGGTTGTTGAAGACGGGGTTGACGAGCAGGGCCAACCGGTCGGCCACTACCACTTTCTTGAACAGGCCCCAGGCCATGAGCCGCAGCCCACTCACAATGCGGGCATAATCGAACGAATGCTCGCGCCGGAACTGCGGCAGCATGTGCCCGCCCCGCTCAATAGGCCCGGCCACCAGCTGCGGAAAAAACGCCACGAACAGCGCAAACCGCCCGAAATTCCGCTCCGCCTCCAGCCGGCCCTGGTACACATCAATGATATAGCCCACCGACTGGAACGTGTAGAACGACACCCCCACCGGCAGCAGCAGCCCCAGCGTGGGGCCCACCGCAAACGGCAGATGCAGGGCCTCGGCAAGCTGCCCCAGGCCATCGCGAAAAAAATTAAAGTACTTGAAAACGAACAGCGTGCCCAGGTTGCTGGCCAGGCTGAGGTAGAGCCACGGCCGCCGTGCCCGCCGGGTGGGCAGCAGGCTCATGCGGTAGCCGCTGAAGTAGTCGAGCAGCGTGGTGGCCAGCAGCAGCAGGGCATACACGGCCCGCCAGCTCATGTAGAAGTAGTAGCTGGCCAGCAGCAACAGGGGGCCCCGCCAGCGCGGCGGCAGGCCATAGTAGAGCCCGACGATAATCGGGAAAAAGACGAGGAAATGAAGGGAATTGAATAGCATTCGTGACGCGAAAGTAGCGCCGGCAGGGCTTGTAGCGTGAACGTTTCGGTCATCCTGAGCAGCGCGAAGGACCTTAGCAGGCCTGGGCCGTTGCGAATACGGCAAGCACTTCAGGCGTGCTAAGGCCCTTCGCGCTGCTCAGGATGACCGGTGTGCAAGCGCCAACCCCGAATACCCTACTTTTGCAGTCCTGTTTTGGCTTATTCTATTTCATGGCTCTCGACCTCAACCACAAATCCATCCTCGTTACGGGGGGCACCGGCTCCTTCGGCAAGCAATTCGTCCGCACCGTTTTCGAACAATTTCCGCTGGTGAAGCGCCTCGTAGTATTCTCCCGCGATGAGCTGAAGCAGTATGAGATGAGCCAGGAATTCAGCCCGGCCAAGTACCCGGCAATTCGCTATTTCATTGGCGATGTGCGCGATGGCGAGCGCCTGCACCGCGCCTGCGAGGGCATCGACATCGTGATTCACGCCGCCGCCCTCAAGCAGGTGCCCGCCGCCGAGTACAACCCGATGGAGTGCATCAAGACCAATATTTTTGGGGCCGAAAACGTAATCAACGCCGCCCTCGACTGCGGCGTGAAGGACGTGGTGGCCCTGAGCACCGACAAGGCGGCCGCTCCCATCAACCTCTACGGCGCCACCAAACTGTGCTCGGATAAGCTCTTTGTGGCGGCCAATAACATGAAGGGCAAGCGCGACCTGCGCTTTTCAGTGGTGCGCTACGGCAACGTAATTGGCTCGCGGGGCTCGGTGGTGCCATTCTTTTTGCAGCAGCGCCACACCGGCGTGCTGCCTATCACCCACCCCGACATGACGCGCTTCAACATCTCGCTGGAGGAAGGCGTGGATTTGGTGCTCTATGCACTGGAGCATGCCTGGGGCGGCGAGATTTTCGTACCGAAAATTCCTTCTTACAAAATAACGGAAGTGGCCCGCGCCATCGGCCCGGAGTGCGAGCAAAAAATCGTAGGCATCCGCCCCGGCGAGAAGCTGCACGAGGCAATGATTACCGAAACCGACGCCCTGAGTACCATCGAGCTGGACCGCTACTACGTCATCCTGCCCTCGATGCCGACCTGGAATGTGGACAAGTTCATCGAGAAATTCAACGGCAAGCGCGTGCCGTTGGGCTTTCAGTACGACTCGGCCAACAACGAGGAATGGCTGGACGCGGAGCAGATTCGGGACGAAATCCGCCTGCACGTCGATGCTGCGTTTGAGGTCTAGCGGCTAACGACGCACTTCCAGCCAGCCTTTGAGTTTTTGGTTGGTTGTGGCGTTGGTGAGCAGATAGTAATACGCGCCATCGGGCTGACCTTGGGCTGACCAAGTATTGTCATATTTTTCCTGTTGATAAATTTCACGCCCCCAGCGGTTGTAGACGTGTAGTTGCCAGTCTGAGGGATTCAAACCTTTGAGGATAAATGTTTGATTCTGGTTGTCGCCGTTGGGGGTGATGATGTTGGGAATGTTGACAGTAGTTGGAGCACAGGTGCGGATGGCAACGGTAGCGCTAGCCGTGGTCTCGCAGCCCGCAGGGCTGATTACGCGCACCGTGTAGCGGCCCGCGCCGGTGCGAATCAAACGTTCTGGCAGCGCAGGGCCACCATCACTCCATGCGAAAGTAGAACCCGGCAGGTAGCCTGAAAGACGCAAGGTCAGCGACGAACCGCTGCAGAGCACCGTATCTAACGGCAACAGGCGCAAGGCAACGGGAGGCTCTACCGTCACGGTTCGCACCAAGCCTACCGTGCTCGAGTCAGTGCGTAAGATGAGTTGAACCCGATAAGTACCAGGGCCCGCGTACCGGTGCTGCACCGGAGAGCCCTGAGCCACATTGGCCGGCCCAGACGCAGGCTCGCCAAAATTCCACGTTGCCGCAGTTCCCACTGCCATTGGGCTGACCCCGAACGTGACCAACCCGCCCGCACAGACGGCGGCGGGACTGAGCAGTTGTGGCCCGCGACGGCTTCGGAGCCAAGCATTGGGAAAGTTTGGCAACCCGAGGTAGCCCCGGACCGCGCCCAGCGACACCGCTGCGGGCTGGTAATTGCAGGCTGTGCCGGGGAGGTTGGGATTTATGATGACACCCAATGCCATTGCATTAGCCCGAGCCACGTAAATGCGGCCATCCGTACCGCGCTGCAAGCCTCCTATGTTACCACTTCCTTGGTCAGCAATGAGCATTGGTAGAGCGGCAGGAGCGGCCAGGTCATACTGGTACAACGTCCCCCGAGAAATATCCGACAGATAAATCTTGGTGTTGTCATCCGAAAACTCCACTCCATATGGAACGATTAATGCTAATGGCAGACGTCGCGGATTTGAGACCTGGCTGGTGGCGTTATCGAAATCGAACAGTTCAAAGCCCTCCCCCGGAACCCCCGCAGCCAAGATTCGGCCATTGGGGGAGGCCCGCAACAAAACATTGGCGGCCGGCTGCCTGGTGGTAAAGTTGTTACTGTGGATGCTTCCCGTGGTGCTTAGCGTTGGCACCGCCGCAAAGCCGCTGGCTTGCAGGTGGTAGGCATAAAAATCGGATGTATTGACCCTGTGCACTACTATCCAGTAACCGGTCTGGCTGCGGTCACAGACTGCCGTCAGGCCCTCGGTGCACTGAAAGTTTGGAATCGGCGTCAGCCGTTGCGAGTGAGGCAGCAATACGTCGCCCAAACCATTGTTAAGCCTCATGTCGACTACGGAATAGCGGAAGCCTGCAGCCAAATTATTCTCGACGGCATCGACACTGAACAGGTAGTACCGGGCGGCCGAGCCCGGGTCGGGCACCAACAACGTCCCCTGCGCCGCCGATAGGTCGCCGCCCTGGAGCTGTCCATTGGGCATGAGTTGATTCAAGCGGTTCCATACCCGTTGGCCGTCGGTATAGCAGGTCAATTGACCAGTAGAATCCGCCGCCGAAGCGCAGGCTTCGAAGCTATTGAGGGCACTCCCAGCTACGGGCATTGGTGGGGCCGACGTGGGCACTTGCCCAAACTGCAGTCCAGCCCTGATGCCAAAACGCCAAGCATCGAATTCGTGTTGTGCCTGGGCCGGCCAGCCTACAAGAAGTAACAGCCCCCAGCAGAAACACACTGTTTTCCGCAGAGTGGTAGAGTAGCGTAGGGTCATTTGCGAAAATAGCACCAATTCAAGTTAGTAGCCCAGCGGCGAAAGCTTTTACCTTTGCCCACCCATGCCTAACCCCGCCTTCCACCCCACCCGCCCCCTGCCCTATGGCCGCCAGAACATCACTGCGGCCGACATCGCCGCCGTCACGGCTGCCCTACAGGCCGACTACCTGACGCAGGGCCCCACCGTAGCCGAGTTTGAAAAGCAGTTTGCCGCCTACATCGGCGCCAAATACGCCGTGGCCGTGAGCAACGGCACGGCCGCGCTGCATCTCTGCGCCCTGGCCCTGAACGTGCAGCCCGGTCAGCGCGTCATCACCACGCCCCTCACCTTCTCGGCCTCGGCCAACTGCGTGCGCTACTGCGGCGGCGAAGTGCAGTTTGCCGACATTGACCCGGCCACGGGCCTGATTGATTTGGTGAAGGTTCGGGCCTTGCTGGAAGCGCACCCGAGAGGCTATTTCGCCGGCCTCATTCCCGTCGATTTCGCCGGGCTGGCCGTTGATTTGGAGAAAGCCCGCCAGCTGGCCGATGAGTTTGGTCTCTGGATTATTGAGGATTCCTGCCATTCGCCCGGCGGCTTCTTCATCGACTCGCAGGGCCGGGAGCAGCGCTGCGGCAATGGCAATTTCGCCGACCTCGCCATCTTCAGCTTCCACCCCGTGAAGCACATTGCCACCGGCGAGGGAGGCATGATTACCACCAACTCAGAGGCCCTGTTCCACCACCTGCTGCACCTGCGCACCCACGGCATCACCCGCGACCCGGCCGACCTTATCCGCGAGCCCGACGGCGGCTGGTACATGGAAATGCAGGAGCTGGGCTACAACTACCGCCTACCCGATTTCAACTGTGCCCTCGGCCTCAGCCAGCTCGCCCGCGCCGATGAGGGCCTCGCCCGCCGCCGCCAGCTGGCCGCGCAGTACGATGCCGCCTTCGCCCACATGCCCGGCCTCACGGTGCTGGCCCCCGGCCAGCCCGGCCACGCCTACCACCTCTACGTCATTCAAGTAGCTAATCGGCTGGAGCTATACGACTTCCTGAAAACCAAGCAGATATTTACTCAGGTGCACTACATCCCGGTGCACCGCATGCCGTATTATGAAGGCTTGGGTTGGCGCGAAGGCGACTTCCCGCTGGCGGAAAACTACTACGCGCACTGCCTCAGCATCCCCATGTTCCCGACCTTGACCGACGAGGAACAGGCCTATGTGGTGGCGTGTATCACTGCGTTTTTAGTTAAGAGTTAGGAGTTAAGAAGCCAACTAGTCCAATCAGACCACGGCTTCACCAACCATACTCTTTACCGATAACTCTTAACCTCTAAATTTTAACTCTTAACTTCCCTTGCAGCACACCCAACAAGAAGATTTCTGGTCCGGCGATTTTGGCCGCGAATACACCGACCGCAACTCCCGCCCGCTCGATGAGTGGAACGCGTTTTACCGCGACCTCTACGGCCACACCAAGCTGGAAATGAACGCCGAATTTCTCGGCGAACTGCCCCGCGAAGCGCGTATTCTGGAAGTAGGCTGCAACACTGGCATGCAGCTAGTGGGCCTGCAGGCGGCCGGCTTCACCAACCTCTATGGCGTGGAGCTGCAAAGCTACGCCGTGGAAAAAGCCCGCGATTTCGTGCGCGGTGTGAACATCCTGCAAGGCAGCGGCTTCGACTTGCCCTTCAAGGACAACTACTTCGACGTGACCTGCACCAACGGCGTGCTCATCCACATTGCCCCCGACGACCTGCCGCGCATAATGAGCGAGATAGTGCGCACCTCGCGCCGCTACATAATGGGCTACGAGTATTACGCCCCCGAAACCACGCCCATCAAGTACCGGGGCAACGAGGGCTTCCTCTGGAAAACCGACTTCGCGCAGGTCTTTCTGGATAATTTCCCGAACCTGCGCCTCGTGAAGCAGCACCTCTACCCGTACGTCAACGATGCCGAGCGCGGAAACCAGGACGTGATTTATTTACTCGAAAAAGTCTCCTAATGCAGCACGCCGGCATCATTTCGCAGGTGCGGATGGGCAGCACCCGGCTGCCGAGCAAGGTGCTGCTGCCCGCCGCCCGCCGCCCGCTGCTGGACTACCACGTAGCCCGCGCCCGGCAAAGCGGCCTGCCCATCTACCTGGCCACTACCACCGAACCAGCCGATGACGTGCTGGCCGCCTATGCCGAAACCAACGGCATTCCCTACCATCGCGGCAGCGAGGCCGACGTGCTGGCGCGCTACTACGAAACGGCCCAAAAGTTCGGCCTCGACGTCATCGTGCGTGTCACTTCCGACTGCCCACTGGTGGACGGCCCGCTGATTGGTGCCGCCGTGGCGCGCTACCTGGCAGAGGGCAACCCGCTGGTGTACCGCTCCAATTCCATCGTCCGCACCTTCCCGCGCGGGCTGGATTTCGAAATTTTTTCAATGGAAATGCTGGCCGAAGCCTATGCCCACGCCACGCTGCCCTACGAGCGGGAGCACGTCACGCCCTACCTCAAGGCTAACCCGGCCACGGCCGGCCGCGTCATCTACCGCGATGAAGTGTGGCCCGGCGGCGACTTCAGCCGCTTCCGAATCACGCTGGATACGGCCGAGGACTACGCCGTGCTGAAGGCCCTGATTGAGCAGCACCACGCCCAGAATTTGGACGTGGCCGACTTGCTGGCCCTGCTCGAAGCCCACCCCGAAATCATGGCCCTGAACGCGCATATCGAGCAAAAAACCATATGACCCTGCCCGATACCCTGCGCCTGAACGAGTTCGGCTTCTACGAAATAAAGGACAAGCCAACGACGGCCGAGCTGAGCGACTACTACGCCAAGCGCTACTACCAGGAAAACCTGACCACCTACCAGTCCGAGTACCCGGCCGAGGAGCGGGAGCACATCGAGGGCAAGTTACGGCTGCGGCACTGGGTGCTGGAGCAGTTGCGGAAGGCCAGCGGCACCGGTTCCTTCCTCGACATCGGCAGCGGCGAGGGTTGGGCCCTCGACTACTTCCACCGCCAGGGCTGGGACGTGCTGGGGCTGGATTTTAGCAGCTTCAGCCTCGAAAAGTTTCACCCGGGGCTGCGAGAGCACCTGCGCACCGGCGACCTGTACGAAGGCGTGCAGCAGCTGGTGGCCGACGGCCGGCAGTTCGACGTGCTCTGGCTGGACAACGTGCTCGAACACGTCCTCGAACCCGCCAATTTGCTGCGCCTTTGCCGCCGCCTCATCAAGCCCGGTGGCGTGCTCGTGGTGGACGTGCCCAACGATTTTTCGGCCCTGCAACAACACCTGCTGGCCAGCGGCCAAATCGACCGACCCTTCTGGGTGGTGCTGCCCGACCACCTCTCCTATTTCAACCAGTCCGGCCTGCGAAACCTGGCCGATGCCACCGGCTGGCACGTTGCAAAAGTCATTGGCGACCAACCCATTGACCTCAACCTGCTGAACCCCGCCACCAACTACGTAATGGACCGTACCACCGGCAAAGGCGCCCACAAAACCCGACTGGCGCAGGACAATTTCCTGTTGCGCACGGCTCCCCTTTCTGCCGTGGCCGCTTATTACGAAGCCCTGGCCGGCGTTGGGCTGGGCCGCAGTATTGTTGCATTTTTGCAGCCGGCTATGGGATAACCAGAACGTCATGCTGAGCTTGCCGAAGCATCTCTACCGAGAGCGTAAATCCTTACGACTGGATTACCATTGCGGTCGAGATGCTTCGGCTGCGCTCAGCATGACGTTCTGGTTATTCCGTAGCTCGCTGCTCTAAAACGATTCCCCTCCCCTATGTCTTCCCCCATTTCCGTGCTCAGCGGGGCCTCCGCGTCCGAGCAGCTGCGCCGCGAAGGCTTCGCCCAAACCCTGCGCGAGTCGCCGATTCCGAACACCGAGCTGCTCAACAACCTGGGCCTGTATTTGAACCGGCAGACGTTTTCGCGCCTGCTGTTCTTCACCGAGCTCTACCAACAAATCATCCCGGTGCACGGCGTGGCCATGGAATTCGGCGTGCGCTGGGGACAGAATCTGGCGCTGATGCACGCCCTGCGCGGCATCTACGAGCCCTTCAACTACAACCGCAAAATCATCGGCTTCGACACTTTCGGCGGCTTCCCGTCGGTAGATGCGAAGGATGGCGACCGGGTGAAGGCCGGCGACTATGGCGTAACGCCCGAGTACCAGGCCTACCTCACCGAAATTCTGGCGCTGCACGAAGCCGACAGCCCCATCCCGCACAAGCGCAAGTTTGAGCTGGTGGCCGGCGACGCCTCCGAAACCGTGCCCCGCTACCTGCGCGACCACCCCGAAACCGTCATCGCCTTCGCCTACTTCGACTTCGACATTTACGCCCCCACCAAGGCCTGCCTCGAAGCCATCCGGCCCCGCCTCACCAAAGGTGCCATCGTGGCTTTTGACGAGCTGAACTGCCCCGAGTTTCCCGGCGAGACGCTGGCGTTTGACGAGGTGTTTGGCGTGGCCAACTACGCTTTGCGCCGCAGCCCGCTCAACCCGCTGATTTCTTATCTGGTGGTGTAATTGAACGTCATGCCGAGCGTAGCCGAGGCATCTCGCGTGCAGTAGTAATTAATAAATGTCGCAACGAAGCGGGCGAGATGCCTCGGCTACGCTCGGCATGACGTTCTAAAAACGCTCCCAACCGTGACCACCTACCGCCCCCTCCGCCAATCCGAATTCCGCCACGACGCCTACCGCCTCGTCCCCATTCGCTACGAGGACCGGGAACCTATCCGCGCCTGGCGCAACGCCCAGCTCGACGTATTGCGGCAGGCCGCGCCACTCACGGCATACCAGCAGGAGGCTTATTTCCAGCGTGTTGTACTGCCGTTATTCGAGCAGGAAAAACCGGGGCAGCTGCTGTTCTCACTCCTGCACAATGAGGAGCTGATTGCCTACGGCGGCCTTGTGCACATTTCCTGGGCCGATTTGCGGGCCGAAGTTTCTTTCCTGGTTGAGCCCACGCGGGCGGCCGAGCCGGCCACCTACCGCCAGGATTTCCGGGCGCACCTACGGCTGCTGGGCCAGGTAGCATTTGAAGACTTGAAATTCAACCGCTTGTTCACCGAAACCTACGACATTCGCCCGGCCCACGTCGCCATTCTGGAAGAGGCAGGGTTTTGGCTGGAAGGGCGGCTGCGGCAGCATATCCAGCTCCAGCCCGGTACTTTTACCGACTCACTGATGCACGGCCAGCTGGCCGCCGACTATGCCACAGCCTTTGGAACTGCCCTTTAAACGAATATTCATCAGCGGCGCAGCCGGCGTAATCGGCCAGGAGATGGTGCGCCGCCTGGCGGCGCTCGATTCTGATATTCAGTTGCTAGCTGGCGATTTGAAGCCGCGTCCGGCCGATTTTCCGGCCCGGTTCCAGTACCGTCAGGGCGATTTGAACGCCCTCACCGAGCAGGAAATCGGGATTTTTGCGCCCGATTTGTTCATTCACCTCGCCGCTACGTTCGAGCGCTCGACCGAAACCTACGGCTTCTGGGAAGAGAATTTCCGGCACAACGTGCAGCTCAGCCACCACCTCATGACGGTGCAGAAGGACCTGCCTTCGCTGCGCCGCGTGGTGTTCGCCTCCAGCTACCTCATTTACGACCCCGCGCTCTACAACTTTGCCGAGGTGCCCACTCAGGCCACCAGCCTGCGCGAAACCGACCCCATCCTCCCCCGCAACCTGACGGGCATGGCCAAGCTGGCCCACGAAATCGAGCTGCGCTTTCTCGATACGTTTCGGGCGCAGCAGTTCAGCACCGTTACGCCGCGCATCTACCGGGGCTACGGGCGCAACGGGCGCGACATCACCTCGCGCTGGGTACGGATGCTGCTGGCCGGCGAGGAAATCACGGTGTATGGGGCTGAGTCATTTTTCGACTACCTCTACGCCGCCGATACGGCCGAGGGCCTGCTCCGGTTGGCCGCGGCCGAAAGCATCACCGGCATCATCAATCTGGGCACCGGCCGCGCCCGCCGCGTATCCGACGTGGTGGATGTACTCCGGCAGAACTTTCCGAAAATGCGGGCCAACTACGTGGCTTCCGATATTCCGTTTGAAGCCTCCCAGGCCGACATGACCCGTTGGAACAGCCAGATAGACTGGCTGCCACCGACCACCCTGGAGGTAGCCATTCCCGAAATCATTGCCTTCGAGCGGGCCCGGCAAGACACGTTGGCCGCCGCCGAAACGGCCGCTGCGAAAGGCCTCGGCCACCTCCTCATCACCAGCATATCGGCCAAAGTCCCGCTCACGGAAGCCGTGAAGAATGCGGCTAAGCGCTTCAATCCCAGCATTAAGGTTATCGGCGGCGACCTCAACCCGCAGGCTCTGGCATTCCACTACACCGATGGGCAGTGGGTAATGCCGCTTGCCAGCGACGATAATCTGCCGGCCATTATTCGGCAGTGTCAGGAGATGGGCATCGCGTACATCATCCCCACGCGCGATGGGGAGCTGGCTTTCTGGGCCCGGCACCGCGCCACGCTCGCCGCCGCTGGCATCGCGGTGCTGGTGAGCGAGCCCGCCGCCGTGCAGCGCTGCCTCGACAAGATAGAGTTTGCCACCTTCGGCCGCCTGAGCGGCCTGCCGGTAATACCCACCAGCCTGCGCCTCGACGCCCTGGCCACCGACCGCGAGCCGCTGGCCGCCAACACAGCGTTTGTGGTGAAAGAGCGCTACGGGGCCGGCTCGCTCAGCCTGGGCCTCAACCTGCCCGAAGCCGCCGCCCTCACCCACTCCTACGAGCTCCAGGAACCTGTTTTTCAGCCATTTATTCAAGGCCAGGAAATAAGCGTAGATGGTTACGTGGACCGCACCGGCCACGTACACGGCCTCATCGCCCGCACGCGCGACCTGGTGGTGCGCGGCGAGTCGCAGATAACGACCACCATTGAAGTGCCTGAGCTGCTGGCCCGCCTCACGCCCACCATCGAAAAGCTCGGCCTCTACGGCCCCTTCGTGCTGCAAGCCATGCTCACCGACGATGACGGCCTGCACATCATCGAATGCAACTGCCGCTTTGGCGGAGCCTCCACGCTGGGCATCGCGGCGGGCGTCGATTCGTTTTTCTGGTTTTTGCAGGAAGCGACGGGGGCTGATTTGAGTCAGTCTCCGTTCCGGCCGGCGGCCCGGCCGTTACGCCAGATACGGGCCGCGGCCGATGTGGTGATGCCGGTGTAGGGTGCGGGGCCTGCCCCCGCCCGCCGTTGAACGAATTTTGCTGGCCATCACGCCCTTCTATCTCACTATTTGCCTTTGTGCCGGCCGTTCAACGGCGGGCGGGGGCAGGCCCTGCCCCCACTATGTCCGTCCTCGTTTTCGACCTTGATGACACGCTCTACCCCGAGCTCAGCTACGTGCACAGCGGTTTTCGGGCCGTGGCGGCAATGCTGGGTCCATTGCTGGGCGTGCCAGCCGAAACGCTGGCGGCCGGTATGATTGCTGAGGAAGCCGTGCAGGGCCGAGGGCAGGTTTTTGATAACGTCCTCAAACTACATGGCCGCTGGAGCAGGGCGCTGGTAGCTGCCTGCCTGCGCACCTACCGCCAGCACAAGCCCGAGCTAACCTTATTTCCCGATGCCGAGCACTGCCTCACACGCTTCGCCGACTGGCCGCTCTACATCGTAACCGATGGCCACAAGGAAGTGCAGGCCCGCAAAGTGGCCGCCCTGGGCCTCACGGGCCGGGTGCGCCACGCCTACCTCACCAACCGCTACGGCCGCCACCGCGCCAAGCCCAACCCGCACGTTTTCCAGCTGATTTGCCAGCGCGAGGGCGTGACGCCAGCGGATGTAACCTACGTGGGCGACAATGTGAAGAAGGACTTCGTGGGCATTAAGCCGCTGGGGTTTAAAACGGTGCGAATTCTGCGGGGAAACTATGCGCATTACGAGGCCGATGCGGCGCACGAAGCGGACCACAGCATTCATACGCTGGATGAGCTGTAGCGCGGACTTTCAGTCCGCGAGCACCCCGGTTTTGAACTACGCAATCCACGTACTCGCGGACTGAAAGTCCGCACTACTTCGCGGTACCTTTGTGCTTCCGATTCGCCCCAATAAAATCATGACCGAAATCACCATCGGTGGCCGCCCGGTTGGCCCCGCGCACAAGCCGTTTATCATCGCCGAAATGTCGGGCAACCACAACCAGAGCCTCGACCGGGCCCTGGCCCTGGTGGATGCCGCCGCCGCCGCCGGCGTGGATGCCCTTAAGCTGCAGACCTATACCGCCGACACCATTACGATGGACACCGGTTTTGCCATTGATGAGGAAGGTCAGTCGCTGTGGGAGGGCAAGAATCTGTATAAGCTCTACGAGGAGGCGCATACGCCCTGGGAGTGGCACGCCGAGCTGTTCGCCCGCGCCCGGCAGCACGGCATGCTGGCCTTCAGCTCGCCGTTTGACGAGACCGCAGTGGATTTTCTCGAGTCTCTGGACGTGCCGGCCTACAAAATTGCTTCCTTCGAAAACGCCCACTGGCCGCTGCTGCGCAAGGTAGCCGCCACTGGCAAACCTGTGATTGTGAGCACCGGCGCGGCCACCCTGGCCGAGATTGACGATGCCGTACGAGTGCTGCGCGAAGCCGGCTGCCGCGAACTGGTGCTGCTGAAATGCACCAGCACCTACCCCGCCTCGCCGGCCAACACCAACCTGCGCACCATCCCGGTGCTGGCCGAAACCTTCGGCTGCCCCATCGGCCTGAGCGACCACACCATGGGCGTGGGCGCCAGCGTGGCCGCCGTGGCCCTGGGCGCCTGCGTCATCGAAAAGCACTTCACCCTGAGCCGCGCCGAGGGCGGCGTAGACTCCGCCTTCTCGCTGGAGCCGCACGAGCTGAAGATGCTGGTGGAGGAAACCGAGCGCGCCCACCAGGCCCTGGGCACGGTGCAGCTCTGCATTCAAACCGGCGAGGAAAAAAGCCGGCTTTACAAACGCAGCATCTACGTTTCGAAGCCCATTGCGGCCGGCGAAGAATTCACCGCGGATAACCTAAAAATCATCCGCCCCGGCGATGGCCTGTGGCCGCGCCACTGGGACGTGGTGCTGGGCCGCAAAGCCGTGAAAGACCTAAAGCCCGGCACCCCACTTAGTTGGGAGGCCTTGTAGCACATGCTTTAGCTTGTGCATTGTTGCACGGCCAAATTGTTTCCTAATTAAAGCCCAAACCATGCACAAGCTAAAGCATGTGCTACAACCGCTAATCCCGCGCCTGCGCGACATCCTGCAGTTGCGCTTCACCGCCATATTCGCGGCCCTGCCGCCAGCGGTGCTGGCTGATATTTCCCCAGCCAACCCAATAAAGCGGCTGGCGCGGGTACTGGGCTACGCGGGCCTGCGGCTGGCAGGCAACATTTTCCAGCCCATCAAAAACCGTGACGCCCTGCACGGCAAGGTCTGGCTTTACGTGGTGAGCGCCAACAACTACGACGCACTGGAATTCATCCAGAAAGCCCGGCCCGACGCGGTGCTGGTGGCAGGGCAGGCCAAGAATATCGGGCGCTACAACGCGGCGGTGAACCGGCTGTCGCTGCGGCGCAAGCTGCTTTACTACTGGCAGTTTCCGTTGGCATTTTTTGGCCTTTTGAAAACGGACGGCGGCCGGGCCTGGCGATTTTTCGACTTCATTTTCTACGCCATCGGCTACTACGAGGTGTACCGGCGAGCGCTGCGCCAGCACCGGCCCCGCGCCGTGGTTTTCTCCAACGACCACAACGACGACACCCGCTCCCTGCTCCTGGCCTGCCGGGCCGAGGGCGTGCCCACCGCTTATGTGCAGCACGCCAGCGTGAGCGCCAACTTCCCGCCCCTAGGCTTCGACCTCAGCCTGCTCGAAGGCCAGGATGCGCTGGACAAGTACCGCCTTTGCGGCCCCGTGCAGGGCGAGGTGGCCCTGGTGGGCATGCCCAAAGCCGACGCCTACCTCAACCAGAAAAACGCCGCGCCGCAGGTGAAGCGGGTGGGCATTGCCTGCAACATCCACGACCCCATGCCGGCCCTGGTCGATACGCTGGTGTACCTGTTGCGCGAGCTGCCGAACCTCACCTTCACCCTGCGCCCTCACCCCAGCGACAGCCGCGATTTTGAGCCGCTGCGCAAGCTGCTGCCCGCCCTGCAATGGTCGAGCGCCCAAGAGGAAAACGTGTTTGATTTCCTGCTGCGCCAGGACGCCTTGGTGGCCGCCGACACCTCCACCCACCTCGAAGCCACGCTGCTGAATGTGGCCAGCATCTACTTCCGTTTCGGCACCTTTGCCCTCACCAACGACTACTACGGCTACGCCGCGCGGGGCCTAGTGGAGCGCGCCGATACAACCGCCGAGCTGGCCGCCGCCCTGCGCCGCTACGCCCAGCACAAGCCCGCCGACCTCTACCTGCGGGCTACTTATTACAACGCGACGCTCGGCACCGCCGATGAAGGCCGCAGCCAGATTCGCACGGCGGCATTACTAAATAAGTGGCTGAACAAATCCGCCGCAACCAGCTGATATTCGATTACTTTTGAATCAATGCCAGCTATTACAACCGCACCTGCCTTGCCCCCGCTCAACGCCGCCCCAGTCACGGCCGGGATGCGGCTGGCCTATGTGTTGCAGCATTTCCGGCTGGCATATCCTGATGCGCCGAACGTGGATATCGGCTACGCGGCCAGCCACCCGGCCATCACCATTATAGCTGGTACGGGCAATTTTTTCCAGCAAAATACGCCCTACCCTGCTGCGCCCAACTACCGTGACTGGGCCGGGCAGCGCATCCCTTTTTTCTTCGATAGTCAGCCCGAAGTCCCGTTGCTGAGCCTGAGCCCGGGCCGGGCCGAGATTGGAGCCGATATCATTTCAGCCGCCTTCTATCTGCTCAGCGGGTGGCAGGAATATTTCTCCGATGCCCGCGACCGGCACGGGCGTTTTCCCTACGCGGCCAGCGTGCAAAAGCAGTACGGTTTCGTGGATTTGCCGGTGGCAAACTACTACTTCGACGTACTGAAAACGGCCGTGGAGCATGTCACTAGCCAGCCGCTGCGGCCCCGCCGCTGGGCCGGTGGCGCGCCGTTCGCCGCCTTCATCACCCACGACATCGACAATCTGCGCAGCAGTTGGAAAGCGCCGGCTAAAGCGGCACTACAACACGGCCAACTTCTGAATTTTGGGCAACTGGCGTGGCAGCACTTCACCCAACCCGATGCCTGGGACAACCTGGAAGCCGTGGCCGCCGCCACGGCAGCGCACGGGGCGAAGTCCAGCTTTTTCATTTTGCCCGAGTCCCGGCCAGGAGCCAATGGCACCCCCAATGCAGACTACGCGGTTTCCCCGGCGCTGCTCCAGCGCCTGGAGGCACTAAAGGCGCAAGGCTGCGAAATCAGTCTGCACGGCAGTATCGGAACGGCTACTGATGCGCCGCACCTGGTGCGGGAGGTGGAGCGCCTGCAGCATGGCGCCGCGGGGCTACGCTTTCACTACCTGCGATGGGAGCCGCGCCAGACCCCGGCCCTTGTAGACGCGGCCAACTGGTTTCCATACGACTCCACCCTGGGTTTTGCCGAGCATTTTGGGTTTCGCAATTCCTACTGCCACCCATTTTACCCGTTCAATTTTGCGACGGGCTCCGAACACGCCTTTCTGGAAATTCCGCTCAACGTGATGGATGCCACACTGCACCATCCCAATTACTTACAGCTGCGGGCGGAGGAAATATTGCCCGCACTCCGCCCCATGCTGGCCGAAATTGAGCGGTTTGGCGGCGTGGCCACCTTGCTCTGGCACAACGACCATTTCGACCCGGCCAACCAAGTAACCGGCCCGCACCAGTTTGACGAAATCATGGGCTATTTACAGCAGCGCGGCACAGCTTTTCTCACCGGAAGCGAGATTGTGGCCGAACTTTGAGCCCGCCAGCCCCCGCCGAAGTCGGAATTACCCATTTACTCATTTACTCATTTACCGTTTGGGCATCGTTCAGCGCCAGGGCATTCGCAACACCCTGATTTCCTACGTGGGCCTCGCCATTGGCTTTGCCAACACAATTCTGGTGCTGCCGCGCCTGCTTTCGCCGTCCCAGATTGGCCTCACAGCCAGCGTATTGCTACCACTGGCTACCATCGGGGCGCAGGTAGCTTCCTTCGGATTTGCCAATATGGGCATTCGGTATTTCCCGTTTTTCCGGAACCAGGGGCGCAACCACGCGGGCTTCTTTCCGCTGCTGCTGGGGCCACCGCTACTCGGCTTTGTGGTGGTGGCACTGGCCATGCTGGTGGGCAAGCCATTGCTGCTGCAGTGGTACGCCAAGGGCGATGCGGCATTGCTTTCGCCGCACTACCTGGCGGCCATTGCGCTGGCAGGCTGCATCATGCTGGGCTCCTTGCAGGACGCTTACCTGCGCTCGCTCTATCACACGTCTTTTTCCTCGTTTTGCCAGGAAATCCTATTACGGCTGATGCTGATGGGAGCCGCCATTGCTTACAGCCAAGGTGTTATCAGCTTTCACGGCTTCGTGCTGGCCTACGTGGGGGCGTATGCGGTGGTGGCGGTACTGCTGGCCGTGTATTTGGCGGCCATTGGCGAGCTACACCTGCGGCCCACGCGTGAGGCGCTGCGCATCAAGCCCTTGCGCGAGATGCTGGGCTTCGGGGCATTTGTGCTGCTGAGCAACATCTCGGGCACGGTGCTGCTCAACATCGACAGCCTGATGGTGGGCACCAAAGTCAGTCTGGCAGCCGCCGGTATCTATCTCATTGCCACCAATGTAAGCACGGCCCTGGTCCTGCCCTTTCGGGCGCTCTACAAAACGGCCTTTTCGCTCATCGCCGAATACTGGAAGGAAGGCAATATGGCCAAGATGGCCGACTTTTACCGCCGCAGCACCCGTATTAACACGCTACTGGGCTGCTATTTAGCTTTAGGCATCGGCCTGAATCTTGACTTTATCTATGGCCTCATTCACCGGCCCGAGTACGCGGTGGGCACCACAGCGGTGCTCCTGCTGTTGGGCGGCCGGCTGTTCGATGGCATCACCGGCGTCAATGGCATCATCGTGGCCACGTCGCCGCGCTACCGGTTCGATTTGGTGTTCAACGTCTCGCTGGCCGCCGCCGTGGTCGTGCTCAACTGGATACTCATCCCGCGCCTGGCGCTGGCCGGCGCGGCCCTGGCGTACTGCATCGCGCTGGTCAGCATCAACACCGTGCGGACGTGGTTTGTGTGGCGCAACTATGGCATGCAGCCCTTCGATGGCAAGATTGGGCGCATCCTGGTGGTGGCGGCCGGGGCCGGTTTTGCAGCCTGGGTACTGCCTGATACCGGCAATGCTTTCCTCACGCTGCTGATGCGCGGCAGCGTGCTCACGGTGCTGTATGGCGCGGGGGTGCTGCTGACGGGCACTGCCCCGGAGGCCGCCGGCTTGCTAGCTGGCCTTCGGGCCCGGCTGACTCGCTAACAACCAAAAAGGAAAGGGTGAGCCATACGGCCCACCCTTTCCTTTTTAGCAAAAAAACCGAAACTCCCTAGCAGCAGCTGCCGCTCACGGCCTCGCCGGAGGCCACTGCTAACGGCGACGGACCGCAGTCGAACAGGCCGAAGTGCTGGCTGGTATCGCCCATTACCTTGAAGTGGGAGCCGTAGCGGGTATCAGCCACCATGGCGGCAGTGTTGCCACACACCAGCATGGGACGGCCGGTTTCGAAGGTGTGATGGTCGTCGAGCACGAACTTGTTGGGCTGGCCGGGAATGGTGCCCAGGTAAGTAGCCACCTGGCCGTGGTCTTCGCACTTGTCTTCGATGTCGAGCTTGAAGGCCCGCACGGTGAGCGAGTAGAAGCCGATATTGCCTACTTTTTCCTCGATTTCAGCATTGTTGATGGTGAGGCGGCGGCTGCTGAGCACGCGGTAGTCGTTGATGCCCAAGCGGAGCAACAGGCGGCGGAAATCCTCGGTGTACATGGCGCCGCTCAGGCATTCGCCGTAGAGAATGGGGTCCTGGCGCAGGATTTCGGGCACGCGGCGGTCGGCAAACACGTCGGCGATGAACAGCTCACCGCCGGGCTTCAGCACCCGGAAAATTTCGCGGTAGGTGGCCTCTTTGTCGGTGCTCAGGTTGAGCACGCAGTTGCTCACCACCAAGTCCACGCTGTTGTCGGGGATGTTGGCCGATTTCAGGTCTTCGATGTAGCCGTGGCGGAACTCCACGTTAGGCTTCGAGTAGCCAAAGGTGACGGTATGGGCATCAATGTGACGGCGGGCCACATCGAGCTGCTCCTCGGTCATGTCCACGCCGATAACGTGGCCATGCTCGCCCACCAGCTTGGAAAGCAAATAAGCGTCGCGGCCCGAACCGGAGCCCAGGTCAAGTACCGTGATGCCTTCAATGGCATCGGGAATGCACACGCCGCAGCCATAATATTTCTCCAGTACCTCTGACTCCATTTGGGCCAGAATACGCCGGTGCGCAAGCGGAATATCATCGGTGCAGCAGGCATTGGTGAGCAGGTCCTGACTGGTTTGCAATTGGGTGCCGTAGTAGTCCTGCACCTGAGCGCGGGTTTCGGAAGAGGCCATAATTATGAAATTCGATGATGGAGGCAAAAAATACGTTGCGCCGGGAATAACTGGTTTGCCCAGCTAAAGTTCTTTCGCTGCAAATTACGGCCTATGCCCCCACCAACACCGGCCGCTCCTTCCGCTGGCGCTTGGGAGCCGGGCCATTCTGGTTCATCTCACAGTAGAAGAAGGCGAAGATGAGCGGGAAAATCAGCAGGGGAAGTACCGTGGCCGTCACCAGCCCACTAATCACCACAATGGCCAGCGGCTTCTGCGTTTCGGAGCCGATGCCGGTGCTGAGGGCCGCCGGAAACAGGCCAATCATGGCCATGAGGGCCGTCATCACCACGGGGCGCACGCGCGAGGCCACGCCCAGGCGCAGGATTTCGCTCAGGCTCAGCTTCTTGCGCAGGCTTTCCTTGAACACGATGATGAGCACGATGCCGTTCTGAATACATATCCCCAGCAGCGCAATGAAGCCGATGCCGGCCGAAATCGAGAAGTTGACGCCCGTGAGGTGTAGCGCCGCGATGCCGCCGATGAGGGCAAACGGCACGTTGGCCAGTACCAGCGCGGCATCCTTGCCATTTCCGAAGGTGATAAACAGCAGGATAAAGACGATGACCAGCGACACCGGCACCACTTGCCCCAGGTGTTTGGTGGCCCGCACCTGGTTCTCAAACTCGCCGGCCCACTCAATGCGGTAGCCCTTGTCGAGCTTGATGCTTTGGTCCATCTTCTTCTGAGCCTCGGCGATGGTCGAGCTCATGTCACGGTCCCGAATGGAGAACTTCACCGCGATAAAGCGCTGGCCGTTATCGTGGTACACGAAGGCCGAGCCATTGCTGGTGCCAATTTCGGCAATCTCCTTCAGCGCCACCTTGCTGCCCCGGATGGTGGGCACGCGCAACCCGCCGATTTTCTGCTCGGTGTCAAGGTTCTGCTTGGGGTAGCGCACCGTCACGTCGAATTTGCGCTCGCCCTCGTAAATCTGGGTAGCGGCCTTGCCGCCTACCGCAATTTCTACCACGGTCTGATCATCAGTGGTTTGCACGCCCTATACAGCCATGCGGGTCTGGTCGAGGCGCACGCTCATTTCGGGCTGGCCCAGGTTGCGCAGAATGCCCAGGTCCTTCACGCCGCGCACGGTGCCCAGGTCCTTCATCACCTCATTGGACTTGCCGTCGAGCTCCTTGAGGTCATTGCCAAAAATCTTCACGGCCAGCGCCGCGTTGATGCCCGCCACGGCTTCCGCCACGTTGTCGATAATCGGCTGTGAGTAATTGAAAATAATGCCGGGGTACTCCTTCAGCTTTTTGTCCATCTCCTCAATCAGCTGCTCCTTAGTGATGTCGCGCTTCCACTCGTCCTTGGGTTTGAGGTTCACCTGGGCCTGCACGTAGTAAGTACCCAAAGGGTCGGTGCCGTCGTTGGAGCGGCCCATTTGCGAAAGCACCGACGTCACTTCCGGAAACGAGCGCAGGATGCGGCGGTAGTTGGCCGCCATCTTGTTGGTTTCCGTCAGGGAAGACGACATCGGCAGCTTGGTTTCTACCCACAGCGCGCCCTCGTTCAGTTTGGGCAGAAACTCCGAGCCCAGCAATTTAAACGAATACAGGCCGGCCACTACCACCACCATCGTCACGCCGAAGCTCAGCATCTTGTGGCGGTAAGTGAAGCCAAAAGCATTGGTTACAATGGTGTCGAAGAAGGTTACGATGGGGTTGTGCTTCTCCTTCACGTTCTTGTTCAGCAGCAGCGAGCACAGCACGGGCACCAGCGTCAGCGTCAGATCAGGGCAGAGCCCAGCGTGTAGGCCAGCAGGCTGAACATCTTGCCCTCCACTTTCTCGAAGGCAAAAATGGGCAGCAGGCAGGTCAGAATAATCAGCTTCGAGAAGAACACGGCCTTGCCCAGCTCGCCACCAGTCTTCTTAATCATGCCCATCTTGGCCAGCTTGTTGAACTTCTCCATGCCCACCTGCTGGGCCTTGTGGTCGAGCACCACGAAAACACCCTCCACCATCACCATCACCACCGCCCCGTCGATGATGATGCCGAAATCAATCGCGCCCATGCTCAACAAGTTGGCGCTCATGCCTTCCAGCCGCAAACACACGAAGGTAAACAGCAGCGCCAGCGGCACCACAATGCCCACTGTGAGCGTGGTGCGCCAGTCGGCCATGAAGATGAGCGTGACGAGTACAATGCCCTCCATCAGGTTGTGAATCACGGTGTGCGTGCAGTGGTCCATCAGCACGTCTAGGTCGTATAACACTTTGATATACAAGTTATTGGGTAGCACCTTTTCGTTGAGCTCAGCACCTCGGCGGGGGTTTCGCCCTTGCGCATTACCACGATGCCTTCCACGACGTCGCTCTGGTCGTCCAGCCCGGCCTGGCCCACGCGGGGGGCGTTGCTTTCCTTCACCTGAGCCACGTTGCGCACCAGCACCGGCACGTTATTAATGTCCTTGACGATGATGTTGCCGATGTCCTCGGGCTTGGTGAGCAGG
This sequence comes from Hymenobacter siberiensis, assembly GCF_018967865.2. NCBI lineage: Bacteria > Pseudomonadati > Bacteroidota > Cytophagia > Cytophagales > Hymenobacteraceae > Hymenobacter > Hymenobacter siberiensis. The sequence goes on from NZ_JAHLZY020000001.1 coordinate 2,786,192, forward strand.
CCGATACCGCGCACCACGTAGCTCTGCGAGTTCTTCTCAATCACGTCGCCGCCCAACGTTCATGTTCGACTTCTGCACGGCTTCGAACACCTCCAGCGGCGTCATGTCGTACTTGGCCAGCATGGCGGGGTTCACGCTGATTTCGTACACCTTACGCGTGCCGCCGAAAGCCGCGATATCGGCCACGCCGGGCACCGATTTTAGCTGCCGCTCCACCGTCCAGTCCTGAATGGCGAGTAACTCGTTAGTGCTGCGGCCGGTGCGGCTCTGCACCGTGTAGCGGAAAATCTCGCCCGTCGGGCCGTCGGGCGGCTGCACATGTAAGTCGCAGCCGGCGGGTAGATTCACCCCACTCAGTAGGTTGTTCACCTGCTGAGTGGGGTGAAGAAGTCCTCCACGTTGCCCTCGAAGTTTATCTTGAGCACCGACAGGCCAAACATGCTGATGGAGCGCATTTTACTCTTCATCTGCACCGAGTTCATGGCCACCTCGATGGGCGTACTCACGAAGCGCTCCACCTCCCCGGCCGAGCGGCCGGGCCAGAGACTCACGATAATCATTTGGATATTCGTCACGTCCGGAAACGCCTCGATGGGCGTGTGGACGTAGCTGTAGGTGCCGCCGGCTACGAGCAGCGCCGTCATGAAAAAGATGAAGAAGCGGTTCTTCAGCGAGAAGGCGACGATGCC